>NZ_CP042913.1:3321657-3621657 GCF_008065115.1 Bythopirellula goksoeyrii | reverse complement strand
GACCCCCTCGACTTCCAGCACACTATACTCGGACTTGAGTTGAGATAGCAAATGTAGCAGGTGATCACGCCCCAGGACGTATTTCGTATCTACGCGGTCCATCAGCGCCACACTGTCCATCTCGGACAGGCTGATCCGGTTCATGGAGCTAATCGCGTGATGTATATCTGCCGAATCACGAGCAGTCGCATTTTGCTCAGAGAGCAGATTCATCGATGATCTCCCCCCCGTCGCGTGAACAAAGACTGCGGATCGTGTCGGCGTCGACCTCCTCAGAGACAAAATGAACGGATCCATCTGCCATGAGAATCTGTGCTCCACCAGGGTGTTCGGAATAGATGCGCTCTTCGCTCCAGGCGTCTGGTGGTAGCTTTCCGTTGACTTGTCCTCGAATATGGCTGACGTTGCTACCTGAGGCCCATGCCCCATTGAGAGCATCAATCTCGCCCGAGCCCTTCAAGTCGACTCCGCGTCCAGTACACTCACCGACACATGCTGAGTACGACAATCCGTCGGTGATATTGGCTGGTCGCACTCTGGGAGGCTCAATGACAGTGTCCTCATCTGGCAAGCCTTTCGTGCCGACCAATACCCCACGTTGCCTTCCGTAGGGTTGCCCATCTGTTGGGTTGATCTTATCTCGATGAGGTCCTGAGATACCGAGATAGTCGATGCATGCCATCCCGTCGCCCTGGCCAGTTCCCAAACCGGTTAGGTAGCCATCGTTCGTTCGATGGGATTCTATGAGACTCGTACTGGGACAGAGGTAGGTATCGATCACAGTCCCTGTTGAAGGCAGATTGGCAGGGTCGGTAAGAGGTATCTTGAAGTTTATGCCATCGAGGACGATGCCGGACTCCATATAATCAAGTAAATATGCCGACCATCCTATGGAAAAAGTAGTCGGTAGATCACGCGGTCCCGACCATTTCTTGCCCGGAGGAAAATAGCCCACAGCGCTAACGTGATTGTTAAGCCCTAACCCAATTTGCTTGAGATTGTTCTGGCAAGTCGAGCGCCGCGCTGATTCGCGAGCAGCTTGTATTGCGGGGAGTAGCAATGCGATCAAGATACCGACGATGGCGATCACAACCAGCAACTCTACAAGTGTGAAGGCACTGAACTTTGGGGAAGCAAAGCGGAAGTATCCAAGCGAGCGAGGCAAAGAACGTGGCATTGGGGATGATTCTATTGAGGAAACTACCATTGTTGCCAATCGTCTGAGAAGAAGAATTGAGAGGAATCAATCCAACCATGTTTGCCAAAAACCGCGCCGGTGAGTTAGCGGGGAGGGGAAAGGTTGATCTGTTAGTACTCGTATTCTAATCTAAACAGAATTATTAATCAAAACTTAACATAATCTACATAAAGAATTTACACAATCCAAAACCACTGATACTGCACTTAGAGCTTACTTTGATAGTATCTAGCGCACTCAAGAGACGCTAAAGATCTGCAGGTCAGCGTTGCAATAAACCACGTGTGAATTGCACCCAACGGACTAGTTATTCAGGTTTGGCCCTGCACCCGCTCGATCCCTAGCGCGGTTACATCTACTTGTGGGCTCTTGCCCAAGATAAGGTCCCGCATCACCCTAGCCGTGCCTGTCGAAAGCTGAATCCCCGCACGAAAATGTCCCGTGGCGATCCAAGCATTCTCCCAATCCAGTAGCTGCCCCAAGTAAGGAAGCTCATCAGGGGTAGCGGGTCGCAGGCCGGCCCAGTGGTTCATTACTTGAAAGTCACGAAGCGTCGGACAGAGTTCATGGGCAAAATCAAGCAACTCTTTCCGAGCTTCAAGGGTGGTTTGTTGGTTAAATCCAACCTCTTCCTGAGTGGAGCCTACGAGAATACAGTCGTCTGAACGGGGCATTAGGTACCGGGGGCCCTTGTTCACTATCCGATGTAGGATTCCGGCGTGTCCATTCAATTGGAGTATTTGCCCACGAACTGGCTTCAGCGGCAAATTGAGACCCAGGCTAGGACCAAGTTCTTCAGTCCAGCAACCTGCGGTAAGACAAAAATTATCGGCACAGATTGGTGAAGTGTTGGTAAGTGCTGCCGAGATTCGGTTTCCAGATTTGTCGAACCCTGTAACCTGGCAATGGGGCTTCAGTGTGACTCCTTCATTCAAGCAGGCCGATTCAAGTGCCTGCAAATGGTGGCGAGAGTGAAGTTGAGCCTCGTTCGGCAGGAAAACCCCGTCGCCCAGATGTTCTATACGAGGTTCAATATCTGTCAATGCAGGTGGAGGCAACCGATGAAAGGGAACTCCCCATTGGTCCCAGATTCTGCATTTTTCTTGGAGAGATGGATCGCCAAGATACACTGCCCCCCTTGTTTCATAGCCATTATCAATCTCCGTGACTTCGGCCAGTTTTGTGTGCCACTGTCTATGCAGCTTCTCGCTCAACCCTGCAAGTTGGTCAAAGGCGCTACACGAAGGCCATTTGTCTTCAGGAGGTCCTGGGGGAAGCATGCCTGCGGCAGCCCAAGATGCCTCATGCCCCAATTCATGGCTATCTATGAGGCATACCTTGGCACCCTGTTGGGCAAGTTCCCAGGCAAGAGAAAGGCCGACGACTCCGCCACCTACGAGAACGATATCAAAAGAATCACCTATTTTGTGCATTTTCAGGTTATATGCTGAAATTTACTTGAGGACTTACGCATTCGACTCAGCAATTAGAAGTCGCTTTAGCAAAATTGGATCTACCTTACCTCGAAAGCGTATCTTCCCATCGATCTCGACAACCGGAACACATGTGTCGAACTTATTGCGAAGTTGCTCATTCTCATCGATATCTACTTTGCGAGGTGATAATCCATGTGCACATAGCAAGGCGTTGGCGTCATCGCACAAGTGGCAACCTTCTCGCGTGTAAAGGGTTACGTTCATTTGATCACATCTCACAGGGGTAGGTGTCGTGTGACTTTCCATCACGGTGTTTTTTTTCATAGATCAATCTTGTCTTGACCTTTAAGTCGACCCAATCGGGCACCGCAGGGGACTTGTGTCAAGCCCTTGCAAACCCCCTGTAAGAGGGGGTGCTGTCCAGTCCCTAAGTCATTGCCAAATATCATGTTATGACAATCTCGTGGAACCGAAACACCTGCCTGAGTACGATAGATGTAAGCTTTCAGTAGGCCCCATTTTACTTTTCAGGGTCCTGTGAGAGCCAAAATCATTCCCGGTTCTTCATGGCTCTCATCCGAGAGTCAGCCAGTTTTCCTCCCCCCCATTGGTATCGGATGCGACGATGACAACGCGGCGTCAACATCCTCTTCGAAATAGTAGCTATCAGGCTAAGAAGACGATTGTAACCTCTGTGGTCCGCCACTCACAGCGAGGTCGCAGGCAATTATTGGGTAGCAGGGACGCAAAAGCTCCATTTTCACCTCCCGAGGATTGGCACGAACCCACTGAGAACGGTGACCCCTATAAGATCATCGTTCAAGATCCAGGCCCCGGATACCGCCATGTGCTCACGCCCGATCAAGTACGAAAACGCCTGGAGCAGGTTCCTCAGGTATTTCTCCGTGATCTGGAGGTGATCCAGTTCAGCGGAATGACCCGCAAGAAACAGAGTTTCCCGTGCTATGGCATGCAATGGGGTGCAACATTGTATCTCTATCCGCTTGAAGAGTCACGAGAAGAACTGTTTTATGCTCCTCCTCGCCCCGAGGTCGTCAACGAAGCAAAGATGTTTGGGGGACGCTGGGACCGGCCTGACAACTGCTCATGGCGCCTCAGCTGGAGCGAGTCAGCAATTCAGGACTTTTACTTGAACAATATTCTGATCCACGAACTTGGCCACTTGGTAGACGCTCGAAACTCAACCTATACAGATCGTGAACGTTACGCCGAATGGTTTGCTATCCAGCATGGCTACCTAGCAAGTGGCGGCCGAATTGCCAGGCGGAAGTCCGTTCGTCGACGTCATCACAATTGTTGATGCCGCGATTTCGCTGCCCTGCACTGCCCGCCACGGTAGATTCTCGACTTTGCACAAAGGCTACTTGGCTTTCATGCCTACCCGCAATTGGGCCCGAGATTGAGAAACGAGCCGATCGCGAATGGCCAGAGCTTCCTCTCCGCCAACCTTGCGAGTGAGAGCCTCGGCTAGTTGTTCCGAAGCTGCCACCGTGTCTACGGCAGAATCTTTTAGGGATCGATTCGTGAGTACCGAGACCACATTGTCGACCACCTGCACAAAGCCACCGTCGACATAATAGCTTACCGTCTCTTTGCCGGTTCGAAGTCGCAATTCCCCATACCCTAGCCGACCAATCAACGGGCTGTGCCCTCTTCCAACACCCAATTCGCCATCAAACAAGGGGAGCGCAATAAAATCTGCGGTCGCATCCAACACCGTCTCTTCAGGTGTTACTACGATACAGCGGAGCGGGGCAGTTAGGGTGGCTTCTGACATTACGGGAACCTGTTATTTCTTTTCGCTCTTCTTCCACTGCTCTTCGGCCTGCTCGATCACACCAACATACATGAAGGCGCTCTCGGGAAGGTGATCCCACTTCCCGTCGCAGATTTCTTCGAAGCTGCGAATCGTCTCGGAAAGCGGAGTGATCTCGCCGGGCTTGCCGGTAAATACTTCCGCCACAAGGAACGGCTGTGAAAGGAATCGCTCGATGCGCCGGGCACGATGCACAATCATCTTGTCTTCTTCGGAGAGCTCGTCGACACCAAGAATCGCGATGATGTCTTGCAATTCACGATACCGTTGCAAGGTATTCTGCACGCGACGGGCACAGTTGAAGTGACGATCACCCACATACTGCGGATCGAGAATTCGACTTGCCGAAGCCAACGGATCGACCGCTGGGTAGATACCCTTCTCCGAAATCGACCGCTCGAGGTAGAGGAACGCGTCCAGCTGGCCGAAGGCTGTTGCTGGGGCAGGGTCAGTCGGATCGTCGGCAGGTACATAGACCGCTTGCACGGAGGTAATAGCTCCATTGCTGGTCGATGCGATTCGTTCCTGCAAGGCACCCATCTCACTTGCCAGCGTTGGTTGGTATCCCACAGCAGACGGCATACGACCAAGAAGGGCCGACACCTCGCTACCTGCCTGCGAGAACCGGAAGATGTTGTCAACGAACAGCAGAGTATCCGCACCAGTTTTGTCTCGGAAATACTCGGCCATCGTCAAAGCAGACAACGCCACACGAAGACGAGCACCCGGCGGTTCGTTCATCTGTCCGAATACCATGCAGGTCTGATCGATAACGCTGCGGCCCGTGTCCCCGATTTTGGCTTCTTGCATTTCGAGCCAAAGGTCGGTTCCTTCCCGAGTTCGTTCACCTACACCGGCAAACACGGAGTACCCACCGTGGGCAGATGCGATACGGGCGATCAATTCGGTGAGAATAACCGTCTTGCCCAGACCAGCACCACCGAACAACCCCGCTTTACCACCACGTACAAACGGAGTGAGCAGGTCGATCACCTTGATACCGGTTTCGAACAGTTCCGTTTTGGTCGAAAGAGTGTCTAGCTTGGGAGCTTCACGATGGATCGGCCAGTGTTCTTCGGCAGCAACAGGTCCACGGCCATCGACTGCTTCGCCGAGCACGTTAAACACGCGTCCGAGTGTTGCCTCACCCACAGGCACCGTTACAGGTCCTCCCGTGTCAACGCACTCTTGTCCACGAATCAAGCCTTCCGTGGTACCCAAGGCGACACAGCGCACCCGGCCCCCGCCGAGTTGCTGCTGAACCTCACCTGTGAGATTTAGCTTGACGCCCTTGTGTTCAGAAACCACCTTCACAGCGTTATAAATTGCCGGCAGATTCTCTTCGTCGAATTCCACATCAAAGGTGGAACCAATCACCTGAGTGATGTGACCAATATTTTGTGTTGCGGTTGCCATGAATTCTTAGGTCTCCCAGCGATGCGTTGTATCGCGGCTAAATAATTCCGTAATAGGTAAAAGTTATTTGAGTGCCTCGACGCCGCCGATCAAGTCCATCAATTCAGACGTGATTCGACCTTGGCGGGCACGGTTGTATTGCATGCTCAGGCTCTTGATCAATTCGCCTGCGTTCTCCGTTGCTCCCTTCATCGCCACCATCCGAGCAATCTGCTCGCTGACTGCCGAATCCAAAAAGCACTTGAACAGTTTCACTTTGAAACTAGTGGGCACGACTTCTTCCAATATGCTCTCCGGCGAGGGAAGGAAATCGTACTGAGGACCCGCGACGGCCGATGAATCATCAGTTGTTGAATCTTCAGTTCCCAACGAACCTAGCGGAAGCAATGTTTCAACTGCGACGTGCTGGCGGGCGATGCTTTCGTACTTGGTGTATACCACATCGAGTCGATCGATCGCACCAACGGTGTACTCGTCCAGAAAACGATTCGCGATCAATTCTACTTCGGCAAAGGAAGGCTTATCCTCGAAGTGAGTGTAGGATTGATCGGCCTGATAACCGCGAAATTTGAAACCACCAATGCCCCGCTTGCCGGAGATCTCCAGTCGGCAATCGGGAACTTCCGCTTTGAGTTCTTTCCACCGCTCTAAGGCAGCTCGAATCAGGTTCCCGTTGAAACCGCCACACAAACCGCGATTGGCTGTAAGCACCAAAAGAACGGCTCGGTCTGTCTTCTCACGCTTTTCCAAAAGCGGATGACTCACTTTGAGGCCCGTCTTGGTGAGATCGCTAACCAATTGTGTGATACGGTCCGTATAGGCCGTGGCTGCAGCAGCACGATCCATGGCTTTCTTGAAACGTGCCGTAGCGATCAGTTCCATTGTCCGCGTAATTTTACGGATATTGCGAACCGACTTGCGTCGCTTATCAAGTTCTCTGGGATTGGCCATTAGGAGGGGGTTAGCTGTTAGGTATTAGTAGTTAGTGAAGAAAGGCGAGCCGCGAGCGTTAGCGACCGGAGTAAAAAGTTCTTTATGCCGTCACCGCTTCTGGTTCTTGCTTCGTCGAGCCAATAAACTGCGTTCCGAACTCTTCGATGGCAGACTTGATTTTCTCAGTAAGTTCGTCGTCCAAATCTTTTTTGTTAGCAAGCTCTTCCCGAATTTCAGGTTTTTGATCGCTCATGAATGTGAGGAACTTCTGTTCCCACTCCTGAACTCGCTCGACTGGAACCTTGTCCAGGAATCCACGAGTACCGGCAAAGATCACTAGGACTTGATCCAGCACGTTCAGCGGCTTGTATTGCCCCTGTTTCAGCAGTTCCACCATCCGATAGCCACGATCCAAGCGTGCTTGAGTAGCAGGATCCAGTTCAGTACCTAATTGGGCAAAGGCTTCCAGTTCGCGGAAAGCAGCCAAGTCGAGCCGCAAACCGCCGGCAACTTTTTTCATCGCCTTGATTTGGGCCGCACCGCCGACACGCGATACCGAAATACCGGCGTTCATCGCAGGTTTGACGCCGGAGAAAAACAAGTCCGGTTGCAGGTAAATCTGTCCGTCGGTAATCGAAATCACATTGGTAGGAATGTAGGCCGACACCTCACCTTCCAAGGTCTCAATGATCGGTAGGGAAGTAATTGAACCCCCTCCCAGTTCCTCGGAAAGCTTACAAGAACGCTCCAGCAAACGGCTGTGACAGTAGAACACGTCACCTGGGAAAGCCTCGCGGCCAGGTGGGCGTCGCATCAAGAGCGACAACTCGCGGTAGGCCACGGCTTGCTTGCTCAAGTCGTCATAAACGACCAATGCGTGACCACCTTGGAACATATAATGCTCAGCCATCGCAGTTCCGGAATAAGGAGCGATGTATTGCAGTGGGGCAGGCGTGCTGGCACCCGAGACAATGACCGTCGTATAGTCCATCGCACCCGATTCACGCAATTTCTCAATCACGCCGGCAACGGTTGATTCCTTTTGGCCGATGGCCACATAGAAGCATTTCACCCCGGAATCACCTTGGTTGATGATCGCATCGATGGCGATAGCTGTCTTGCCAGTCTTGCGGTCGCCAATGACGAGTTCACGCTGTCCACGGCCAATCGGCGTCATGGCGTCGACGGCTTTGATGCCAGTCTGCAAAGGTTCACAGACAGGCTGCCGCTGGGACACGCCTGCGGCGATGATTTCTACGTCGCGGCGGTCGTTGGTGACAATCGGACCCTTGCCGTCGAGCGGATTGCCAAGGGGATCGACCACGCGACCCAACAGTGCGTCGCCTACTGGCACACTTAAGAGCTTGCCAGTGCTACGAACTTCTTCACCCTCATTGATCTGCAAGTAATCGCCCAAAATAATCACGCCGACGGAGTTCTCCTCAAGGTTGAACGCCAACCCGTTTACGCCATTGGCGAACTCGACCATTTCACCTGACATCACATCAGCCAACCCATAGACCTGGGCAATACCGTCGCCAACTTCCAATACACGACCTACGTCACGGACGTCGATCTGCGAGGAATAGTTCTCAATTTCCTTCTGGATAACTGAAGCGATTTCGTCGCTATTGAACTTCATTGAAGCTCTCCCGGGAATCTTATTGTTTGGATAATTATTCTGTTAACTCGCCTAAGGGCGATGGTGTCGTTGGATCGATTCGACTGCCGAAGTGATCATCGCTTGACGGATACGTTCTAAGCTAGTGCGTGTGGAAGCATCAAACACTCGATCACCGACCCGCACTACCATACCTGCTATCAAGTCGGGGTTGATCTTCACTTCGACGATTGGTTTCGAATCGAGCGTCTTCGCAAGGGTAGCAATGATCTCTTGCTCCAATGCTGGTTCCACAGCCTGTGCCAGTTCCAAGTGAACTGTCACTTGGTTGCATCTTTTTTTCCAAAGTTCGTTGGCAGAACGAACCACCTGCCGCAATATGCCCAGTCGATCATGTTTAGTTAGGACATAGAGGAAATTCAGTGTCGATGGAGACAGATTCTTTCCCAGCACCCGCTCCAGAATTCCAAGCTTCTCATCCTGAGAAACTAGCGCGGAGTCAAAAACTTTCTCCAATTTGGGATGTTTTGCGAGAACCTCGTTCACAACGGCATTGAGTTCGTCGATCAAACGCTGTTGAGAATCGTGATCCCCAGCGGCGTTTAAGGCCGCTTTAGCATACACACGCGACAGCATCTCGGCGCCAACGTCGAGAACAGACTCATTCGAGGAATCGTTGCTGAAAAAGCTTTCGGACATCAAATCCACTTAGTTCTGGCTAGGGCTCATGGAAGTCAACTTGCCCAACGCATCACGCACCAACTGCGACTGTTGCTCGGCGGAAATATTCTGCTTCACAACCTTCCCTGCCAATTCGACCGCCAGATTGGCGCTTGTCTCTGCCAGAGTTTTCATCGCGGCATCCGTAGCTCGCTCCACATCGCGTAGCGAGCGATCTCGCTCCTGATCGGCAGCATGCTTCGCTTCGGCGATGATCTGGTTCTTGGTGTGTTCCGCATCCCGCCGGGCCTCTTCCAGGAGTGCCCGCACTTCGTCGGCAGCACTGGCTAGTTTGGCTTCGTGCTCCAAGAGTAGCTTCTTCGCTTCTTCGTGCTTGACTGCCGCTTCGGCAATATTGCTCTCGATACGTTTTTCACGCTCCACAAGCGCCGCCGAAATCGCCGGCCAAGCAAACTTGCTCAGTACAGCAAACAACACAAGAAATACTATTCCCGTGAATAATGCTAAGTCGATATCGAAACCCAAAGGATTGGGATCGCCACCTTCGTGACCACCCCCGTGCTCTTCGGCGGTAGCAGCATGCTCATCGGTGGCA
The DNA here is from genome assembly GCF_008065115.1 of Bythopirellula goksoeyrii. Classification (NCBI taxonomy): domain Bacteria; kingdom Pseudomonadati; phylum Planctomycetota; class Planctomycetia; order Pirellulales; family Lacipirellulaceae; genus Bythopirellula; species Bythopirellula goksoeyrii. Next base: position 3,611,940 of record NZ_CP042913.1, on the reverse strand, counting down.
GCTTCGGCGGTCGGTGAATCAACGAGCCAGCCACTTAGCGCAAGCATTAAAAGCAAACAGGAACTCATCAATCGAAAGCTCATGCGCAGCACCCTATTGCAAAATCGCGTTTGCAGGTTGTTAAAGATTACTTGAGGCCAAATGCTACTTGTTAAAGAGCATACAAACGATCAAGGCGAAGAACGTTGCACCTTCGATCAACGCAGCAGAAATAATCATCGCAGTCTGGATATTTCCAGCAGCTTCTGGTTGGCGGGACATACCTTCAACAGCCTGTCCACCTATTCGACCGATTCCCAATGCGGCACCGATAATCACGAGACCTGCACCAAAAGCAGCTCCTAGATTCATGCCACCACTGACAGCGGCGACTTCACCAGCTTCTTGTGCCATGGCTGGACCAGTAACGGCCAAGGCAGCCCAACAAAACGACATTAATTTGACCAACTTCATCACTTTTGAAATCTCCTAGAACGAAATCGAGACCTGGGAAAAACTATACACAATCGAACTTATATTCAGCTGAGTGCTCAGTGGGGATGTACCGCTGCTCCGATGAATAAAGCCGACAGAAAGGTAAAAATATATGCCTGTAAAAAGGCCACAAACAATTCGAGCAAACTCAAGGCTGTCGCCCCGAGAACGCTGGCAGCGGTGACACTCCCCCAAACAGCCTGGCCAGCTACCGCACTTGCAGCAATAAAGGCCAATAGTACGGCAAGCACCACATGCCCCGCCATCATGTTGGCCAACAAACGAACGGCCAACACACAATGTTTTATGAACAAACCAAGTATTTCGATCACAAAAATTAGCGGAATCAACAGAATAGCAATCGGCTTGGGCAAATCCATATGGGGTACCTGAGCCTTCCAGAAGCCGACGACACCAAGCTTCTTCATGCCTGAGCCAATCACGACAATAAACGTGGCAAATGCCAACGCCGCAGTGACCGCCAACGCACCCGTCGGAGAGCCCATCCAAGGAATCATCCCCATTAGATTGCAACCCAACACGAACAAGAACATAGTCCACAGAAACGGAACAAACTTGTCAGCCTCGTGAAAACCGATGCAAGGCCGGGCGATGTGATCGCGTATATAAAGCAAAAAGACTTCGAGCATATTCCAAAGCCGCCCCTTGGCTTGCGAACCCCCTTTGAGTCGCATGGCCAGAAAGACGAAGAGAATAACTATAATCGCAGCGATCAAGACCTCAAGCACCATGAATTTGGTCAGTTTGAGGTCAAGCGGCTGAATGGTCTTGTCGATCAATTCATTGCCGGTGTTCATTTCAATCAACGGCTTGTCCAGCTTGAAGGGCTGGGGCAACTCGACATGGCCGTGCGAGCCCTCAGGTGCGATCGCCCTGGGCAAGTGAAAGCTCGTCGAATCTTCGACGTGGCTAAATAATTCTTTAGGATCGAGGGGATTGGCCATATCTAGAGATTCGCGTTCAGTTTGCCGCTGGCTTGGGGGAAAGGGAATCGATCATCCGGACCGAGAGAAACGTTTCCGCCGCCAACGACACTAAATAACTACCAATCAAGAAACCCACAAAGGAGTTTTGATTCGTCTGATCTTGGTTCAGGGCCAGCCAGAGACAAACCACCAAGGGCGGCGATAGGCGGCACCCCATGGCCAATAGCATTCCTGCCAGGCTTTGACCGATGGAACTGAAGAAGTAAGAAATCGTTAGTGCGGCCAACCCTGCAAATAGGCAAAGCATTGCTGCTGCCAGCAGAGCAATCCAGGCAGATTGCCCAACCCAAAAAGCGATCGGCAGGCAACAGGCGACAAAGATCGCCATGACTACGACTAGGAACAAGGCGCAGGAAACCAAGCTTCGCGATGCGTCGCATTTAGGCCAGCCTGGCGATGATTGAGTCACAGTTCGTCTTTCTTGGAACGGTTGGCTGAGGTGGTGTCTTTGCTCGATGCTTGGTGGGAATTCGGACTTTTGGTCTGTCCCTTTTTGGCAATTGCCATCAACTGCTTGAAAGCAATAAAACTTCCTGCAGCAAATCCCAACAACATGAACAATCCCTTGCTGCCTAGCTTGCTATCCAGCCAATAGCCTGCCAGGCCTGGAAGTACCATTTCCAACGAAATGGTCATGATTCGCGATGCCCACTCAGTAGCTTTCGCAGTGGCAGAGCGGTTGTCTCCCTGAGCATCTCGTTCGCCTAGTCTCGTGTCGTTCTCAGCATCAGGCCCAGTTGACGGCTTCCAGGACATCAAAATCCCTAACCTGCTGAACCTATCCCTTAAAAAGCGTGCCGTAAGGTCACGCTAAGAAGTGGTATAGAGACTCAGAAACACAAATTTTTCTAGACCGGCCTAATCTAATAGGGAGTCATTGGAGCGCAAAGGGGGATTCGTGCAATTTTTCACAAAGTCTTTCGAAACACTCAATCTTCTACCAACCAACTGATACGCCTGATATTGATCCCAAAAAGAACTTACGAAGAGGCTTCCATTCATTGGGCACCAAGATCGTGTCGAGCGATTTTTAGTCAGTGAGGACGTAACATGCTGTCAAATATGGGCTTACGGTCATCTCAGTTGTCCAAAAAGTTGCGTTTTGCGTGATTCGAGGTTAAGATGGATTTTAAAGGATTTGCGGCTCCACCTAGTCTTTTTGGAGGGGGATCGCAACGAATCATGTTGGTGCCTGGTCAGGGTTCACATTCTCGGATGGCCTGTAATCGGGTTCTGGTCGGCTGATCGAATCACGGAAGTTTTGTTCATCCCGTATTTTGATTGTCCGAACAAACTCGAATCGACGCCCTTTTTGGGTTCCAAGAGCCATGACCGCAACCTCCCTCCGCTCCCACACTGCCAAAGACCTCGCCCAGATGGCCCGTCAGCACGGTATCCCCGGTTGGCATTCCATGCGTAAGGACGAATTGATCGGAGCACTCTCAAGTGTTGCGCGTAAAAGAATGTCTCCCCGTCGGCAGCCAGGCGGTGAATCACCTCCCAAAAAAACAGCTCTAAGCGAAATATCAAGCCAAAATGGTTCAGCAAAGCAAAAATCTGAAACACCACCGCATATTCGCCATGATATTCTAGTCATGCAACAAAAAAAGGCGGTCTTGAAGAATCTGGCTCTCAACGATTCCAGTAAGTTTGACCAGGACAGAGAAGACCGCCTCGTGGTGATGGTTCGTGACCCCTACTGGTTGCACGCTCATTGGAGTCTCTCACAACCTAGTATCGATCGCGCTCAGGCGGCCATGGGCCAGCGCTGGCACCACAGCCAACCAACCTTGCGAGTTTTTCGCATAATGGAGGCTGGCTCGACAGTACTCGATCGAGATATTGCAATCCACGGTGGGGTGTCGAATTGGTACGTCGACGTGACGGATCCTCCTTGCAGTTTTCGTATGGAGATCGGTTATCTTTCCGCAGACGGCACTTTTTATACGCTAGCCCGCAGCAATTGCGTTCAGACGCCCTCCCCTGACGCAAACGAGACCGTAGACGAAAACTGGTCCGACGTGGCTGAGAACGCGGATCGAATCTTTGCCATGAGTGGCGGATATACACCGCAAGGAACAAGCCGGGAATTGCAGGAAATCCTCGAAACTCGTCTGCATCGCCCCTTGGGCTCTCCAATGCACACACGATACGGCAATGGCGCAGCAATGGATTCCAATTCAGGTTTGGAACTTGCTGTCGACGCGGAAGTGACCATCTTTGGTGTGACCTCCCGAACTGCTCACGTCACACTTAAGGGGGTGCCCATCAACGTGCGGCCTGACGGAACATTCTCAGCCAAGCTCAAACTCACCGAGCAGCGTCAGGTGATTCCGATTGTTGCCAGTGCTTCCGATGGAGTGGAACAACGCACGGTCATTCTCGCCCTGGACCGCAATACTAAGGTGATGGAACCCCTCTTCCGCGATATCAGCAAGCCAACGTAAATCTGTCAGTCGCAACGCTTTTCTCTCAGCCGCAATGCCCCTGATGGGTCTCGCGAGGCGGAGCGGAGAGTGCGCTAGTCAACAAATTGGCTAGCCGCATGGCTATTGTTCTGCATAATAGAGTCCAGGGAGGAGACTGTAATATGGCTAGAGATCTCATCAATATTGATGAACTGTCCGAAGCGGAATTGGTAGACCTTAATCACCGCGTCGTGGCCCGATTACGATTTTTGCATGAAATGCACGCTCATGCGGATATGTTGGAGTATCGTATCGGCGAGCGTGTCGAGTTCGATTCTGGGCGCGGCGGTTCAAGAGTTGGCGTTTTAACGAAATACAACAAAAAGACCGTCACGGTTGTTACGGATACCGGTGAGCATTGGAACGTTGCTCCTTGCCACTTGCGATCTGTAGAAAATCACGGCACTCATCAGAGAATCGATCCGAAAAGGATTGATCATCAGAATACCTGAAGCAGGGGTTCCCCCATGTCCACTACCGACAAGCAGCAACGATTGCTCGATTATCTTCGCAATCTCCCAGATTGCGTGATCGCCTTTTCGGGTGGCGTCGATAGTGCTGTGGTCGCGATGGCCGCACATTTGGCACTCGGCGAGAGGGCCTTAGCCGTCACGGGGGTGAGTGCCAGCTTGGCCGAAGGAGAACTGGAAGCCGCGCCACGCATTGCCAGTGCGATCGGGATACGCCACGAAACACTTGCCACCGATGAACTGTCGCATTCCGAGTACTTGAAGAATGAACCCACTCGCTGTTGGCACTGCAAGACGGAACTTTACAGCCAAATGCGTGCATTTGCAGATGAGATTGGATTCGTGACAATCGCCAACGGAACCAACACGGATGACCTGGGCGACTTTCGCCCAGGCTTACAAGCTGCCAAGGAGCATGGTGTATTGAGCCCCTTGGTCGAGTGCGGTATCGACAAACAAGGGGTGCGCGAACTCGCTCAAGCGTGGGACTTGGAGGTATGGGACAAACCTGCTTCGCCCTGCCTCTCCAGCAGAGTGGTCTACGGTCTGGAAATCACTCCTGAACGGCTCCAACGCATCGATGCCGCTGAAGTTTTCCTCCGAGAACTAGGATTCAGCTCGGTGCGAGTTCGCTGCCACCACGATGAGTTGGCCCGCTTAGAAGTCGAAGCCAGGGAAATAGCAAGGCTGGCAGAACCGGCCTGCCGGGAACTCATCACCGCCCGATTGCGAGAGTTGGGCTTCCGCTATGTAACGGTCGACTTGGAAGGATTTCGGTCAGGTAGTTTTACTCAGTTGGTATCTGTGGATCAGCTAAGCACCTCAAGTTCTAAGGTCTAGAAGAATACCACATAGAGAGCGAGTGTTAGAATCACGACAACCGTTCCCCAGAACTTCGCCGTACTAGACTCTTCCAGATTCATCGATTCATTCACGGGGAGTTCGACCGGTACAGGGAGCGGGTTGAGTTTGGTCATGATAGCCAACACAACCAGGATGATTCCAAAACAAATCGCCATCCGGTCCAGAAATGCGATCTGTGGGGCGAACACTTTGAGAGCACCATAAAGAACAGGGTTTAATAGGAGGCCCACTGTCCCCACTGAGCGAGGGGCACGATGTACAAGTAATCCAAAGACAAATATTGCCAGCACACCAGGAGAGATAAATCCCTGGAACTCTTGGATGTAGTTGAAGATATTCCCAAACTTGGGGCTACCCAGATTGGGCGCAATCAATAGAGCGATCAGCACAAAAATAATCGTACAAGTGCGTCCAACTGCAACCAACTCTCCCTGTGAGGCACTCTTGCGCAGCTTGTAGTAAATGTCCATTGTAAAAATGGTGGACGCTGAATTGAGCATAGAGGCCAAAGAGCTAACAACGGCACCAAAAATCGCTGCCAAAACAAACCCCAAGACGCCACTGCCTGGTACAAGTAGATTCTTCAGGAGCGTGGGGAACGCTGCATCATAGTCATAGCCGACTAGCTTGCCCGCTACGGGGATTTTCTTGGCTTCTGACATAGCGACTAATTCCGTATTCCTTCCCCAGATCGAAATCACTTCGCGGTCATCGCCTTCCAGGAGGAATTCTGCCAAGAGTGTAGCGTTGTGATTGACGATCTCCGCGGCTTTCTCCGGATTCGCCTCTGCGTAGCGATCGGTAAAATCAAAAAGTTTTTCTGATCCTGCATCTAATTCAGTTAGTAAATGTTGGTTTTTCTTTTCCGCGAGTTCCTTGAGATCGCCGTTGTAGAGGTTAAAGGCCAAGATTCCCGGAATCACCACGATGAAGGGTATGACTAATTTCAGGAAAGCGGCAAAAATAATACCTTTCTGGCCCTCAGCCAAGGACTTAGATCCGAGAGTCCGTTGAGTGATGTATTGATTAAGCCCCCAGTAGAAAAAGTTGGGAATCCAAAGCCCGATCAACAGTGCCGACCAGGGGATTTTCTTGTCATCCAAGGGGCGAACCATATGGAGCTTGCCATCGGGCAGTTCCCCTTTATTGAGGGCGAAGAACCTTTCCAGGGAAGTAGCTCTTTCCAGGCTCTCCACGGTCACTTCGCTGTTCCTAGCTGTTGTGATCAATTCCTGAGGATCTGCTGCTCCGAGCGCATGAAGGGCCAAGTAAGCAATAATCCCTCCTCCCACGATCAGGGCGGCACCCTGGATCAAGTCTGCCCAGGCACATGCCTTGAGACCTCCTGCGAAAACATAACCTGCCGCCAGGATGCCGATAATCCAGCAGCCTACCGTGATGCTTCCTAGGTCGAATCCCAATAGAGATTGCCCTTGGAAAAAAACGCTGATGACCTTGGCACCCGAGAATATGACCGATGCGGTAGGAACTCCCACGAGGATAATCATCGTGGTGATAGCCATCACCGTGCGCGCGAAGGTGTTGTAGCGATACTCCAGAAATTCAGGAATAGTGTAGATTCCGCTCTTAAGGAATTTTGGTAAGAAGACAAATGCAACCACAACCAACGTAATGGCTGCCATCCATTCGTAGCTGGCGATTGCCATGCCTAGCCAGTCGGCTGCCTCACCACTCATGCCGACAAATTGCTCGGTTGAAATATTGGCGGCAATGAGAGAGAAACCAACAAGCCACCAAGTCAAGCCACGACCTGCGAGAAAATATTCCTGAGCTCCCTTCTCGCCGCTGGTTTCTTCGTCTTTGCTCTTCCAAAGTCCAATGCCTATCACCGAAGCAACGAACAAAACGAAAACCAGAATGTCGATTCCGCCCATGAATAAATCCTGTTCAGACAAGAAATGAGATGCAATGCGAAAAGCCAGATCCCTAATGGGACCGCTAATCGAGACATCTTAATCCAACCCGAAGTGCAAATCCACCACTCGGACTCGTATGACGGAGAGTCTTTTACGATTGGAGAAGAGAATGGGGTAGATTCAAGCATTCGCCTGATAAAGCCGGTTTCCGCTAGATCGCTTCCGGACCACGTTCTCCGGTGCGAATACGAATACAATCTTCCAGGGGCAGAACAAAGATCTTGCCGTCGCCAATCTGACCGCTTTCTCCGGTGCGTCCCCCTTCAATGATGGCGTCTATGGTGGGTTCGACAAAGTTGTCATTCACGGCGATTTGCAGTTGCACTTTACGCAACAGGTTGACCGTAATCTCGCGACCGCGATAAACCTCGGTCTGGCCTTTTTGCCGTCCAAACCCTTGGACGTCCATAATCGTGAGTCGGACCACCTCCACTTTGGAAAGGGCCGCTTTGACGTCTTCCAGCTTGCTTGGCTGGACAATGGCAATGATAAGCTTCATTCGAATTCGGAATTGGGAAGGTGGAGTTCGGAATCAGGAAGAATGTGGACAACTATCCTAATTCCGCAACCCGCGATCCGCAATCCGCATTTCAAACAGGGACACCCCGGCCTGGGCAGGAATAGGCGGAAAACCCACCCAAGCCATTGGGGCATCCTTCTGGTTTGATGAGCCTGCTATCGGCTCAACTTTACCTCAGTAGGCTGGAAGGTGACGTCAGACGATTCGAAACCTAATTTAAGGTGTAGGAATCCGCGCGATATTTGCCGCATTGAAAAACTGCTCAGGCGATGAAGTCCCGGCTTGGTCGCACTGTAGGCGGCGAAGTGCAACCAAGCCAGTTGGGACATCATCAACGACCCAGGCAAAGGTCTTTCCAAACTATACTCGCGCCACCTGTGGAACACTTGGGAGGGTCCAGCGCTCCACAGGCGGCGATACTATTAACTATTCTCAAAGGATCATGAGTAGCTAGGCGTACCGGTGTAGGCCTGCATTCCATGCTCACTCACATCGAGACCTTGCTGCTCCTCCGCCTCAGAGACTCGGAGGATTCCGGCTGCTTTGAGGATCGAGAACAGAACAAACATCGTTGCAAAGGCCCACCCCGCAATCGAAAATGTACCGATCGCTTGGGTCATGAACGACGTCGATGGCTCAGGGCCAGCGGTGAGAGTGTTAGGTAAGATGCCAATGGCCATACAACCCCAGAGGCCACACAGTCCATGGACTGGGAAAGCACCCACCGGGTCGTCGATCTGCAGCTTATCGAGCAGAAGTATTCCGGCAATCACAAGACCGGCGGAAACCGTACCGACAACGATGGCCATATTGTTTGACATGCAATCGCAGCATGCCGTAATTCCCACCAAACCACCAAGGATGCCATTGAGGCCCATGGAAAGATCAGGCTTTCCAAACATGAACCAACTCAGCAGAGTGGCTACAATTCCGCCAGCACCGGCTGCAAGCGTTGTGGTCATCGCAATGTGCATCGTGGCATCGATGTCACCAGTGGAATGGAAGGCCAACTGGCTACCAGGATTAAACCCATACCAGCCGAACCACAGGATAAAGACACCCAAAGCAGCAATTGGCATGCTGTGACCAGGCATAGGAATTGACTTGCCATTTACAAAGCGACCAATTCTAGGGCCAAGGATGATGGCTCCTGCCAGACCGGCAAAACCACCCACGGCGTGTACAACTGCTGATCCTGCGAAGTCGGCAAAGCCCATTTGGCCCAGCCAACCGCCGCCCCATTTCCAGAAACCACTCACTGGATAGACAAATGCCGTGAGCACAGCACTATAAATCAAGTAAGCTCCAACTTTCATACGTCCCGCAACGGCCCCAGAAACGATTGTCGCTGCGGTAGCTGCGAATACCGCTTGGAAAAACCAGTCAACTTCAGGGCTGAAAGTACGATCGGCAGCAGCTTCGTAGCCGTCGAGCCCAAAACCGCCAAAGGCAAAATACTTGTGAGCTTCGACGTCGACTCCGTAGTTGCCTGGATACATCAAGCCGAAACCAATCGCGTAGAATAAGAGCACTCCGACGCAAATATCCATCGAGTTTTTAAACAGGATATTGACGGCATTCTTCGAGGAGTTGAAGCCGGCTTCCACCATGGCAAAACCCGCTTGCATGAAGAAAACCAACACCGCGGCGAGGAACAGCATCGCATTGTCGAGAGCATAGCCAACGCCCAAATCACCAGACTCTTCCACTACAACCGCTTCGTCGGTCACAGCTACGTCTTCCTGAGCCCAAGCCGGCTGATTAAGAAGGGCCGTCGCGCTGAGCGACAGCATCAGGGCAACTAGCAAAGATTGCCAGCTGCGAGTCATCACGAGAGAAAACATAACATTCGCCCTTTTTACATTGTCAGAAGGATAGTTACACCGCAGGACCGCACAGTTATCTAGAATTCCACCTTTTGGGTCCTGGGGGCCTTCACGGAAAGACCCCGGACGAGAACTCTTCGCACACCTGCAGGACTACCCTGCAGAGAAGTTTGCCACTCGCCGAGGCAGGGCTAATGCAATCATTGTGCCAGCACATGGAAATCAACTTGGTTGTGTAGCGTAACCTTTTTGATTAAAAGGGTTTACATCGCAAGAAAATATCATCAAATCTTGGGTGATTCGATCAGTCTGCAAGAAGGCTAATCAGAGGATGTCGCGCTTTTGGGCAGGGCCGCTCCTACCGTCATTTCCGAGCAGGCGGGAACCCAGTCTTGAAATGCCGCCGAATAGATTCCCGCCTGCGCGGGAATGACGCCTTGCAACCGGCGGCTGAAAGGCACCGCTACGCTGAAGCCGTACTTGTGGCACCGATTTCGGCAAACAGAGCGTCGACAAAATCAACAGGATTGAAGAGTGCCCAGTCCTCGGGTTGTTCACCTACACCGACATATTTGACAGGGAGCCCCACTTGCTGCTTGATAGCGACAACGACACCACCTTTGGCAGTACCATCGAGTTTCGCTAGGATTATACCTGTGCAATCCACGGCCTCTGTGAAGTTGCTCGCTTGGCTGATTCCGTTCTGACCTGTCGTGGCATCGAGCACCAGAAGCACTTCATGTGGTGCCTCGGGGATCAGCTTGCGGATCGATTGCTGGATCTTGGTAAGCTCAGCCATCAGGTTTTTTTGAGTCTGTAGTCGGCCAGCTGTATCGACGATACAAACATCAGCCCCGGTTGAGATACATTCTTCGACCGCCCGATAAGCGACTGATGCGGGATGGGCACCTTGCTCTCCAGTGACCAGGTTTACACCAAGCCGTTTAGACCAAATTGTTAATTGTTCGACTGCAGCGGCACGAAACGTGTCCCCTGCCCCGAGTACAATTGTTTTGCCTTGCGATTTTAGTAAATGTGCTAGTTTTGCAATCGAAGTCGTTTTGCCGGCCCCGTTTACACCGCAGACCATGATGACCGTTGGACCCGATTCAGCAAACTTAATCGGAGAATTTTCTTGAGCCATGAGTTCGGTAAGCTTCGCCTTCCAAGTCGCAACGACTTCTTCAAGTGTCACAACTCGACCACGCATCTTCGTGGCGACTTCGTCTACGATCTTTTCGATGGAATCGTAGCCCATGTCGGTTTTGAATAGTATGGCCCGCATCTCATCAAGGAACTGATCGTCAATCAGTCGTCCTTCACTCTTAAAAAGATCACGAACGTCAGTTTTCAGAAGATTGGCGGTCTTTTTCAGACCACTACGAAACTTGTCGAAAATTCCCATGTGTTTAAGTACGAATGACGAATGACGGAATGACGAGAGAATGTCGAAGCCTGAAGGACGAAATGCTATAGGGCAATCGTTATTCGGACTTTGTCATTCATTCGTGCTTGGGTAATTCGTCACTTTCGCTCTCTTTCCTTTCGATCAACTTGTCAAGAATTCCGTTCACAAACTGAGAAGAGTTAGCAGACCCAAAGCGTTTCGCCAGTTCGACCGCTTCGTCGATGGCTACCCTAGGCGGAGTGTCCGTGTAGCGAATTTCAAAGGCACCCAAGCGAATCACATTGCGATCCGTCGCGGCCATCCGCGAGACACTCCAATTGTCTGCTTTAGCGGCAATCAACGCATCCAGTTCTTCTCGATTTCGCAAAACCCCGAGTACGAGCGAGATAGCAAATTCGCGTAGCTCCGGTTCCTTCAAACGGTTTTCCAGCAGAGGCATAACCTGATCGCGAGATTCTCTCGGATTGAGATCTTCCTGAAACAGCGCTTGCAGCGCAACTTCGCGAGCTCGACTACGATTTGCCATGGGAAGACATTCGGGGGGTTAAATAAATTGCGTCACTATTCTTCGAACAGCCGCTGGGGCATTCTACTTCGGTGGGGAGTTCTTGAGCAATGCGACCATCCGCAAGGCAGCCTCGGCACACTCGGCTCCTTTATTGCCCACGTTGCCCCCAGAACGATGGATTGCCTGCTCCATCGTTTCGCAGGTCAGAAGCCCAAAAATCATCGGCAGATCACACGCCAAGGCAATCTGCTGCAGGGAAAGACTCACCGCACGATTGATGTGCTGATCGTGCGACGTCTCGCCTCGAATGACCGCACCCAGGCTAATCACCGACGCGTATTTCTGGCATTGGGCGAACCGCTGTGCGACCAGCGGGATCTCCCAAGCCCCGGGTACCCACGCAACATCGATCTGGGCATCAGCCACCCCTGCGGCTGAGAGGGTACTCAGCGCACCTTCGAGCAGTTTTGCCGTGATCGAGCGATTCCACTCAGCCACGACAATTGCAAAACGCTCTGAACCGTCTAATGGAGGTTTTTCCATGGGTGAAATTGCACCGATAGGCGAGGACGTCCTACTCCTTGATACTCATCAAGAACTCGGCATTCGACTTGGTTTTGCGAAGGCGTGTCGTCAGCAGGTCCATGGCATCGGTGGGGCTCATTTCGTTCAGCACGCGCCGCAACATGCACACGCGACGATGTTCTTCGGGATCCATGAGCATTTCTTCGCGACGGGTACCGCTGCGATTGATGTCGATGGCGGGCCAGATCCGTTTGTCGACCAATTGGCGATCGAGCACGATTTCCTGGTTGCCAGTCCCTTTGAACTCCTCAAAGATGACTTCGTCCATGCGACTGCCAGTATCAACAAGTGCCGTGGCAATGATCGTCAGCGACCCACCCTCTTGCACTTTACGGGCCGAGCCAAAGAACCGTTTTGGACGCTGCATCGCGTTGGCGTCGATACCTCCTGAAAGAATCTTGCCGGAACTTGGACACTCCGAGTTCCAAGCCCGTGCCAAGCGGGTGATCGAATCGAGGAAGACAACCACGTCGCGGCCGTATTCCACCATTCGCTTGGCCTTTTCGATGACCATCTCGGCCACCTGAATGTGCCGAGCCGCCGGTTCGTCAAACGTGGAGCTAATCACTTCGCAGTTGGGGCCCTTCACCTCACGTTCCATGTCAGTAACTTCTTCAGGCCGCTCATCGATGAGCAGCATCACAACATAGGCGTCGGGATAATTGACCAATACACTCTTGGCCATTTTCTGCATGAGTATAGTTTTACCAGCCCGTGGGGGGCTGACGATCAATCCGCGTTGGCCGAAGCCGATTGGCACGATCATATCGACCACCCGCATCGCGATTTCGTCGGGAGTCGACTCCATAACGATCCGTGAGTCGGGATGCTCGGGGGTCAGATTGTCAAAATACACCTTGCGAGAGAGCAGATTAGGATCGGCACCGTTGACGGACTCAATTCTCAATAAAGCAAAATATCGTTCGTTCTCCTTGGGAGGACGAATAGTCCCCGCCACGGTTGCACCCGTATGCAAACCAAACCGGCGAATCTGACTCGGCGATACATAGATGTCGTCTGGGCAGGAGAGATAGTGGTAGTCAGGGCTACGTAAGAAACCGAATCCATCAGGAAGGATTTCTAGCGTTCCTTCTCCGGACATCATCCCGTCGAGTTTTACCCGCTGTTTGAGGATGCGGAAAATCAGGTCTTGCTTTTTCAGACCGGCTGCTTCTTCAACCCCTTCGGCCTCGGCAACCTCAATCAACTCCGGCATCTGCATCTTTTGCAAGGCAGCGATGTGCATATTGGGGTCGGGCGTGTCGGTTCGCTCGATGGATTTGCCGACACGGCGAACACGCTCGGCTGCCTTGTCCAGTTCTTCAGCGATCGAGAGTGGCTCTTCTCGCTCTAGTTGCGCCAAAGCGTCGCCATCGATGTGGCTGTCACTACTGTTGTCGTAGGGTCGGCGTCGGCGATTGTAGGACGAACTTCGTCCAGACCTTGTGCCGTAGTTGGATGATTCAGACATAGTAAAAATCTCCTGAAAAGTGAGAGAGTGTGGCGCGCGAACAGCGCCGGCGGGGGGAATTCTAACGGAGCATAACGAGGAGAAGCTCTCAAGGAGCCAACCTCATTATTACAGAAAAACAATAAAAACGGAAAGCGAAATTGGAATTTTTAATGACGCGGGAAATGCGTCGGGCGGGCTGGCTGTGAGGAAATCTCAGGGCCAGTGGTTTTAATATACACAGAATCGATGCCAGGGGAAGGCGTGCTCGATATTAATTCTTAGTTAAGACCTCTCAGAGAGTTACATCTACGACACGGTCTGCCAGAACTGGTGTACTCGTGTAATAAGACTCTCCAGTGAGCCGTCATTGGCGATCACATGGGTGGCGTGGCGCCGCTTTTCTTCTATCGGCAATTGTGCGGCTTCCCTCGCCGCAAATTCTTGCGCACTCCAATTACGCAGGTTTTCGGCTCTGGACCGCCTCTCCGCAAGCGGACTATCAACAAACAGCAGCACATTGCAAAGCTCCCTCCAACCCGCTTCGAGCAACAAAGGAGCGTCTATAACTACTGCTGGCGTCGAGGTTTGCGCCAATCGAGAAATTTCAGCCTCGAACTCTTCACGGATTACTGGATGAAGTTGATCCTCGAGGAAGTCAAGGTCCTCGCGGCCCTCGTTTGTCTTTGAGAAGACTCGATCTGCCACTGCGGAGCGGTCAATCCTGCTGTCTGCATCGAGGATTTCTTTCCCCCAGCGGTTCACAAGGGCCTTTTGGACTCTTGGTCGATCGAGGACCTCGTGGGCTGTAGCGTCAGCATCAAGTACGACGGCTCCGAGTGAAGCCAACTCCTTGGCAACAGCCGACTTGCCGCTGGCGATCCCACCGATTAGGCCGATTACATGCATAAAGTTTTATTCTGCCAGACTGTCAACTTCCATCCGATAAACTAGCCTTCCTCCCACGATTCGCACTCAGCCCAGTTGTCGCCGAACTTGACATCAACTTGCAGTGGCACTCTCAGTGGCATAACGCCACTCATCTCAGCCACTACTAGCCGTGCCAAGTCATCCACCTCAGTGGGCGGCACTTCAAACAACAGTTCGTCATGGATTTGCAAGAGCATCGTGGCAGTGAGCCTCGATTTGCGCAGGCTGCGCTCAACCCCGATCATTGCCAGCTTGATCAAATCCGCAGCGGAGCCTTGAATCACCGTATTGACCGCGGTGCGTTCGGCAAGGTTCAGTTGACGCAGTGCCCCCGATTTTTCTTCGCGTAGCCCCTTCGGGACAGGCCGCACTCCTTGAATTGACCGCCGCCGGCCAAGCAAGGTCGAAACATATCCTTGCTCCCGACACAAACTGAGCGTGTGCATCATGAAACGCAGTACACCCGGATAGCGGGCGAAATACGTTTCGATAAACTCGGCAGCTTCGTCTTGGGAGATCCCCAGCGATTTAGCCAATCCGAAGGGACTTTGCCCGTAGATAATGCCAAAATTCACAGCCTTGGCACGTCGCCGCATATCCGCGGTCACTGCCTCGAGCGCCACATCCTCTACCTGACTAGCCACCAGAGTATGTATGTCCTCGTTGTTGGCGAAGGCGGCGCAGAGCGTCTCATCTTCAGAGAAATGAGCCAGTACCCGCAATTCAACTTGAGAATAGTCGGCAGCCAGTAGTTTCCAGCCAGCCGGGCCGGCACGGAACGCGGAACGAATTTCCCTTCCCGCTGCCGTTCGAATGGGGATGTTTTGCAGATTCGGGTTGCTGGAACTGAGCCGCCCCGTGGAGGCGACTGTCTGGCTGAATGAAGCATGGACGCGACCGGTATCGGGATGAACCATTGTTGGCAGGGCGTCAATGTAGGTGTTGAGCAGCTTGGCATACTGACGGTGCTCAACAATCTTCGCCGGCAATGGATGCAATGGAGCTAGCTCCTCGAGCACACCTGCATCGGTACTAGCTCCGGTCTTTGTTTTCTTGATGATTGGAAGTCTCAACTCTTGAAACAGCAACTCGGACAATTGCTTCGGTGAGGCAATGTTGATGGGGTGCCCCGCCATTTCTTCGATTTCGATGGTCAGCTTGTCGAGTCGTGAACGGTAGTCTTTGCTCAATTCAGCCAAGCGATCCGTATCAACCGATATCCCCTCGTATTCCATATCACCTAGAATTGCAATGAGTGGTATCTCCACTGAATCGTTCAATTCCTCCAATCCTTGGCTAGCCAATCCTTCTTCCAAAAGGGGTTTCAGTCGGAGCGGGATTTCAGCATCTTCAGCGGCGTAGGGAGCCACTGCATCCACGGGTATTTCGTCCATCCGCTTTTGGTTTTTCCCTTTGCCGATCAGCGAATCGATCTTGATTGTCTCGTGCCCGAGGTGCCGAAGTGCCAAGCCATCAAGCCCATGGCTCCGCTCTCCCGAGTCTAGGAGGAAGCTGGCGATCATCGTGTCAAAAGCGATGCCGGCTAGCTGGATGTCAACTTGTCGGAGTACAACATAGTCGTACTTGAGGTTCTGCCCGATCTTGGCAATCGCTGGATCTTCCAGGATCGGCCGCAACTTGTCGGCAACAAGCCCAGGGTCAAGGGCTGGTTGGCCAGCTGGAGCCCTCACCGGAACGTAGTATCCTTCCTCAGGTTTGCAGGCGAAGGCGTAGCCAACGATTTGAGCGCTTCGAGGATTCACATCCGTGGTTTCAGTATCCACTGAGATATGCGACTCGCCACTTAGTTGCTTAACAAGGGTGTCGAGTTTCTCAAGTGTTTCAACCAGGTGGTATTCGGAATCAGTTGGATTTACGTGCTTTTGGGAGTTGGCAGAGCCTCCATCCAGTGCCGCCACCCTTTGACCCATCGTGCGAAACCCAAACTGGCGAAACAGGTCATTTAGTCGGTCATAGTCAACAGTACGATATCGGGCAGCATTCCAATCAAAATCGACTGGCACCTGGTTTTCCAACCGTGCCAATTCCTGGGAAATCAGCGCGTCGCTGCGGTGATTAGCGAGATTTTGCTGTCGCCTGGCACCGGCCACCTCGCTGGCATGGTCCAAAACGTTTTCGAGGGTTTTGTACTCCGCCAGCAGTTCCTTGGCGATTTTGGGGCCAATGAGCGGAACACCCGGCACGTTGTCGACCTTGTCACCTACCAATGCCTGGAAATCTACCACCTGGCTGGGAAGGATTCCCCAATCGGCGAGTAATGATTCGGCATCGTAGATTTCCCCTTTCCGGATATTAAAGAGCGACACGTGATCAGTGATCAACTGGCGGCAGTCCTTGTCGCCGGTCACGATGAGGCAATCCGCTTCCAACTCATTGCATCGCCGGGCAAGAGTCGCCAAAACATCGTCCGCCTCGAACCCAGGACTACTTACAACCGGTATTCCCAACGCTTCGAGTACTTCGATTATCTTGGGAATCTGCGGGATGAGATCGGCAGGCATTTCACCTCGGTCGGCTTTGTAATCCGAATACAACTTGTGCCGATAAGTCGGTCCCGGCAGATCGAATGCACAGAAGATCGCATCTGGCCGGCGAGTCTCCAGCAGTTGCAACACATCGCGTATGAATCCGTAGACTGCCGCAACAGGTTCCCCATGAGGGCTAGTCATCTCAGGAATCGCATGGAAGACCTGGAAGATGAGCGAGTGGGCGTCAATTCCGCAGATACTCCAGTCTGAGAGGGTATCGACCTGCTGGGATCCCTTTGGATCGGCTTCCTTGGACGCTTCAGCTCCGGTTGTATCAACAGACAATTCCATCCCGGGTAATGATGACTGACGCGAGCGAGAGGACATGGTTTATTCTGTCGATTTCAGCAATTAGTGAACGTGGATTCGTCCTAATGTGGAGATTTCAGGTGACTCTTGGAGCAGTTGAGCCATGTTCGGTCGAGGGCCAGTATTGCCTACTTTCAGCTTGTTACCAAGGTGCTGATATCCTGCTGAATGGCTCGTAACACGGAGAATCGCTATTACCTAAACTGCCTATGTATCAATTCTTGACATGACGTAATTCCCTAATTAAGCTCGACTTAGAGCGATTCTTGTTGTTCCTGTCCACCTAAGTTAGGGCAAATTCGACTTCGAATTACTTGTCACAGCGAAGCAATCTGGGCGTTTAGTTCGCACTCGGGCTGTCTTGCTTCGTACAATAGTTAGTAGCGTCGCTAAGAAGACATATCCGCGGCGCGTTCGTTCGCTTCAGTCTTTCGCAAGCAATCAAGAGAATAGAGATTTACCGATGGCTTCTCGAGACAACCAAACTTTGCAAGGCGTAGTCATTGCCTTGGTATTGCTATTGATCCTAATGATTGTGGGCCTGCTGCTCATCAATAACGAGCGGAAGAAGCAAGTAGCACGGGCAGATGCTGCCGTCCAAGATGCCAGTAGCCAAAGAACAGCCGCGAGTAGCGCTCAATCGGAGGCAAACAGTTTTAAGCAGTGGATGGGATTCAAGGAGGAAGACACTTTCCAAACAGTCGAAGAAGCCTTTAAGGAAGATATGACCAAGTATGGCAGCACGTTCGATGAAAGTGTCCGATTTTACAGCCCGCTCCTGCAGAATTTGCAGCAAGAAAATCACAAGCTGGCACTGAGTGAGACGCAAGCAAAATCAAACGTCAAGGAACTTGATGAACAACTGCAAGCCCTCAAGGCTGAGATGGAAAAACAGTTTACTGAGTTCAGGAATACCGAAAAGAAGATGCAGGAAGACGCTGCAGCTGAACGAGCCAAGTTCGAAAAAACACGCCAGGACATGGTTGCCGAGCAGAATAAATTGGCAGAACAACTTGCCCAGCATCGTGAGGAAGTCGACAAGGCACGTAGTGAACTCTCGTCGGCAGAGAAAAAACAAACGGAACAACTGGCCAAGCTCGATCGCGATATCACGATCCTACGCAGCAATCAAGCTGATCCCGATCCCTTCGCCCAGCCAGCAGATGGGCTGGTCCGGTGGGTGAATCAGAAAGACCAGAAGGTTTGGATTAACATTGGCGAAGCGGACCATCTTCGCCCTCAGGTAACCTTTACGGTCTATAGTGGTGATGAAAGCGACGCACTCAAGGCCGAAACGAAGGGAAGCATTGAAGTTACCAAGATTCTCAGCCCCCACATGGCAGAGGCTCGCATTACCAGTGACATTCCGACGCGACCATTGATGGAAGGGGACAAGATTTATAGCCAGGTCTGGAATCGCGGTCGTCAAGTTGGTTTCGCCATCGCGGGATTGATCGACTTTAACGACGATGACAAAAGTGACCTAGAAGAACTCAATCGAATTATTGCCCTCAACAATGGCAAAGTAGATGCACAACCTGGCGAAAATGGTGGAGTTGACGGCGAGATGACGGTAGACACACGCTACCTGATCTTAGGCGAGTTTCCCGATAGTGCCTTGAAAGATTCAGAAGCCCAGCGCCAAGCTTGGGCAAAGATGAATGAGAGTGCCGACCGGCTTGGCATCGAAACGATCTCGCTCGATGAGTTCCTTACTCTCATGGGCTGGAAAGTGGAACTACGGACCGTGGCATTGGGCTCCTCTGCTCGCCCTGAGGACTTTCCTTTGGAATCTCGTGGTGAATATAAAGTTCCTAACAATCAATATAGCCCAGGCTCCTTCCGCCCTCGAAAGCCACAGCCGACTTATTGATGAATCTCGCTGCTATAGACTCTCACCTAGTAACGGGCTGGATTTGAGGCTCCACCTTATTTCGGCTGTAAAGCGGCTGGCCCAATCGACTGCGTCGCAGCTTCGATGCTTTCGAGGACGACTCGGCCCAAGAACTCCAGTTCGTCTTTAGTGATACACAGCGGCGGCATAATTACCAAAGTGTTTCCGAGGGGGCG
The DNA here is from genome assembly GCF_008065115.1 of Bythopirellula goksoeyrii. Taxonomy (NCBI): domain Bacteria; kingdom Pseudomonadati; phylum Planctomycetota; class Planctomycetia; order Pirellulales; family Lacipirellulaceae; genus Bythopirellula; species Bythopirellula goksoeyrii. The sequence goes on along the minus strand of NZ_CP042913.1, from coordinate 3,592,565 downwards.
CATCCAGACCTCACGCTTTAGTGCCTCCCGACAGACCTGATGACCAAACCGCAGTTCAGGAGGGAAGCATTGTCCATGCGAGTCCGCCGGGGCAAGGTCCACCGCACCGACCATGCCCAATTGCCTGACCTCAGCTACATTTTGCATGGCACTCAACTCATTGAGTATTTCTTCAAGTTGGTCACACTGAGCCCGCAATCGCGATTGAACCTCGGTACTAGCCAATACGTCGAGAGACGCCAGTGCAGCGGCCGCTGAAAGCGGATTGCCACCAAAAGTATGCCCATGCAAGAAGGCCCGACCGCTGTTCTGGTCGCCTAGAAACGCTTTGTAAATTTCACTTGAGGCAATTGCCGCTGACAAGGGAAGATAGCCTCCGGTGAGGTTTTTTCCAAGGCAAAGCAGGTCGGGAACAACTCCTTCCGACTCGCAGGCAAACATATTTCCAGTGCGGCCGCAACCGGTAACGATTTCGTCCGCGATCATCAGCACATTGTACTTCCGGGTAAGCTCCCGTACTCCGCGCAGATATCCCAATGGTTGGAAGACCATCCCCGCAGCAGCTTGAATGCGCGGTTCAATCACCAAGGCAGCAATCTCCTGATGATGCTGCTCAAGCAGAGACTCCAATTGCTGAAGAAAGTATTCCGCTCCTGAACCTTCCGGAAGCAGGCGACTGTCGGGAGCGTGTAACCGATGCACCTCGAACAACAGTGGCTCAAAGATTGCTGTGTACTTGCCGATTCCACCGACGCTGGCGCTCCCAAGCGTATCGCCATGGTAGGCACCATCGAGGGCCACATAACGAGTCTTGGTAGGTCGAGGTTGCTCACATTGTTGCCAGTACTGAAAGGCAATCTTCAGCGCAGCTTCGACAGCAGAAGATCCATCACTGCCAAAGAAAATATGATTGAGGTCGCCGGGAGCTAGCTCGGCAAGCCGTCGCGCGAGTTCAATGGCCGGCGGAGTTGCTACGCCCAGCGAGGTAGCGTGACTTACTTTGCTGATTTGATTTCGAATTGCTTCGTCGATCACTGGGTGTCGATGCCCGTGGAGCGTACACCACATGCTACTGATGCCATCCAAGTAGCGGTTGCCATGTACATCGTAAAGCCAGACTCCTTGGGCAGAATCAATGATTAGCGATTCATACTCCGCCATCTGAGTAAACGCATGCCAATAGTGGTCAAGATCCCACTTGGCGAGCAATTTGGGGGAAGACATAGTCAAACCTGGCTGTTTCAGAGGGAGGATGGTTTACCAGGAGACTTCAACAGGAGCGCCGACACCCACTCCAAGCATGATGGTGGCACTCTCGTCCACGATGGCGATTTCCAAATTGTCGTTTGATCCGATGAGTGCGACGAGTGTCATGGCAGGTTGATCGCCGTAGGTCTGGAAGATACTGCGGGTTTCGTGATCGTCACAACGAATGGCGACCGTTTCGTCTGTTGGGACATCGGCGAGCATATCGCGCGTGATATTCGTAATCAGATTCCCAAAAGAATCGACCTCAACCACTTCTCCTTCAATCCGGTTGGCCATTTTCTCTGCCTCTTGCCACTGCAAATTTACAAGCGTCTCATGTCGCGGGCCCAGCAAATCGGGAGCCAATCCGAGGCTCAAGTGTCCAGCCACAGGTGCCATGATGTCGCGGCCATGAAACGTTGGTGCGACCTGAGGTCGGAAGTACTGTGCTTCGTTTACACAAATTATCTTAGTGGGCAAGTGCCGATCCGCCAACCGATCCAGCAGGCCATTATCCGGGCAAACATACCTCTGATCGCCGAATTCGGCGTACAATATGTCCCTGGAAGTCCCCACACCGGGGTCCACAACCGCTACATGGATAGTGCCCGCCGGAAACAGCGGCGTCGTATTTGCCAGAACCTGAGCTGCAAGGCGAATCTGCTGAGGGGGAATCGTGTGCGAAATATCGACTAATTGCACCTGGGGATTGATCGAGAGAATCACCCCCTTAAGCGCCGCCACATAGGGGCTGCTCGCTCCAAAGTCAGTGGTGAGAGTGATGATCATGTACCACGCTTGCGTCTTCGCGGTCTCAACGCTTATGAAAGGGCCAATTATTATACACCTGTACAAACGAGTATTCCTGCCGCGGAAGTCCTTCTTTCTCGGGGTTCCGCTCGACATAGATGACTCGCGAGCGAACTTCCTCGGGATTGTGTAGAAAAACTTTGTAAGGCCGCTCGGACAACACGGGGTGGGTGAAGCCTATTTCAGGGTGCTCGCGAAGACGCAAGCGAAGGGCGTCCCCGAACTTGTGCCACATCGTGAGAGCGTCGTCGCGGTGACGGCGAATCACCAGATGGGCATGATTTGAAAGCACTGCACCCGCCCACACCGTATACCCCTGTTTCGCAATGACTTCTCCAAACCCCTCTCCAACGACTTGTCTCTTCGCGTCATCCAACCAAAATCTATTGAACTGCAGAAGAGGTTCCGCTTGCTTGTGAAACTCACGAAGCTTGTCACGAGAAGGTTGTAGGTGTGCCGGTCTACGCCCGAGGTAGATGGGGCCAAGTTCCTCAAACTCTTTCTTGCGAATCTTCTTTGACCCACTCCCTCGCAAGTCGTTAGACAGCCAATGTCCATACAGTGTCCAAATCAGGTGATGGCCAATGATTGACTCTCGGGGCGGCATGACGATTACCCTTGCTGAGCCAACTCCAAACAAATCTCACGGAATCGAGCCGGGTCGACATTGGGATTGAGCTTCTTCGCTTGTCCAATCAAGGCACCAATCGCCTGCACTTTACCCCCTTGTACATCAGCAACTATTCGCGGGTTCTTCTCCAACAGTTCGCGGCAAAGTTCCACGAGGGCCGACTCGTCTACCTGCTCGATTCCTAGTTTCTTTATCGCTTGCTCCGCCGTGATACCCTCTTCGAGCATGATCTCAAAGGCGTCCTTGGCGCGTGGCTTCGGCAGCATTCCATCGTTAATTGCTGAAATCATCCCAGCTAGGTTTTTAGCAGAGACACCGAATTCTTCGATGCCTTTTTCTTGCTCTTTGAGTAGTCGCAAAATGTCTTGGGTGACCCAGTTGCAGGCACTTTTGGCATCGCTGCTTTCCCGGGCAACTTGCTCAAAATAATCTATCACTGAACGACCCTGGTTGACGATTACACCGGCATCGTAAGCCGAAAGTCCCATTTCCTCGGCATAACGGGTTCGAAGTTCGGCAGGGAGTTCGCCCAACGATTTGCGAGCGTTCGCGACTTGTTCTTCGGAGACCAACACGGGGACCAAATCGGGATCAGGAAAATAGCGATAATCGCTCGATTCTTCCTTGCTTCGTTGTTCGAGAGTGATACCTGCTCCGTCATCCCAACCGCGGGTTTGCTTGGGTGCCTCGCCGATTTTCTGCCCCGTTTCCTGCCAAACACGGTATTGTCGGGGGGCTTCGTAGTCGAGTGCTCGCTCCACAGCACGAAAGCTGTTCATGTTTTTGATTTCAACAATCGGCGTGGCGATTTTTCCTTCCTCCGCGTCAATGTGTAAATTCACATTGGCATCCACTCGCAGACTCCCTTCCTGCATGTTGCAATCGGAGACACCAATATATGTCAGCAATAGTTTGAGTTCTTGCAAGTAGGCCTTTGCCTCGGCGGAACTCCGCAGGTCGGGTTCAGAGACAATTTCCAATAGCGGCGTCCCCGTGCGGTTCAAATCGATCTCGCTATCGGCCTTCCCAGCAGCCTCATCGTGAATGCTCTTGCCGGCGTCTTCCTCCAAATGTGCCCGGGTGATCCTCACACGTTTTGGTTCAAAAGCGCTTTTGTCGTCGCTGATCTCCAAGTATCCCGCCGAAGACATGGGCAAATCGAACTGGCTAATCTGATACGCCTTGGGCAAGTCGGGATAGTAATACTGCTTGCGATCCCATTTCGTGAAGCTGGGGATCTCACAGTTAATCGCCACCGCAGTCTTCAAAGCCAAGTCGAACGCATGTCGATTCATCACCGGTAGCGACCCCGGCAGGCCAAGGCACACAGGACAAGTTTGTGTATTAGGCTCCGCCCCAAACTGCGTGCTACACCGACAGAATAGCTTGCTCTTGGTAGCAAGCTGAACGTGTACTTCTAATCCGATAATGGTGGTGTAAGGTTCCATAAAAATTGGCCCGCGGATTGCGCGAATGTTCGCGGATAGATATTCAAGATGACTTTTTCGTCAGGGCGATGCGTTTGTATTGCAGTTTTGGGTGGTGTCCGAAATTGGCTAGAAGACCAAGAGGTAACTTGGTCGCATGGAGATAGTTGAGTGTTTGCGCAGTATTGTGGTCAAGTAGTTGCGAGGTAGCCTTAACTTTCACTATGATCTGATCATAACATATGAAATCTGCTTCATATTTTTTCTGAAGCACATGTTCTCCAAATCGAATGCTTACTTCAGGCTTTGATACATAAGGGATTCCGCGATTAGAGAATTCAATTTCAAGACACTCCTGATAGACTGCTTCTAAAAAACCACAACCAATTTCGTTATATACTTCAAAGCAAGCCCCAAGAATCGCATAGCTCTCTTCTTCCAAAATCAACTCAGACATATTTCTCGAGAACTCAATCCAAAAAGTGACTGCAACAAATTCATTTCCTATCCGCGAACATCCGCGTGATTCGCGGGCAAAAAATCACATCTCCGGCCTGCGTTGATGCCAATTTGTTGCCTGCTCGAACATATGCGCCCCTCGAAGCAACCTCTCTTCCTCCAGTGGTGGAGCCAGTAATTGAAGACCGATCGGCAGGCCTGCTTTGTCGAACCCGCAGGGCACGCTTATTCCGGGAATTCCCGCTAGATTTGCGCTCACGGTGTACAGGTCCACTAAATACATTGAGAGCGGGTCTTCAACCATCTCGCCAAGTTTGAATGCCGTCTGAGCGGTCACCGGGCCGGCGATCAGATCGACTTCGCCGAATGCGTTGTCGAAATCTTGGCGAATCAAGCGGCGAACCTTCAATGCCTTGAGGTAATAGGCATCGTAGTAACCAGCGCTCAGTGCATAGGTGCCGAGCATGATGCGGCGTTTCACCTCGGGGCCAAATCCTTCGCTGCGGGATCTTCGATACATTCGCACTAGTGTAGAATCAAGCCGCGTGAGACCGATCTCATCCTTTGCGGCTTCTAATGACTTACGTTCAGCAGCGAGTTCCGCCAGCATCGCAACTTCGTCCGTACGATGGCCGTAGTGCACACCATCGTACCGAGCCAGGTTGCTAGAGGCTTCGCAAGGGGCGATCACATAGTAGGTAGCCACGGCATGTTTGCTATGTGGCAAAGAGACTTCCTTTACAGTAGCTCCAAGCGATTCGTAAATCCGAAAGGCTTCGCGGACCGCGGACTCAACCTCGCGGTCCAAGCCTTCCGCAAAATGTTCCTTTACCAAACCAATTCGCAATCCCTTGAGCGGCTCAGAAATGGTTTTTGAATACTCGGGTACCGGTTGATCGAGCGATGTCGAATCGCGTGGATCATGCCCCGCGATGGTTTCTAAAAGTAGGGCGGCATCCTGCGTCGTTCGAGAGAGTGGTCCCACTTGATCCAGGCTGCTGGCGAAAGCCACTAAACCATAGCGACTCACTCGCCCATAGGTCGGTTTGAGCCCCACAACGCCACAAAGCCCCGCTGGCTGTCGAATCGACCCCCCCGTGTCAGTACCAATAGACAAGGGAGCCATTCCCGCCGCAACGCAGGCCGCTGCTCCGCCGCTTGAGCCTCCCGGTGACCTTTCCAGGTCCCAGGGGTTGCGAGTAATCTGAAATGCAGAATTTTCCGTCGATCCCCCCATGGCAAATTCGTCCATGTTGGTTCGCCCAATTAGCACGGCATCGGCCGCCTTGAGCCGCTCCACGACGGTTGAGTCGTAAGGAGGCCGAAAATTCTCCAGCATCTTGGAGGCACAGGTCGTCAACGTCGACTTATCGCAGAGTACGTCTTTGACGGCGACAGGAAGCCCAGCCAGCTTTCCCAGTGATTCCCCCTTGCTGCGCCGCTCGTCCACTGAAGCTGCTTGCCCAAGTGCACGTTCGCCTTCTTCGCGAAGATAGGCTCCGACCTTAGAGTCTCGTGCGGTGATCGCATCAAGATATGCCTGGGTCAGCTCAGCCGCAGTGATGTCGCCCTGCTCAAGTTGCTTGAGCTGTTCAGTCGCAGAATTTTCAATAAGTGGCGAAAGCGAGGGCATTTAGTCTAACCTAGCACGGGGGGCACCAGGAATGCTCGGTCGTTGTGACGAGGTGCGTTTGCCAATGCCTTCTCACGAGGCAGGCTCGCCTCTACTTCATCAGCCACGAAGACATTGTGTACCTCAACCGCGTGAGCCATCGGCTCGACCCCTTCAGTAGGGACTTCACTGAGGTGATCGACGTACTCCACTATTTGGGCGAGTTCCGTTGTAAGTCGATCTAGCTCGGCGTCGCTCAATTGCAGGCGTGCCAGGAGCGACACTTTTTCAACATCAGTGCGAGTGATTGCCATCGCCCTTCTCTCGCAAGAAAAGTAGTCGGTTCAGATACTCACTACAGAACGGCCTAAGAGACAGCCGGTGCATCAGGGACCTTGAACGGGGCCTGGCGAACGATCTTGGTGACCGATCCGGATCGAATGCACTGCGTGCAAGCCAAAATCGACTTGTGAGTGCCGTTTGGGGTGCTTATACGAACCTTCTGGAGATTCGGTTTGAATTGTCGGCGCGTAATTCCCGTGATCTTCGTACCGACGCCGCCGAGATACTTTCGCTTACCGCGGATCGTTACCGAGTTGCCGATTTGTGGGCCTTTGCCGCAAACTTCACATTGTCGGGCCATCGTTCTGGTCCTTCGTATACTGAAAAACAGTGGTCTAAGTTGATTTTGGGTAAACCGCTCAGTATACCGATCCCCGCAACCGATGCAACCGCTGTTGTGGACAGAAGTTAGGGCCAGTTTGAGCCCCGAGTACAATCCCTACTCCACAGAATGGCTAGGCTCACTCCTGCCATAGCCAGTAACAGTGTGCTTCTAGGTTCTGGAACCGCAATTTGTGAGCTAATAAGAGGAATTCCTGAACCGAATTCCCGCTGCCAGATCAAGAAATCGCTTCCATCGGAGTCGCCGTCACCGTCCGCATCACCAACCGCAGATGTGCCATAGGCCGTTTGCCAGACGTCGAAATCTGGACCTCTGCGACCTGCGAAGTCGTTGCCAAAGACGCATATTCTGCTTCTTGACAAATGAGATGCGGATAAGCTTCGACTGACTGTATCTTTCAAAAGTTGAAGAGAAGAATAGACGAGGCTTAAACTGCGATGCACGTTGCCCACTAGCGAATGTGTGAGCATACGGCCACTACTTTGCTAGCATTTCCTGCACGGCCTCTGCCAGGGCAGCGTTGGTCGCAACCGCCTCACCACTATGCACGCTTGCCTTCCCTTGCCAATCGAAGAACTTGCCCCCCGCCTCTTCGATTATGGGCTGCAACGCAGCAGCGTCCCACAGGTTCATCACCGGGTCGATCATGATCTCCGCCCTCCCTGTGGCTACGAGCATATAGCCAAACGCGTCGCCCCAAGTGCGTGTCACACGGCAGGCGGCGGCCAGGGCATCGAACACCCCTCTGCCGTCCGATTTACGATCTTTCGTGTAGGAACGAACGGAGGTCGTCAAGTAAACAGCTTCCTCCAGTTTTGCCACCTGAGACACTTGGCAGCGCTCAGGAGTGCCGCCCTCAACAGTGTGCCAACTGCCGTTCCCCTTCGAGGCATAGACCATCTCATCGACAGCCGGAGCATAGATCACTCCCGCCATCGGAAGATCGTCATGCATCACTGCCACAAGCGTCGTAAAGAGCGGCACACCGCTGATAAATGCCTTCGTTCCGTCGATGGGATCGAGCACCCAGCAGTAGCCGCTTGACCCTGGTGTTTCGCCAAATTCCTCTCCCAGAATTGCATCGGAGGGAAATCGAAGCGATATTTGCTCTCGGAGCAACTTTTCGGCACCCTGGTCCGCTAGGGTTACTGGGGACCCATCTCCCTTGCGTTCAACTGCCAGATCGCGGCTGCGAAAGTGTTGCAAAGTGAACTTTCCAGCCTGACGAGCGATCTCGACGGCGAATTCCAAGCGTTTTTTACTGTTTTCAGAGGCCATGGAGCCTAGACTAGCAAACCATCCCCGGAACGCAATCCGCATGCTTTCTATCCGGCAGTTCTAGCGGTTATTCGGTTTTGAGCGAATCTCAGTTTGAGTAAATTCAGGCAGCATAATAGGATGGGGCGAAATTTCCTTGAACCTGGGGGTGTGGCTTTTAGAATGAATAGTAGGAGTTGCTCCCCAAACCGAGCCCCGCTGGGGGCGATTTGAACAGGAGGTCGTGCAATGTGGCAAAGGATTGGCGTCGGAGTCGCGTCGGTTGGATTGGGTTGGTTCGCTTTGGCGTTGCTGTGGAATTGGCAGCCAGCCAATGCGGCACCGATTATGCCAACCGGGATGGCGGGCGATGGACTTATCACCCACGTACAGGATGTTGACGGTCGACCCCTGAGGGTCATCGTTATTGATCCCGCGGCGCGGGTGATGGGAGTTTACGACATCAGTCGTGAAACAGGAGAAATTCAATTGAAAAGCGTTCGTGACATGAGCGCCGATTTGCAGATGCTGGAGTTCAATAGTGGAGCCCCTTCACCGGCAGATATCAAGAATTCGATACAGAGGAAATAACTAAGGAAGAAACTTTTACTATTTAGCTCGTTTGCTCACATGGAGGGTACAGCGCCGAGCCTAACGGAGTCCAAGCTTTCTTGGAGCCCAAGAGGTCTCGATGGAACAGAAGTTTTATAATTTTGACGAAGCAGTTGAGAAGTTGGGGATTTCTGCGGAGAAACTCAACGAGCTCCGTGAGAGCGGAATGCTACGCGCCTATCGAGACGGCTCGAGTTGGAAGTTTCGAGGAGACGAAATTGAAGGTATGGCCCAGGATGGAATTCCAGACGTCCCACCTCCGAGCGACATTGGGCTCGTTGATCCCGAAGAACTGGTTGCAGCCGAACCTCTTGAGGACCTAAGTGAGGTCGATGATCTCGAACTTGGTTTAGCTGATGAGGATGATGAAGTCGATTCGAAGTCTGAGCCAGATGAATCCGCGATTTCGCTTCCCTTGGAAGATACAGACACGCTTTCGGCCAGTAGCGAACTCGAACTGGTCGATCCAGATGATACCGTAACCGCGGAATCCAGCTCAATTGAATTGGAGGATCCAGATCGCTCGCATGATGCCTCGGACTCAATCCTGCTCAGTGAGGAGGAGTTGGGTGAATCTGTGAGTGGTTCTTTGAGTACAATCATCGGCCGTAAGGAACTTGAGTTAGAGGATGCTGATCTTGAATTAGAATTGGCTGATGATGTGACGGATGACGACGACACCAAGCTCTCTGCCCCCAGCGAGGCGTCAGATATACACTCTTCGAAAATATCCGGATCGGGTGTGCTTGATGACGACAGTGAGGATCTTTCGAGTGCCAAACGCAAGTTTGAAGATCTTGAGGAACTAGAAATTGATCTTGCCGCCGAGTCGAGCCTCGCTCTCGATCCGAGCGATCTTTCTGATGAGTCAAGTAAGTCGAAAAAGTCGCTGGTCGAAAAAGAAGGCGAGAGCGACCTAAAACTCGACGACGAGGAAGCCGAAGATGATGCAAACATGGGTTCGACTGACGTACCCTTGGAAGAACTGTCCGGAGTCTCACTACAGAGCGATGAAGGATCAGATGCGGAACTGGATTTGGCGACGGATGACGACCTGATACTAGCCGACTCAGGGGGAAGTGATTTGACCCTCGACAGTGGCGATAGCGGAATCAATCTCGTGTCCCCCTCGGATAGTGGACTTGCGCTCGATGACATCCCCTTGGACGTGGGAGGCTCGGCAATTCTAAGCTCGTTATCGCTGGAAGGTTCCGACCCTGAGATCTCGTTACTAGGAGGAGAATCAAACCTATCGAGCCTCGCTGGGGAATCTGGCGACCTCCAGACCGATGATGATTTTCAGCTTACTCCTTTGAGCGAGGGAGGGGCTGATGATGGTGACAGTAGTTCGCAAGTCATCGCCCTGGACGCCGATCTAGGTGCTTTTGAGGAAGAGGCGGGGGGGTTGGATGCCGATGCATTTTCTGAAGAAGCTGATGAAGGGGTCGTGTTGTCCGAAGACTTTGGTGACGCCCCAGTTGGTGATATTGGCATGGGGGCCTATGCGGGCCCAGTGGCAGTTCCGGCTGCCGAGGGTCAATACACCTTAGGAAACATCCTGTTATTGATGGCTCCGGCTATCTTACTCATCTTAGCTGGCATCATGATGCTCGACATGGTTCGCAACATCTGGAGTTGGGACGAGACCTACAGCCTCAATAGCTCGATGCTCGAAGCACTCTTGGGAATGTTCGGCCTGAACTAACCAGACATAAGAAATGTAACGCGGAAAAACGCTGATTCTGCGGATTTTCGCAGAGAGGTCAGGTCCGAATCTATCACACTAGAGTTTCAGAATGTCTCTCATTGCTGTGTAGTTCTTAGGAATTAGATCCGCGTTGCTTCTCGGCCCATTTCTTCAATGCCGCTTCGCATATGTGTGGCTGCGTTCTTGCAGAGATCGAGCCAATCCGTCAAGCTGGAGGTTGTTCTTAAACCTCTCAGCTTCCCTCCAGTGTACTCTCATATGTTTACTGCCCTCGCCCGATGCTCAGTTCTCTTCTTTTTGTTTTTGGCATGTGTAGCCTGTCAGCCAAATGAAGAAATCAGCACCTACACCACAGAGCGAACATCTGCTCCGCGTCCTCCGTTCAACAAAGAGGAAGTTGCCAGTCAACTCGACCATACCTTGGCAGCCATGTTACCGGTGGACAAGACAGTCTGGTTTTTCAAGTTGGCTGGACCCGCTGAAGCAGTTGCTCGGCATCGCGACGAGTTCAATAGGTTTCTCAAGACCGTCGAAAAAGGAGATTCGGCAGAGAGTCCACTTGCTTGGCAAGTTCCCGATGGATGGTCCGAAAAAGGACCCTCCCAAATGCGTCTTGCTACCATCGTGGTCCCCGATGAGAAGGAGGATCTAGAAATCGCCATTTCCTCGTTGCCTCTTTCTGGTCCCTGGGACGAGTATGTCGCCCTCAATGTGAATCGCTGGCTCGGACAATTGAGTCAGGGTGAGCTATCCAAGCAGGCTATCCTCGAACAGACTAGCAAAATAGAAACGGCCACCGGTCAGGCTACCGTTGTCGAGCTCTCAGGCATCCTCAAGCAGACTCCTACGATGAATCCACACGCTGGGATGACAGGAGGAGCTAAGAAAGCGGCCCCTCCCAAATCCGCTCAGGCCGTGGCTCCCCCATCCGCCAATGCGGGGTTCACTTTTGAGACGCCTGAGGGCTGGCAGCCTGGCAAGACCTCCATGATGCGGAAGGCAGCTTTCAACATCGGCACAGGTGACAAACAAGCCGAAGTCACGGTGATCCCGCTCCCTACCTCGGCAGGCCCTCAGATTACGGACGTACTGGCCAATGCCCAACGCTGGGCCTCTCAAGTAGGCTTGCCTCCCGAGACGAACCTCGAAGAATACATCGAGAAGACCGAAATCGATGGTAATGAGGGGAGCTTTATTCGCCTCGAGAGTCCTGCAGAGACCAATCCCCAGGCTACCATGCTGGTTGCAATGGTCGAACATGGCGAAAAGGTCTGGTTCTTTAAGATCGTTGGCAATTCGGAAATTGTAGACGAGCAGCAGGACAGATTCGAAGAGTTTCTTGCCTCAGTTCACTTTGAATAGCCGTTACGTCGCCCATCTTAGAGCGGTATGCTAGAGGGCGAACTCCATAGAGGTAGCCTCCACCTGAAGGTGGGGTTTTGCCCGCCATTTAACCCCCGCCTTCCGGCGGAGGCTATTAAGTCAGCTTTACTCCGGATACTGTTGTGGCAACTACTGAAATCCAAGATTATCGAGAAACCATTCCCCCCCACATAACAACATCGCAAACGGCCCGCAAAATAAGCCTCTTTGCAGAAATAATCGCTGGGTTTGCCTCGCTGCGCCTGACCGTGGTTCTCTTTGCTCTGAGTATTTTCCTCATCCTTGCCGGTACGCTAGCGCAAATCGACCACGATATTTGGTTTGTCGTCCATCGCTATTTCCGCACATTGGTTGCCTGGATTGATGTGCAAATATTTTTCCCGCGTTCTTGGGACATCGCCGGCGTTTTTCCGTTTCCTGGTGGGTGGACCTTAGGGGCCCTCTTGGGGGCTAACCTGCTGGCTGCCCATCTCACACGATTCAAAGTTAGTGGCTCGGGCAATCAACTAAGATTTGGAAGCGGTCTGATTGTCGTGGGCATACTGTTAACCTACGCGGCTGTGCAAAGCGGATTAGGTGATAATGTCCGAAGTGAACTCTCCCCTCAGTTTTGCAATGGTCTATGGCATGCCCTGAGGGCAGCTTTGGGGGCCTCTACCTTATTGTTTGCCTATCGACTTGCCTTGAATTTCCCCAATCGCGCCAAAACAGGTTCCTCCTGGTTGTGGTGGCTTGGGGCGGCGACTTGCACCGTACTAGTCGCTGTGACGCTCTGGTTGTTCATCCATCCAGAAGCACAGCTTGACCCTTCAGGACTGCGAATCCTTTGGCAACTTATCAAGGGCGCAGCAGCTGGACTGGTACTCTTGGCCGGCTGCCGGCTTGTCTTTGGGCAGCGTGCTGGGATCGTGCTTCTGCACGGCGGGGTTGGTCTGTTGATGTTTAGTGAATTGCACACAGGCCTCACTGCTGAGGAAGCCCGCATGCAAATTGCCGAGGGGCAAACCGTCAACTACGCAGAAGACATTCGCAGTGCCGAGTTAGCCATCGTCGACAAATCAGGTCCAGAGAAAGACAAAGTGACCGTGGTCCCCGTGTCGATGTTACGGGCGGCTGCTGACTCGGGCGAAATAATCGAGCACCCTGCCCTCCCCTTTGCCATTCGCGTGACCGAATTTCTACCCAACGCGGTAACACGACTTGCACAGCCTGGTGAAACGACCCGCGCAACCGAGGGATGGGGAACCATGCGGATAGTCGAGCAGCGTCCCAAGAGTACTGGTGCCTCGACCGAGCAAGCGGTCGATCTGCCGGCCGCGTACTTAGAATTACTTACCAAACAGGACCATGAGCCTCTAGGCACCTATCTTACGTGGGCCTTGCCCTCATCGGCAGCCATGACTGAGAGTCTTGAAATTGATGGTAAGCCGTACGAAATGCAAATGCAGTTTAAGCGGATGATGAAACCGTATTCAGTGGAACTCTTGGATTTCCGCTTCGACCGGTATGTCGGAACGGAGACCCCCAAAAACTTTTCCTCGGAAGTTCGTCTGACGGACCCCGCCAATCACGTCGATCGCGAGGCGAAAATCTGGATGAATAATCCCCTCCGCTATGGTGGTGACACGCTCTATCAGGCCGACTGGGATAAGGAAACCGAACGTGGCACCGTCTTGCAAGTGGTTTCCAACACCGGATGGATGATCCCCTACGTCGCTTGCATGCTGGTCGCGGCCGGGATGTTGTACCATTTTGGTCTGACCTTCACTCGCTTTGCCAATCGCAAGACAAACGCTGCAGTGTTGGCAGCACGCCAATCACCAATGGAAGTACTTTCCGATTGGCGTTCTCCGCAGGTCTGGATTCCTGCGTTGGTACTGCTCCTCTTTGTAGGTTGGGTAGCCGGACGGGCGCGTCCCCACCAGCTTCCGCCCACGGAAATGCAGATATACGAATTTGGCAAATTGCCGTTGGCCTACGAGGGGCGTATCCAACCGTACGATACGATGGCTCGCAATATGCTGACAGTGCTCTCCGGCAAGGGGGAAGTGGATCAAAGCCCGAAGGTCCCTGCTATCCGCTGGTTGCTTGATGTAATTGCCAATACCCGCGCCGCTCAGGACTACCGCATCATTCGCATTGAGAATCTCGATGTGTTGCAAACGCTAAATCTCGAACCTCGCGATGGTTTTCGATACAGCATCGCGGAATTGGCAGAGGAAAATGAAGAAACCATGAAACAGTGGAAGTTGGCAATGGAGGTCCCGGAGGCTCAGCGTACATTTGTCCAGCAGAAATTCTTGGATTTGGCGAGAAAGCTTGTCCTTTATCGAACTTTGCAAAATTCCTTTGCATCACCCGCCGTGCGTACGGATTCTCGAGAGAATTTGATGGCGGATCTTTCCAGGCTTGGCCAAGAAATCCAAGCTCTCGACCCCAAAAGCCCCCGCGCTATCCCCCCCGCCACACCTGAAGAACCCTGGCAGATCATGCTTGCGGCCGAGGCGAATTTCATTGTGGACAGCATTTCAGGAAAGCCTGTGAATGAAGCGATCCCCTCCCTGCGCGCCGTTCTTGACGCCTACCGCTCCGGCGATTTGGAAAAGTTCAATTCGTCGGTTGCCTCCTATCAAGAGCTGGTTGCTGAGCGGTCCGCTGCTGATACAGAATTCGCCGCCAAGCTTAATGATAATCCCGATGCACTCTCCCGAAAGACCGCAGAGATTCTTGACCTAAATCGCATCGACTATGAGGCCTACATCAACCAGTTTAATCCTTTTGTACTTGCCATGGCCCTGTATCTGGTGTGCTTCGTCCTCTCGGCCTGTTCCTGGCTCGGCTGGACGGCAATTCTCAACCGCAGTGCGAATTGGCTGTTGTGGTTCACGTTCTTGCTGCATACTTATGCCCTGGGAGCTCGCATCTATATTTCTGGTCGTCCCCCGGTGACAAATCTTTATTCTTCAGCCGTGTTTATCGGCTGGGCCGCCGTCCTTTTTGCGTTGGTCTACGAGCATGTCTACCGTCGTGGGCTAGGAAATCTGTTGGCGGCAGTGGTCGGGTTTCCCACCCTGTTCATCGCGTACAACCTGGCCGGCGACGGCGATACCTACATGGTCTTGCAAGCCGTTCTGGATACCCAGTTCTGGCTAGCCACCCACGTGGTCTGCATCACGCTCGGTTACGCGACAACCATCTTAGCCGGCATGATGGGCCTGGTTTATGTTTTCATGGCACTAGTGCTGAATCGGCTGGACGCCGAAAACCGGAAACAACTCATCCGCATGATGTACGGCACAATCTGCTTCGCTCTCTTTTTCAGCTTCGTGGGGACCGTCCTGGGTGGCCTCTGGGCCGACGATTCCTGGGGGCGCTTCTGGGGTTGGGACCCAAAAGAAAACGGTGCCCTAATCATCGTCCTCTGGAACGCCCTTGTGTTGCACGCTCGCTGGGGCGGCATGCTGGCTCACCGCAGCCTGGCCGTGCTGGCCGTTTTTGGAAACGTGGTCACAGCTTGGTCTTGGTTCGGCGTTAATCTGATGGGAGTTGGTCTACACTCCTACGGTTTCACCGAAGGCCGCCTAAAATGGCTCGTGCTATTCGTTGCTAGCCAATTGGCAGCGATGCTTCTGGGTGCACTTGGAAGGTCTCCAGGAGACACAACTTCCCAAGAGGCATAATTGAGGCTTACCCAAGAGACGTGCCGCTACGCGGCTGACGGTCATCTAAAACAACCGCTCGCGAAGTTCCACAATTCGAGCGGCTTCGGCTCGCAAATGCTCCGGCAATTGATCCGGGGAAAACACGCGAGGTGAAACAAACACCTCGGCAGGCTGAGCCAATTGAAATGCAACTGCCAACTTACTCAGCAACTTTTGAGTGCCCTGGTCCAACTGATGGGCCTGACAGAGTTCGCGAAACAGCTTCTGCGAATCCGTACATGGCCTTTCCAGGTCATTTCGTCGGCGATAGGCGACGAAGGCAGCGACTAAGCCCACAACCAGTAAGAGCCCTGCCACATACGGGACAAAGTCCGCTAGTTCCATAGGCGGACCTGACCGGCGGAAACCATCACCAAGGCGCTCCCATTTAGAGAACTGAGCGAACAAGCCGACGGTAGCAAGTGTTTCAATCATTGTCGCGCCTCCACCAGATCTGGTGATGTGGGCTGCTCAAAACTGCCAAACACGGCTAGGCTATTTCTTGCAGCATTCTGCACGGTTCCGCTGCGGTCGAGGGCAGCTATCTCAAGTGCTGCCTGCACCTCGGGTACCGGCCAATACTTGAGCGCCTCTGCCGCTGCGGCACGTACAACGTGGTCATTGTCAGTGAGCAGCGTTAGCAAGTCGTCCACAACAAACGGTACCACCTCCAAGAGCTGTGCGATTTCGATCGCCCGTAGTCGGGGCTTGACCCCTTGGGCAGAGAGTTCATTCTTCAACAGCGCGAGATATTCCTCATCGACTCTTTGCACAAAACTTCCCGTAGTCTGGCGGGCTTCTTCGCTCAAGTTATCGTAATTCTTGACGAAGTTCTCGAAGGAGAATTCAGCCAATGCCTCGCGCGCCGCGTTGCGAACTTCTTCATGGGGTCCATCGAGCAGATCTGAAAGCAACGGCATCGTGCCAGGTATGTGCCGGTCTCGCAATTGCCGCGTGGCAGCAGCCTGCACCGGGGGCGAAGTGTCGTAGACAGCTTGCAGAATCAAATGATTGGTATGGTCGCCTGGAAACTCCGCAAGGGCCTCGCAAGCAGCTGCTCGTCCTGCTGGCTCGCCCGCGAGCAGTAGCTCCTCGAGTGAATCGAGTACTGCATCCGGGGAAACGCCAGAAGCGCTGAGCATATGGACACACAGTACTTGGTCTGCTTCGCAAAACGTCGAAAGGCGATTCGAAGGGACATTAAGCCACGAAAGGCTCCGCAGCCTCTTGAGACTTCGAGAGAGAGGTGTTGACTTCGCTTGATCGCAATACTCAAGCATTCGGCAAATGAATTTGCGGTCGGTACGATAGGAGACGATGCTCAAGATGGTTGCCGGAACCTTTTCGCCTTGAAGCATCTTCAATAGCAAGTCGATGACCGCGGAGTTGGCGCTTGACGCAAATGCATGCGACATGTCTTTGAAGCACGGGTGATGCGGGTCGTCGAGGATCGTGAGGAGGAACTCGTCATTGGATTCGCAAATCTGCGAAAACGCTTCCAATAGCTCTGGCCTCTTGTGATAGCGATAGCGTTCCAAACTTCGCTTAAGGCATTCGAGGACGCTCTTGCGATATACGCGCGGATCACGAGTCTCGTTTTGCTTTTTAGTTTTCTTTAGTAGTGCGCTCAGCCTTTCCGTCAGTCGCAGTACGAGAGCAGCGGCCTCTTTGGCGTGAGGACTCGTTGTATGTTCGGAGAGAGCTACCAGGTTAGGAACGAGGTCATAATCTTCAATATGTTCAACGACTTGACAGGCGTTTGTGAACAGCAATGAATCCTCACTCAGTATCGCATCACGAAGGGCCCCCGATATTCTGCTATGCGACTTAAGTATCAATTGTCGCTCGGGCTCACCCAATTCGTGCCAGCGCTGCAGAACTGCCGTATGCGCTTCCTTGTTGCGACGAGCCAGAATCGTCTTGAGTGACTCGATAAACAGCGGTCCATTTTCCCATTGAAATGCCGTGAGAAGCACCTCATTGGCCGACTCGTTGCGACTGTTGGCTAGGACTTCAAAAGTTAATTCAAGAGGGGATTTCATGTCGATTCTTCTCAATGCGGTGGTAACCGTAGTGAGGTATTCGGAGTTGTGCCAAGAGACGGTTTTAGCTAACAAAAGAGTAGGTTGCACTCTGGCCCGGGAAGAAGGGCCGAGCAAAAAGTGGTGCTGAAAATAGCTATTCCAAACTCATTTGGCTAGACTGAAGGGTTGCCATCGCACCTGACACCGTCAAAATTGATATGATGCGGATAATGCTGCCGCTGGCACAGGAAATTCGTCACTCCTTATAGGTCTTTAAACGTGCAGGAATAACTTCTAAATGCCTGAGAATATGTCAGCCGAGACTCTCTTGGAGCAGGAATACCTTCCCACCCGAGCGAAAATCCTCGAAATCGCCGCGACTCTGGATCGTGTTGCCCGAGGCGATGAGCGGCTATCGAGCGACCCACGTGTGAAACAGCTTCGATCAGCTCTGGAAATGCTTTTGGACGATCAAAGCGACCGAGCAGCGCGAATCCAATTGTTGTTTAGCCGCCCCTACGATGAAAACTGGTCTGATACGCTACACATGCCCAAGCGTTAGACAATTCTCAGTCCAATCAACCGATTCCTAACTCTCCCCATAAGAAGCAGCGTGTACTACATCGATCCCCATATTCACATGGTTTCCCGAACCACGGACGACTACGAAACGCTTGCCAAAATGGGATGCATTGCCCTGAGTGAACCCGCCTTTTGGGCAGGGTACGATCGAGGTAGCGTCGACGGTTTTCGCGATTATTTTCGCCAGCTTACGGATTTCGAATCCTGCCGAGCAGCCAGCTACGGCATTCAGCATTTCACTTGGCTATGCATCAATGCGAAAGAAGCCGAAAATGTTGAACTCTCACGCGAAGTGATCGCCATGATCCCCAAGTTTCTCGATTCTCCAGGCGTGCTAGGTATTGGAGAGATCGGACTGAATAAAAACACCCGCAACGAAGCAGTCGTGTTTCTAGAGCACATCGATCTAGCCATGAGGACCGATGAGCAGATCCTGATCCATACGCCTCATCTGGAAGACAAGTATCAAGGTACCCGCATGATTCTGGACATGCTCATGGGGGATAGTCGCATCAATCGGCAGCGTGTGCTAGTCGATCATGTCGAAGAACATACGATCCGCCCCGTGCTGGAAAACGGCTTTTGGGCGGGGATGACGCTCTACCCGGTAAGCAAATGCACACCGGCCCGAGCTGTGGACATGGTCGAAATCTACGGTCCCGAACGACTCTTGGTAAACTCTGCCGGGGACTGGGGCCCGTCCAAACCGACCGCAGTCCCCGACTTTATTTTAGAAATGCGGCGCCGCGGTCATAGCGAGGAGCTCATTCGTAGGATCGTCTACGACAACCCAGTCAATTTCTTCGGCCAAAGCCGCGGTTTCGATTTCAAACCACCCTGCTGATATTACTTGTGGTAGCCGTCCGGGGAAGTCCTCGGTTCTTAACTACCGATTCGAAGATTTATTCGACCGATTGGCAGTCTGCTCTTTCATCTTGGCGCGACGCTCAGCATTGCGGATGTCGCGTTGGATCTTCCGCTCCACAAGATTCTCAATCCGCGACGAATTCACCACGTACAAGGCAGGATCATCGATCAAGAAAGGTGTCGACCAGGTCTTGCCATCACTGCGATTGCACGAATTGAAAAAGAACGTGCGGAATCGCTGTGCAGAGAATCCGTAGGGGAATTGCGACGTGATATAATCTGCCTGAGTAAGGTCTTCAACGCCTGGTTTGGCATAGTAATGAATCATACCATCGGGTGTCACCGACATGCCCATAGTCCACCAGCCAAACTCTTCCACGGGAATCTCCTTGCATCGCACATCGTTGCCACGCGTATCACCGCGGTAGGTCAAGAAGGCGGAATCCTCTTTAGCTCCTTTGCTTCCTTCGCTGCGAAAATGAATCCACAGACCGGGCCAATAGGGTTCTGCCTCAGTGACGGTACGCGATCCGAACAGCCCTGCTCGCTTTGTCTCAGTCGTTGTGGTCTGAGTGCTCAAACGGAAGCCAAAATGGGGTCCGGTACGATTTTCCCACTCGTCAACTGGTGGCAAATAGATTCGAGCAACTGCACTGGGAATCTCACTTACGGGAACCCCACCGATTCGGGCCAGACTATTCGCGACAAAGTCGTCTTGCTCTGTCTCGAAGGTGTTGTAACCCGGGATGCCGGAATTCAAAGTGCGCAACAAAAGTGCATGCTTGCTACCTGGAAGACCACCTGTCGGAGTCGGCACGATCTGCATGTGATCTGGCTGTCCTCGTTCTGGGCCTTCCACCCACCGACCATTCGTCGAATAACCAGTTGGCGAGCGTAATTGTTGATCTTGCTCGCGGGAACTTTTTGGAAACCTGTGGACAAAGCTCCACTCAGTGTCTTCGAAATCGTCTCCAACATAGTCGATTCGCGCTCCCGTACCTGGCACAACGGGTCGTGCCGCCAGAGCAGAAGAAGAGAGCAACAAGGCAAAACAAATCGAGCAAACAAGTGTGTGTTTCATGGCAGGATCCCGGCGAGGGTCAAGAAGGGGTCTTTATCAGAGCGCTGTGGGGAAGCACTTCTGTTTAGAGGTATCGGAAGGGTGCCGAGTGAAGATTCGGTCCAAGCAGCACAGCTGAAATAGCTTTCCCAATCCGCAAGGCTTAGCCATGCAGTGCTAGCTTAGATGCCAAATTGACGCAGAACGACGTCTGCCACGTCGGTATCTGCCAGAGGTCGTTCGACGAAAACGCCTCGTTGAGACGAAAGCAACACCCCTCGCTGCTCGGCAGTTTTTGCCGGCGCACCATGGCTGCCCTTTACTAGGCTCGCGTCCAGAGGGATACCTTTGGCATTGGGATCCCAAAACATTTCGACAGGATCGTAACCCGGTTTGCGGTGAATATCGACCGCGCGAGCAAAACCTGGTGCAAGACAATCGTCCAGCCACCAATAGTATGCTTGCCAACTGTTTGGTTCGGAGATGACTACCAGATCACCAGAGAGCGGATGTTTAAGATCAACTTTCTCTAGCTCATCATGGCTTAGCACGTCGGCAATGCCATCGCAATTGCTCAGCAGATCAAACACCTTGCGGCAGACCTGCGGATCATGATCCTTAACAAATACATGCGAAAACTGATGATCGACCAAAGCCCATGCCCTACTTGCCCCAAAGTCGAGCTGCTCGCGGCCTTCTTCGAGCCCAACTGTGAGGAGACCTGCCTCCCTCAGCATTCGATTGGGATAGGACACGTGCTCAACCGGTGTGATCACGTATTCGCTAGCCACCAGCCACAGCGGCTCACTCCCCTGATAGGCTCTTGCAAACCCTTCGTCAAGCCGACCGATCTCGGAATCCAAATCGCCCAATGCTCGCACCGCGGCCGGGCTGTCAGGGCCTTCTTTCTGAGCCGCATAGTCCAGATGCGCGAGATAGGCATAAAACAAGTTTGGTCGAAACTTCTCGGCGGCCTCGATTGCCGTGGTGACAACCCACTGGGTTGATTTAATGTTAGCAAAAGGCCCCCAAAAGTGCTGTAGAGGAAAATGCCCATGTCTTTCCAGTAGCTCTGTATAAAGCGGCTCGGGCTTGGAATAGCACCAGAGGGATTCGCTCCCATCGGGATTATGTTTCGGCGCCGGCCAGCAAACGACGTCGGCACCACAGCCAACGCTGTGCAGCGGAAACCAAGCTGCCGCTGTAAGTCGCGAGTCGTGCCCATGCATGATGTCCCAGAGTTGTGGCCGCTGAATACAGCTATTGGGCGCAATCCACATTTCACATTCTTCTTTGTCGCGAAAATAGAAGCCATTGGCCACTACGCCATGTTCATTCGGCGGCAGGCCTGTCGTCATATTCGCTTGGACACAGCATGTTACCCCGGGGAAACTCGGCACCAATTCTGCACAATCTCCACCCTCGGTGAGTGCGCGAAGGCGAGGCATGTGTTCTAAGTCTTTTCTACGTAGACCCGGCACGGAAAGTAAAACGACGTATTCAGGCATGGTTATCGATCAGGGGGTTGAGGAAATCATACGCTTGTCTTGCGGCAGTAGGGCCCAGATGGCTATGGCGACTCAGTTCCACATGCAGGGGGCCATCATACTCAACTTCCTTTAATGCGGCGACAACCGACGGGAAATCTATTTCACCCTCGCCAAACATCAGGTGCTCATGCACTCCACGGTGCATGTCTTCGATGTGTATATTGACGATTCGCTCGTGCCACTCAGCAATGACATCTGGAATGGAGTTCTCTTCCAGGCAATGGACATGCCCTACGTCGAGGGTGAGCTTCATGAACGGCGAATCAATCAAGGTGAGAAGCTCTGCATATCGGTCCATCCTGTCGATCAACATATCAGGCTCTGGTTCAAACCCTAGCCGCACTCCATGCCGTCCTGCATAGTCGAGTACCGGATGCAAACTCTCCGCCAGATGTGCCATGCCGTCCGCCGCAGTGTCTCCCACAGGCAATACACCCGACCAAAGCGAGACGCAGTCGCTTCGGAGCGCTGCTGCAATATCGACCGCATGGCGCAAGAATTCAACACGTAGTGGTCTCCCCTCCCCTTTCGAGCAAAGCAACGTCGGTTGATGCTTATGACGAGGATCTAAGAGGAATCGGGCCCCTGTTTCGATCGTCGATCGCAAGTTGTGTTCTACCAGCAAGTCGCTTATCTCACGGAGTTCGGATTCAAAATGGGGATCGTAGGGATTCAGTGCGGCATGATCCAGCGTGATGGCCACACTCCGGTACCCAATCTCTGCTAACAGTTCGATTGCCGCAGGCAAGCTATGGTGTGCCAATCCATTTGTGTTGTATCCAAGGTACATTCTGAGAATCTCCGCCCGTGTTCTCTCATCTCACCGAGTCGATTGTACACTCAAGTCTGACCAGTCCAACGGCTAAGCAAGCGAACCGGCAGGAGTAGCAATAAAACACAGAATCCCGCTGACCACCCTGCCGCCAATGCACTTGCCGCCGCATCTAAAGGGATAAACATCAAGATCAGTGTCCCGACAGTTTGACGAATGCAACTTTGACTCGGATTGGTCAACAGTTGACGTGCGAGCAAGAGTTCAATGATTAGCAGCAAAATACAAACCCCAAACCATGCGACAACTGGAATTCCTAAATCCCCAATTGTGAACGGCAAAGCTGCAATCCATGCAAGGCCCGCAATGACCACTCCGATACCTGTAGTTAGTTCGATATGTTTAAGCGAACCTGCTTCGCTGCGAGAGATTAGTGTCAGACCGTACGTGTGGAAGCAGACTCCTCCCACCAAGAAACCCGCCATGATTACTCCTCCAACAAGCGAAGTTGCAATACTGGCACCCAAGAGTACATTGAGTCCCCTGCAAGTACTCATGGCCAAGGGCCCCCAACTTGTCGATTTCTCCCACGCATTGTAACTCCAGATTTTCCAAGACAATGCAATAGCGAACATAATCGGTAGATATTGGCCAATCGTTACACTGGCGAAAAGTGCTGCGATGTTTCCTCCCCCAAGCAATACCAAACCAACCCAATAGGCATTCTCTTTGCTGATTCGCCCCGAGGGAATCGGTCGCTCCGGACGCTCGACGGCATCCAACTCGGCATCAAACACATCATTGAGTACCATCCCCGCTTCGTAAAGACAAACCGAAGAGAGAATCAGCAACAGTAGTGGCCCCAGTGGCTGCCAATCGCGCTGCACGAGCAAAAATCCCGCGATGACGTTTGACATCGCGGTAAACACATTGGCCGCCCGCAACAACTGCCACCACGCACGCCAATCGATCCCAGCGCGCGACATTAAAGAACTGGCTCCGCCAAGCCAAGGGATTGCATCGTCTCGCTTAAGAAGGCATGGGCCGCACTCGCCGCTTCATCTGGGGAGTCAATGTAAGGGTAAAGTTCCACGGTGAGCCAACCCGAGTAACCTGATTGGGCAATAGCCTTGAGTGTCTCAGGGAAATCGATGGCCCCATGTCCAGGAATCAAATGTTGATGCACGCGAGTAGGGGCGATGTCTTCGAAGTGATAATGGCGAGTATGCTCCGCCATCTTTGGCACCCAATCTTGGGGCTCTTCGCTCACACAGTAGGCATGCCCCACATCGAAATTCAGTCCGACGATCGGGGCATCCACACGTTCGACAAACTCCAGATATTCATCAAACCGTTCAATAAACAGTTCCGGTTCCGGCTCGATCAAGAGTCCCACGTCGAGTTTGCTTGCCTCCTCCACACATGGCATCAACTCCTCGTAAAAAATATCAGCCGCCCCCTGTCGAGTTTGATCGTCCGTAAGCAAGCCCCCAGGCTCGGTCGTGATATGCGGTGCTCCCAAGTCAGCCGCCAACTGCAGAGCTCGCTTGGTATGCTCCCGCCGGATAGCACGATAATGGGGATCGGGATCTGTCCAGCCCGGATGCCAATAGGGCTGACGAGGGTCCGCGACGGCATTCATCATAAATGCGTTAATGTTGGAAATCGTAAGGCCCTGGTCAGAAAGTGCCTGTCGAATCGCCTCCCGGCGTTCTGGAAGTAGCCCTGCAGGCCAGGCATGAGGAACATCTGCCAGCAATTCGATGCCACGATATCCAATTGCCGCAATGCGACGGATCGTCTCCTCAATCGAAAACTGCATGTAGGCATTGGAACTAAAAGCAAGCTTCACAAGAGACTCCGTTTGAATTTCCCCGAGTAGCCCTCGCCGAAAGGGGGGCTTGCAATCTGTAACACCCCCCCGCCTTCCAGCGAGGGCTAGTAACAGAAATAACGTTCATTCTGAAAATCAGCAGTAAATTCTACTCAGAGACATGCCCGTCTGTTACCCCTGTCGCTTCGTATCTCTCAGCCAAAATTGCGATTTCTTTCTTTCGTTGCCGTGTGACGAGTAACGTCGTGTTCCGGTCGCCGACCAACTTAAGTCGCTTCCGAAGTTCCTCGGGGCTCGTCGAAACACCCCTCGTCTTGATCTCCAACTCTCCAATACCCAGCGATTGCAAATATTTGGCCAGTTTCGGCACTCTGAAAGGCAAGGCATCGATCACTTTAAAACAGCTCGTCAGCGGAGAATTGCCGGCATGATTCGCTGTCAGATAGGCTTCCCCAGGAAACAGAGCCTCACATCCTAGCTCCACCGCCAACGCACCGGTCAATCTTGAAGCTCGAATAGAGGGATCGGTGTCGAAAACATAATCAGAGATGCTTTCCGCCAGCGGTGCCTCACAAAGGGGATCACCGACAAACGATGCCGTCTGGAACTCCAAGCCTTGATTTTGAATGACTGTAGCCCGTCTCATACCAGGGGATTCTGCCAATTCACCAAACCAAGCCACCAATTGCCGGCAACTTCTCGCGCGAGTGATCCATTCCAATTCAGCCTGCTCTTGCCAGTTGTGTGATAACACGGCAGCAGGAGCAAACTTTATCGCCCCATGAGGCGAGGCTTCCAGCCAGCTATCAATCGTACTCTCACTGGGAGAATGGAACTCTGGGTGTGTCGAGCGGCGGCCATCCACGCGGCGGTCGGGATCGAGATGCCATCGAGAGCCGATTGTTGGCGGACACTCTTCAGACGTTGCAGTTTTCATAGATGCCGACTTGTCTAGTTTCCAGACGCGGAGATTCGCATCCGCTAGAATCGCCATGATAGGATCCCGGTCCACACCGACAACCGATCCTCGCTCGGCAAGAGCTAACATATCGCCACCAATACCGCAGCAGTAATCGACGATCTCGCCCCCTTCGGAGAACCTCTGTGCTTTGTGTCTGGCGATGGAAAGATCCGTCGCCTGCTGAAGGGCACGGTCCGTAAAAAACATCTGCCTGGCAAGCGAGCCAAACTTTTCGGAGGCTTTTTCGCGCAAGCCTACTTGCTCGACAACCAGCCGAACACGCTCTGTGGAGAGCGACCTACGCAAGTTTTCGACAAGCCGATGCGACGGCAGGTCGGACTCGGCTGCCGTTGTGATCCATGGACGTGCCTCATCGCTAACCAACCAGTGATAATCGGAAAATTCAGTCAACTTTTCCTCATCGAATCAATAGAGGCCATGATTTGGAGTACAGATCGCCTGTAGATGCTATTCACGCTGATAAAACCGATTCCTAGGAAAACTCGCACAACTCCCGTCAAGCAAGCTGGATGGCAGGACTCGCTCGCCGGGAAGCACGGCACAATTTGTGTCGATAAATACTTATGGGAACGGATTCCATTCCAGAGTCAAGTCATCTTTGCCAACAAAGTAGTTCCCATTTGAGGTCCGACCGCGATGTTCTCCCGCGTCTTAGGAATCCCCGTGCTGCTCGGGGCCGCTGTCGCCATTCCCTATGTTCAATCCAACGGCACCAAGAGTATTGCCGATTTGTGGGAAGCCACGCAAACGAGTTCTGAGGTAAACACCGATAGTGAGCTAACAGGAACAGCACGAAACCGAAAAAGCAATCCTTCACCACAAGGGCCAGGTTCCGAACTCTATCCGATCGAGACCCCTCTGGAAGGAATCGAAAGCATCTCACTCGATCAGGTATTTCGTTTTGATGTGACCAAAGAATGGGTTTATCAACATTGGGCACGCAAGTCGACCGCCCTCTCCGAATTAGGATTGTACGGAGTTAGGATTCCGCTGGTTACTGGAACCCAACTCACGGATATCGCTGGTTCGTTGACCTATTTCTTCGATCCTTCCGGGCGGGTGCAAAAAATCACGTTTAAAGGGAACACGGGTGACACTACCCAGTTGGTGATGCTGGCCGTACGTCGTTATGGACTCCAGCCGCAATACAATATAGTAGCAGGGGAGCAGTTGTTCCAAACCAAGAGTGACCGCGGCGTCATAAGCGAACTTAGAACCAAGCCTTCTGCAGTCCTTTGGTCGAGTTCGCCCCACAATAGTTTTGCCGTTGATTTTCAATTGCAGCCTCCCGGTGCGATGACGCCGCTTCCGGTCCAGCAAGCACCGCTTCCGGAGGTAAATACTCCGACCGAACCACAGCTAACGGCCGAAGAAGCAGCCAAGAAGGCCCACGAAGAAACTGCAGCAGAGCAACTGGCTGCCAAGAAGGAACTCCAGGAGTCTTTCAATCGATTCTTCCCACGCAGTCGGGTGCCAGAGGAACAGATCAAGAACCTGGATACCCTCGAGAGGTATTAGCGATTTAGGGTAATAGAGGCACTGCAGAATGTCTTCTGACGCTGGGATGCTTACTTTGCTGCTTGTTCACTTCTCGGAGGGAGAGCGTGAAAACGTTCCTAGGCCATTGATATCAAGGTTTTCCACGGTGACAGTAGTAGCTTGGAGATTTGTCCCGATTCGGAAAGTCACCGCACTTAACCCGCTTGCCATTTCTCCCGCGGGCTTATAGATAAAAACGTCGCGGTCCCGATGACGTAAAGGGAACAGAGTCTGCTTCGGGCCCATGCTCAGTTGTAGTGCACCCTTACGGTTAGAAACCTCAATTTCACCGAAGTAAGAATTGCGATATGTACCCACATAGGACTCCGCGGACAGAGGAGGAGACTCTTCGGTGGGTCTCTGTGAATAGTCGGTAGCCGGTTCGGCCGTAGATTCAATCAGGCCGGTAAAAAACTTCAGCCAGTCTCTCTCGACCTTGCCAGTCTGCACCAGATCGAGATAACTCGCAGCGATCGCTTCGGCCGCACCGATCGGAGCGGCGTTTGTCAGGACAACGATCCCGAGGTTTTCAGCCGGCAGTAAATTGACGACGGTCGCTGCCCCCATATCGAAGGCTCCTGAGTGCCCCAACATAATCCGGCCTCCGTCGTTGTAGCTAACATTCCAGCCGAGCGCATACCAGCCAGCCCGATCCGTAGCCGGGTTCTGTGGTGGCCGACTGACAATCTGGGGGCGATGTGTCTCATCCAGGGCCGCGGCTGCGACTATTTGCTTGCCATCAAACTGGCCCTCGGCAAGTTGCAGTCTCATCCACTGGGCCATATCTCGGACCGTGGAACTTACCCCACCTGCTGGTGATTGCGCGTCGGGATCGCGGACGTGCTTCGCGACCCATTTGCCATCGACGCGGACGTGCAGTAATGCCCGGTTCTCAGCTGACTCAAAGTCTGCAAACCGAGAGCTAGTGGAGTTCAGGCCAAGGGGACGATAGAGCTTGTCCGCACAAAGATCTTCCCAGGTCGTACCGGCTGCCCGTGCCACAGCCACTCCCGCTTCAGAGAATCCGAAATTCGTGTACGCATATTGAGAGCGAAAGTTATTAGCAGTATCTAGGTATCGCAATCTGCGAAACACTTCAGCCTGCCCGTAGCCGAGGTCTTCCAGCAGGTCCCCTGCGTGGTCCGGCAGGCCGCTACGGTGGCACAGCAGGTCCCGAAACGTTACTTCTCGTGTTACCCAGGGGTCGCGCAATCGAAAGCCTGGATCGAAGTCGATTACACGGTCGTCCCAGTCAATAAATCCCTCGCCGACCATTGCAGCGAGCACCGTCGTGGCAATTGGTTTGGAGACCGAAGCGAGTTGAAAAACCGTATCGGCATTGACCGAACTCGGATGACCCGACTGCCGGACACCAAAGCCCTTGAGATAAACCACTTCGTCCTGGTGGACAACGGCAATCGCAATGCCAGGTACCCCGGTCTTTTGCCGAGTCTGGTTGACAACTTTTTCCAGTCCGGAAAGAGCCGACTTGACCTTTTCGGGAGACAATTCTGCTGCCGACGCGGTCCCAATTGACAGTGCAAAGCATGCGAGAAATGCCACTGCGGAACACCCGGCTATGCTATTTATCTTAAGATTCTTACCCTGTTGCCAGTCGGACAAAACCTGTTTCCACCGCTCAAGAAAGTGAAGGCCTTCGAGGAATCTGACAATTCTCGATTGGGAGAAGCCCCTAGTAAAGTTGATTTCCATGTTGAAGAGTCGTGGGTTTTCTTTGGAAGGGAATGAGAGCCGAGTGCCCCTGGGGAATCAATCACTCTGGGCCAATCGGCCCTGTACTGCAAACTTCGGAATTGCTCGGAAGGTCGATTGACTGTGAAATAGTGATAGTCTCAAGCTGAGCTAAACGTCAACAGCAGAATGTTTTATGCTGAGTCCATGAGTCAGATTGAAATCTACCGTTGTCCACTTGCCGAGAGTCAGGAAGCTCTGCGTTGCCTTCACCATGGAATTTCTGCGGATCAACAAGATGCCCTGGTTGCCACTCTCGAGCAACTGCGCAGGCAAGATGCGATCGCATTGGAGAATTTGATCATTGCGAAGGAGCAAGACCAAATACTCGCAGCCACCTGGGTGCAACCAGCACCTGGCAACACGGCAATCCTTTGGCCTCCTGATTTCACTTCGCCTGCAGCCTCGGAATTGATGCGATTCGTGGATGGCATCCTCAACGAATGGCAAGTTCCTCTAGCACAGATGGTCATCGGTTCGTCGGCAGAGGTAGATATCGAAGCACTTGCCCTGGCCGACTTCCACCGACTGGTAGAACTAGACTACCTCTCCCTGGAGCAGCCTCAAGCTGATCCTAAGTGGCCTGCAAGCACTTTGCACTTCGAACCAGATGCTGCAAAACATCCAACACGTTTGCATGACGTTATTCTGCAAAGTTACGAGGAGACGCTCGATTGCCCACAACTCAACGACTTGCGAGATCCCGAAGACGTGGTTGCCAGCTATCGGGCACAGGGGGAGTACAAAGGCGAAAACTGGTTCCTGGTTCAGTCAGATCGCACGGACATTGGCGTACTAATTCTTGCAGACCACAATGACGGCAAGGTACTCGAGCTAGTTTATATGGGAGTCGCCCCTAGGGTGCGCGGCCGAGCTTTTGGTGAGCATATCCTTCATCATGCCATCCGCTGCGCGGCTAACACTCAAGCAGAACGCTTGGTATTGGCCGTCGACACGCAGAACAACCCCGCACAGGCAATGTACCGCCGCGCTGGTTTCACGGCATGGGATCGCCGCACTGTCTATGCCAGAGTCGCAGATTAGGGAATTATGTAGCCAGACGATTGGCTGGAAACCTCCTGTTTTGTGAGCTAATTCTTGGATGCCCTTCCGTAATTAGCTATGATAGAAGGACTATGATTTCTCATCACAAAGTCTCGTCTGCGCTCACTCTGGCCATTGCCTTGACCGGGATTTTTCTCCATGTCGCCTGGGCACGATCTAAGGAGACTCAAAGCTCAATAGAGTTTTCCCACGATGTAAAACCGATCCTTGCACGTAGGTGTTTCGCCTGCCACGGACCGGAAACTGCCGAGTCAGGTCTCGCGCTGCACGAAGCTCAAGCGGCATTTGGTGAAATCGATTCAGGATTGCAGGCGATTGTTCCAGGCGACGCAGATGCGAGCGAACTTTTCCGGCGTATTTCGTCGAACGACGATTCAGAACGGATGCCACCCGAGGGAAAACCTCTTTCGTTGGAGGAAGTCGCTGCGATTCGCCAATGGATTGATGAGGGCGCGAATTGGGAAAAACATTGGGCTTTCGTGCCGATCTCTCAGCCGACTCCTCCGGAAGTGACGCAGATTGGCTGGGTCCGCAATGACATTGATCGCTTCATTCTTCGGAGGCTGGAATCTGCCGGACTACAACCTGCGCAGCCAGCTTCGAAGCGAGTCCTTGCCAGACGAATCTACTACGATCTCATCGGCCTGCCGCCGACTCCCAAACAACTCGCCAAGTTTCTCGCCGACTCTCGACCGGATGCATATGAACGACTGGTGGATGAGCTGCTTACCTCGCCTCACTATGGCGAGCGGTGGGCTCGTCATTGGCTCGACGTAGTCCGCTATGCCGAGTCAAACAGCTTCGAACGCGACAATCCCAAGCCAAACGCTTGGAAATATCGCGACTACGTCATTAAGTCTCTTAATGACGACAAACCTTATGACCAATTTGTCCTCGAACAACTCGCTGGCGATGAGCTACCAAATGTCACCGATGAAACGATGACTGCCACGGGATACTATCGACTCGGCCTCTGGGATGATGAACCGGCCGATCCCGTACAGGCATTAGCCGACGAGATGGACGACATCGTTTCAACTACCGGGCAAGCTTTCCTAGGTCTGACGGTCGGCTGTGCTCGTTGCCACGACCACAAAATCGATCCTTTTCCGCAGGCAGACTATTATGGCTTAATGGCTTTCATGGCGGACGTAACCACTTATGGTACTCGAGCTGATCAACAGACGAATAATCAATGGAGCGTCGCACCGCCAAAGATACGCAAACAGCGAGATACTCTCAGAGAAAGCAAGCGAAAGCTAGAAGACTCCAAAATCCAATTGGAGGAACGAGCAATCCAACGGATGTCGGGGGCGATCCAGCAATTAACTGAATCAGAGAAACGAGAAGAAGTACTTCGCGAACATTTAAGAACCCACTTTAAAGGGCAAGAAGAGCAAGATTACAATAGGACCATCGCTAAAATTGAAGCATTGGCGAAGAAGCTGGAAAAGCTTGGACCCGATAACGCCGTCCTTGCCCTGGCTCGCACGGACCCTTCACCTCCAGTGATGCGTATTCACCAACGAGGTAATCCGCATGTGCTGGGTAATGTCGTTGTGCCACATTTCCCCGAAATCTTTGGTGGCTATGAGCCCAAGATCCCAACATCCAATGACCAGTCCGGCTCGGCAGGACGCCGCAGAATACTCGCCAACTGGATCATCTCGCCAGATAACCCACTCACTAGCCGGGTTGTTGCCAATCGCGTGTGGCAACATCACTTTAGTCGAGGCATCGTTCGATCGCCAAACAACTTTGGCCAACTCGGGATTCCACCTACCCATCCCGAATTACTGGATTACTTGGCGACTTATTTGATAGATCACAATTGGCAACTTAAGCCGCTGCATCGTTTGATTCTCACTTCGAATACCTACCGCATGTCGTCTAAGGCAGACCCTGAGTCTCTTGCTGCAGATCCTGAAAACAATCTCTTCTGGAGGTTTGATATGCGACGGTTGAGTGCCGAGGAAATCCGCGATTCGGTGTTGTCCGTCAGTGGTAAACTGAACGACTCACTTCATGGACCGAGTGTTTATCCGCAACTTTCTCAAGAAGTTCTGGCGACCCAATCACAACCTGGCTTGAATTGGGGCGAGTCGAATGCTCAGGAGCGATCGCGGCGAAGTATTTATGTTCATGTCAAACGTTCGCTTCTATTGCCCCTCTTGACCGCGTTTGACCTACCTGATCCCGACTCCAGTTGTGAAGCGCGCTTCAATACCACGCAACCAGCCCAGGCATTCGCATTGCTCCATAGTGAGTTTCTGCATGAATCGGCGGGCGACTTAGCCCTTCGAGTTCAGAGCGAAGCGGGCACGGAATCAAAGAGGCAGGTGGCTCACGCGGTCGAATTGGTACTTGGCCGCGAGGCAACTATCGAGGAGATTCAAGACGGCATAGAACTGATTAACCTGATACAAAACGAACATAAACAGGATGCCAACGAAGCACTCCGCTACTATTGCCTCACACTACTGAACCTCAACGAATTTATCTACCTTGACTAGCTGCTTGCGGCCTAGCGAGGTTGATCTACGAACCCAAGAAAACACTCATGCCCCCTCAACACAACTTCTGCGGTCGCACTCGTCGCGAATTCCTTTGGCAGGCCGGCGCTGGCTTCGGGGCAACAGCCCTAGCTGGATTGCTTTCGAAAGACGGATTCTTCTCCAGCGCCGACGCATCTACGCTCTCACAGAGACCTGCTCCTAGTGCCGCCAAAGCCAAGAGCATAATCTTCCTGTTCATGTATGGCGGACCAAGTCACATCGACACGTTCGACTACAAACCAAGTATGATCGGCATGGATGGCAAAACGGTCGCCGTCAAAACGCATGGCCGCGGGGGGCATAAGAACTCGGGACGTATCGTCGAGCCTCGCTGGAAATTCCGTCAATATGGCGAGTGCGGCAAATGGGTTAGCGATCTATTCCCTCACCTTGCCCACCACGTTGATGACATCGCATTCCTACACTCGATGACTGCCGAATCGCCTATCCATGGCTCAGCGATGTTGATGATGAATTCAGGCAAACTCCAATCGGGGAGCCCCTGCCTGGGGTCTTGGGTGAATTACGGACTGGGAAGCGAAAACAGCAACCTCCCCGGATTTGTTGTGATGCTTGATCCCTCTGGCGGACCAATCTCTGGCGCAAAGAACTGGTCGAATGGCTACATGCCAGCGACCTATCAGGGGACTGTTTTTCGCACCGCAGGGGCACCAATTCTTGATCTTCAGTCGCCCCGCGGAATGACGCGGGAGCTAGAACGCGATCTCCTAGATGCAATTTCTAGTGCCAACGGGAAGCATCTGGCTCTTCGCGCGGACAACAGCGAATTGGCTGCCCGGATTGCCAGCTACGAATTAGCCTACGACATGCAAGTTTCGGCCCCCGAGGCGGTCAACCTCGCTGATGAGACCCAAGCGACGCTCGATCTCTACGGCGTTGGCAAACAGACGACAAACGACTTCGGTACACGCTGCCTACTTGCCAGGCGACTTGTCGAACGAGGTGTACGCTTCATCCAGTTGTACTCGGGGGGTTCACATAACGACCACAACTGGGATGCCCATGGCGACTTGGTGCTCAATCACAACAAGCATGCAGGAGCGACTGACCAGCCCATCGCCGCCCTCCTTGCCGATCTTAAGCAGCGTGGCCTTCTAGAAGAGACCTTGGTAGTTTGGGGGGGAGAGTTCGGTCGCCAGCCCACTGCAGAGTATTCCAAAGGCACCGGTCGCGACCACAACTCGGCAGGCTTTACGATGTGGATGGCAGGCGGCGGTATCCGGGGAGGCGTATCAGTCGGCCAGACCGATGAACTCGGAAGTCGTGCCATTGAGCACGAAATGCACGTCAAGCGCTTGCACGCCACCGTGCTAAGCCAACTCGGCTTTGATCCCAATCGACTCAGCTATTTCTACAACGGACTCGATCAAAAACTAGTCGGCGTCGAACATGTGGAGCCAATTCGGGATATAGTGGCCTAGTCGTTCGTGCTTCAAATCTTTGTATCTGCCGGTGGCCTTGATCCACATGATTGCCAACTAGCGTGAACAAATGTTCTTGCGACCCATTATTTAGTGGGTATCTATTTCGACAAAGGTGTTTGCCGTAAGTGACGTGGATTCTGCCGATTCTTTGTGTTTCTCTAAGGCACTTTTGGTCGTCCACGCAAAACTCATTTGCGGCGAACAGATTATCCACACGGGACGAGGTTCTTCCCAAATTTTTTTTGACACGACAAAGTGTCCAAACCAAGCAAATTCTCGCAGTTCCTTAACAATCCTCAGTTGGACAACTTTGAAATCAATGTCAAGTCCTTCTCGCCGAGTGCTAGCACCCATAAAATCACCCCTTCGCGTGGGAGGAAACATGCCGTCGCACTCACCTCCGGTAATAGTAGGAATCTCTTCGAGGTTGAGTTAGCGAAGATATTCGTCGTGTTCGTGGTTCTCATTGGGCAATAGAGCCAAACAGGAAGTGATCATGGAAGATTCGGACAGGCTGTCCGCGTTGCGCACCGATTTGGTGAATCGACTAGGCAAAGAACGATACGATCTCTGGATAGGCACCCAGACGACGTTCGAGTTTGCTGCCGATACACTTCAAGTTGGTTGTCCAACTGCGTTCGAAGTGCAGTTTTTGCGCCGCCGACTGCATTCGCATCTAGTGGAGGGAGGCTCCTTGATCGCAGGCAAAGAATTCGCCGTCGAATACTTTGTGCGACCTGCGCCACCAGTAGAGTCGACATGCGATCAGCCGATTCACATGCAACAACAATTGTTCGAGGAAGGTCTAAAGACAAACAGTGACCGAGCAGATCTTTCCCAGTCACCAGTTGCGGCCAATCCGAATTGCATCCCCTCAGTTGCGACGATAAGTGGTTCACAAAATCGTCGTAAACCAACTTACTCGAAACCCTCAAAATCAACCTTCTCGGGGTTTGTCACGGGTCCCTGCAATGAACTGGCCCTCCGCACGGCGAAAACCGTTGCCGGCCGCTTGGGACACTATGGGCCTCTGTTGCTTTATGGCCCTGCAGGTGTTGGCAAGACTCACCTCCAGCATGCGATTGTGCAAGAAGTGCGGAGCACCACCCCCCGAATTCGGGCGATTCGACTTACTGCCGAGCAGTTCACGAGCGAGTTTCTCGAAGCACTCAATGGTCGCAC
Organism: Bythopirellula goksoeyrii; assembly: GCF_008065115.1. Lineage (NCBI taxonomy): Bacteria > Pseudomonadati > Planctomycetota > Planctomycetia > Pirellulales > Lacipirellulaceae > Bythopirellula > Bythopirellula goksoeyrii. The sequence continues at coordinate 3,557,823 of NZ_CP042913.1, read as the reverse complement.
TTCTCCGAGTTTCCGCCATAAGTACCGTTCTGTCGACGTCCTGCTGATCGACGATATCCAATTCCTTGTCGGCAAGCGCGCTACTCTCGAAGAACTGCTAATCACAATCGACTCGTTACAAGAACGCGGCAAACAAGTCGTGCTGTCCTGTGCAGGCACGCCTGCGGAGCTGCAAAAGGTGAGTCCTGAACTGGTGACCAAGATTTCGGGAGGGTTGGCCATTCCAATCGAACTACCCGACTACGCCACGCGGCTGGAACTCGTCAGACAGTTTCTCGCTCAGATGCACCCGGTAATTGGCATGTCAATCGACGGCGAAGTCGCTTCACTCATCGCAAATCAGATCGCTGGCAGCGCCCGTCAACTGCGTGGTGCGATCAATCGCCTGATTGTCACCAGCGAGGCTTGGGGCAAGCCACTGACGGCGGACCTTGCTCGTACCGTTCTTGCCGAATACATGCAACAGATTACCCCCTCGGTAAGACTCGCGGACATCCAGCAAGCCGTTTGCAAGGTGTTCCAAGTCGAACCAAGCAGTCTCAAATCGAAAAGCAAATCGCGTACCGTGGCTGAGCCAAGAATGTTGGCCATGTGGCTGGCATGTAGCCTCACTCGCTCCGCCTTGGGTGAGATCAGCGAATACTTCGGACGCCGCAGCCATAGTACGGTGATCTCCGCGCAGCGCCGCATCGACAAGATGGTCAGTCAAGGCACCAGCATTTCAGTAGCCGATCGATCCTGTAAAGTCGAAGAAGCAATTCAGCAAGTGCGGGCGGCATTGAGGATCGCATAGGTTGTCCGAGACGGATTATGGTCACCTGTTCTTTGCTAACTCTGATGCAGTTCCCCACGAATCACTAAAGATAAACTCAGACAATGGCTTGCGCTCTCTTGCCGTTGTGTCACGCTCTTTGTACTTCTCACTGAGATTGTCCGGTTCAGCTGCATAGCCGATGGCTAGCCCTGTCAGAGGCTGCACATCTTCCGGGATGTCGTACAATTCTCTGGCCTTGTCTGGCAGAATGCCGATCATCTGATGAACGAACATGTCCCGTGCTGTTGCCTCGAAAGTAAGGTTGGCACTTGCGAGACCAAGATCGTGGAGGGCTGCGGCGTTAGGCTTGTCATTGCGAGAGAACTTCAGACTCGTGCAGCCCAAGGCGAGTGCGGGTGCAGCTTGGGCCCATTCCTGGTTCCCTTCGACTAGACATGAGAGCATTTGTTGGAAAGCTTCTTTGTCTTCCTTTTTCGCCACGATGTAGCTCCAAGGCTGCTCATTGTAGGACGAAGGGGCCCAGCGCGCCGCTTCGAATAGCGAACGCAAGTCTTCATTGGTAACTGGGCGCTCAGCAAATGCATATGGACTCCAGCGTTTTGTGAGCAATTCGTGAATGGGATGGTCGGGGGTCGCTTGTTTTTGCGTGTTCATATCTCGTTCCTTACTGCTATGAGATGTTTGTCAAAGTTAAGTGTGGCGACTTGCTTCAGCAGTCGTATTATGGTCTCGTAACAATACTCCATGCACACAATCTTACCGGTGAGATGAAGATGAGACAAACTTTCTTTTCAGGCATAGTAGTCGTATTGTTCGCACTCCCAATATATTCCACAGAGTACGGCCAGGAGAAGAGTACTCCACTTGCCGAACTCGACGGTGCATTCATCGCTGCCCACACAGTTGCCAACAAACTGGACCTTGAATCGGGCGGCCCCATCATCCTCCTCCGAGACGGGCAAATCGTCTTGATCAACGACGATACCGAGACTGCCGCTCAAGTGATTCTTTCGGATTACAACGCGTTCAAGACTTTTGCGCATATCCCCGTGGCAATTTATCTATTACTCGGGCCAGAAGGGACTGGTGAAATCGATGACCAGCGACTTATTCAAGTGCGAGACTATCACGATAAACTAGTGAAAGTCGAGAATAACTTCATGGAGATTGATCTGAGCGGAGACAATCTTGATCGCCAGAAAAATATTCTCACCAAATCAAAACGATTTCTTGAGCAGGTTATGCAGCAGAGAATTTGCAGTTCCGCAGAACTACGTTGTTTCACTCGCTGCATGCTGCCAATGATTAAGGAAAACATTGCCTGCGCTGCAGCAAGTCAACTCGACGCGATGCACGCTCAGGTCATGGCTTGGAAAAGAGAAATACCTCCTGCAAAGTGGCATAAATTGCGCGTAGCCATCAAAGGTGCAGTGCTGGCTCGTGACGACAATCTCGCCAAACAGTATTTTGAGCGACTGCTTCGTGTGAAGGGAGAAGGGATGCGGCTTACCTACATGGAACTCTATTTCCCCCCGACGCCGATGCAAACTTTGCTCGCGACTCGCTCGGTTGATCGGGGGATCGGCAATGCCGTATTTGGCGATCCGAACCGGATGTTCCGCGACGTATTGGCCGATGCGGCCAGGGCACATATTAAATGCCTGAAGTTTGAGTAGCCTGCCTCTAAGATTCTCCACTACAAGTCCAAAATAAGTTGTGGCGAATCATTATACGATTCGTATAATGTGCTTCACTGAATGTACTCCAGCTACTGAGAAAACTTGAAAAAGTTTCTCAATAGAGCACGTTAACCAATATCATGAGCCGGCCCGTCCCCGGGCCCGAAATACCGGGGGCGAGGACGCCCCGTCTCGCGTATATAGGAAATAATCAATGCGTATCGCACCCTTCTACTTCTTTTCGGCCGTCATTCTGACTCAACACCTTGCAGCCCAAGAATCTGCCAACTTCCCCACGATCGGTGAGATTGTCAGAGTAGATCCTCTATTGGACGAGCTTATCGCCTCTGACTCTCGCATCGAGGTGTTGGCCTCAGGCTTTGATTGGTCGGAAGGTCCTGTCTGGATTCCCCGCGATGGCGGGTTCTTGCTTTTCTCAGATGTCCCCCAGAACACGATCTTCAAGTGGCAACCAGGTAAAGGAATCTCCACCTACATGAAGCCTTCAGGCTACACTGGAGTGGGCAGTTACAGCAGTGAGCCCGGCAGTAATGGGCTCACCCTCAACCCCGATGGTCAGCTAGTGTTCTGTGAGCACGGTGATCGCCGCGTCTCGGTAATGGTTTGGGGTGAAGGGAAACGAACTCTCGCAGACAACTGGGAAGGAAAGTGGTTCAATAGTCCCAATGATGTTGTTTGCCACTCCAATGGAGATGTCTATTTCACCGACCCTCCCTATGGCCTGCCGAATCGAGAACCTGACGACAAACATGGCTACGGCGGCTGTGGGGTTTTTCGCATTGCAAAGACCGGCAAAGTTTCGCTTCTCACCGACGAAATGACGCGACCTAATGGCATTGTCCTCTCTCCCGACGAAAAGACTCTCTACGTCGCTCAGAGTGATTCGAAAGCTCCGATTATTCGGGCCTTCGACTTGAAAGATGACAGCACTTTGACCAATAGCCGAATCTTCTATGATGCCAGTAGTGAATATGGAAAGCGGAAAGGCTCGCCAGATGGAATGACCATCGACGCCCAAGGCAATTTATTCGCGACCGGCCCCGGAGGTGTTCACGTTATTTCGCCTGAAGGAAAACTGCTGGGTAGAATCGACACGGGTGAAGCAACCGCGAATTGCTGCTGGGGCGACGATGGATCGGTGCTATATCTAACTGCCGACATGTACCTGTGTCGCGTACAGACGAAAACCATGGGAAAACCATGGTGACGGTAGCATCCTAGTGAACCCTTAATGGAGTTTTTTGGTCTGTTCGTGGCATAAGGTGAGCACTGCCCGCCAAGTTTGAACCGCGATACTGTTGATCAGTACCTGCCTCATTTTTTTGGATAGGTCCGTGTGCCGCCAAGCGGCGATTCTACGAAGGATATGGAATTAACATGAGTCAAGGAGCAGTACTTGAAGTCGACTACCGCCCCAGCTTGCTCGAACGGTTGGGCGTTGTGTTTCTCCTGCTGTTAGCATCCCATTTTGTGGTCGATGCTCTGGCAACATTGCTTCCATCGAGCCTAGGTCTGATTGAAGTTCGAAGCGGTTTGAGCCACTCACAAGCCGCCTGGCTTTTGGGTTTGGGCTCATTTACTTCAGGTCTTGCTCAACCCCTCTGTGCACTGATAAGCGACCGGCTGAGAACGAGAGTCTTAACCGTCGTGGGAATTACCGTAGCAGGAATTGGTTTTGCAATGCTAGGCCTCACTACGAATGCAATCGCCCTATCGACAATCTATGTCCTGGGAATGATCGGTGTGGGTATATTCCATCCTATCGCAGCTACTACTGTTGCCCAACTTCACTATCATCGCCGCAATTCAGCTACGGGCATCTTCTTCGTGGCAGGGATGATCGGAGGAGTATTCGGAGCTATTCTTTGGCCACGATGGTTATCTACCACCGGTGGATTCGGAAACTTGCCGTTGATGGTTGCTCCAATCTTAATACTTGCTTTCTTCTTGCATCGCAAGCTTTTGGTACTCCCTCCCATCAAGCAGCACCAGTGGCATACTGCCGATTTGAGCCTTTTGCGCGGCAATTGGGCGAACATCATCGTGTTGTACGCTGCCTCTGCTATGCGGTATTGCATAAATACCTCGCTCGTATACTTGTTCGTACGTTGGACAGAGCAAGTGATTTCTCTCGAACATGCCTCTATGAGTGCAGAAGCAGTGGCAAAGCAGGCGGCACCGATCGTGGGGAATCTCAACGCCTGTATGATTCTCGGTATGGCGATAGGTGGCCTCATGGGAGGCACTTTCGTGGCACCGGGCCGTGAAAAATGGCCGCTCGTATGGGTTCCCTTGTGCTTTTGCCCTGTGTTGGCACTATTCCCTCACCTAAGTATTCAGGCGAGTTACGTATTGGCCGTGATGGCAGGTGTGGGCTTTGCTTCCATGATTCCCGTCACTGTCGCTTTGGCTCAGCATCTCTTGCCACACCGGGCAAATTTCGCCTCCAGCTTAATGATGGGCGGGGCCTGGGTTGTGGCCACGATCGGCCCACGCTCGGCAGAATTTGGCGTTACTCACCTAGGAATTGAAACCACGTTTGCGCTGCTAGCCGCCGTGCTGGCCATTTCAGGTATTGTCTGCTGTTTGTTTCGAGAGCCCAAAGGGCTGACGGTGGCTCCTTGATTGAGCGGTCGAACGGATAACCTCAGCCGGCTGCCCTACCAAAGAACACGAGCGTGAGATGGTAGAACACCGGTGCCGCAAAACAAATGGCATCAATTCGGCTCAACACGCCGCCATGACCCTCGATAAGCGTACCTGAGCGTACTTCCCCTCGATCTTTCCGGATAGCTGCCATGGTCAATGCACCAGCCGAGGACATCATTGAGATCAATATCGACATGGTGGCCACTTGCCAGAGGTATTTGAAAGGTGTGGCCCAGAACAACAGCGACCCCAGCAAGGCCGTTGCAGCTGCTCCCCCGACGACCCCTTCCCAGGTGCGAGATTCATCGATGGTTTCAGTGATCAGATGCTTACCAAAGAGCCGGCTGCAAAGGAACTGTGCCAACTCAGAAAAGAGCACCATCGTGATGAAGAAGAACAGGAGCCGAGCACTTGCCGATTCATCTCCCTCGGTACTCTGACACTCAAGAAACAACAAAGCCGGTACAAAGCTCAAACAGTAGACACAAACGAACAGGCCGAACTGAATCTTGGCGATGCGTTCCAAAAAGCGATGGTAGTCACCCGAGATGGCAGCCCGAGCTGCAATGAATAGAAAAGCATACACAGGGATCAGCACGCTATAGAGCGAATACATGTTGAATCCTACGAGAACGAACTGAGCAGGGGTAAACAAAAAGAATACCCAAAAGAGTGCTCGATGGTCGCCCATCGTGGTGGGGGTCAGTGTGATGTATTCACGCAATGCCCAAAAGGCTAGCATGCCAAATAGAACGACGGTGAGGATGGGATGGAAAAAGGAGATTCCCAGCACGATTGAAAAAAACCACCAAGCCTGAATGCGACTATTAAACGCATCAACGGCCTTTCCGTCGAGTCCCATGCTTGTTTGTCGTTTCAGCCATTGACCGCCAAGTGTTGCCAGTGACAAAAGGGCCAACACCGTGCCCAATAATGCCCAGTCTCTCATGCTTAGTTTTCCTTCAGACTGAGTACGGCATCTCGTGCGCGGGCCAGAAAATCGATCTTCGGTTCACCCGCCTCAAGCCAAATGGGTGGGCCAAATGTCAGAGACGACAACAGTGGTACGGGGAGGAATTCTCCCCGTGGCAGGATTCGATTCATATTGTTGATGTACACGGGGATCAGTTCCAGATCAGGGCGTTTCTTTCCTAGATAATAGAGTCCACTCTTGAACTCCCCCACTTCTTCGCCTGGACTTCTGCCCCCTTCAGGGAACAGAATGAGCGAATGCGTCTTACCGATTTCGCGCAGCATCATGTCGACAGGGCTCTGATGAACTTTGATTTCCTTGCGGTCGATCAACATCGCATTAAACACTTTGGCCAGATGGCGACGAATTGAGCCACCTTCCCAATAGTCCTTGGCTGCGATTGGTCGGGTCAAATGTCGCACGTCCGCCGGCAATGCGGACCATACTAAGACCACATCAAGATGACTCGTGTGATTGGCGAAATAGACTCGCTGGCAAGTATCGGGCTGCGAGTCCACCCAGCGCACGCTCACGCCGCTGATGATTCTAGCGGTCCAGGTTAAGAGCGTTTCAGTAAACATACACTACGTCGATCTCAAGACTCAAGGTTGGCTGCCTAGCCGGACCGCCACGCAGTCCGGGAGAATTAAGTCCCGGAGAACCTAAGTCATGCTGCCCTAAACCCTCTATCCTAACTGGCCGTACGAGAGCACGGTAGCCTCTCTCACTCATCATTGGGCACTAAAAGGAACTTGGGGGCGAATGGGAGTGTGAACCGTCACTGTGCTTCCTTTTGCCGCAACCAAAGTGCGAACCAAATTTTCGTAGCCGTGGACCATCGAGTCCAAAGACCATTTTTCTCTCGTTCGACTTCGGCCGGCTTTCCCAAGTTGGCTTCTAAATTCCTCGTCGGCAAGCAACTCCAATGTCTTAGAGACAAATGCCTCCATATCTCCAGCAGGGAAGAGCTTGCCGGTCAATCCTTCGAGAACCGTCTCACCCACAGATCCCACATCTGCCGATACCACAGGGACTCCACAACTGAGTGCTTCGAGAATCGATACTGGACTGGCCTCATTGTGTGAAGTAAGCGCTACAACGTCGACAGCTTGCAAAACACGTTCAACATCGGAACGGGAGCCAAGGAAATGGGTAACCTCTTCGATGCAGAGAACCTTCGCTTGCTTTGTTAATTGTTCTTGCAATGGGCCATCGCCTATCACAAGAAACTGTGCACTAGGTTCAGCTTGTAGAATCCTCGCCGCTCCTTCAAGAAACAAAGCATGGTTCTTTTCAGGTCTCAGTGCGGCCAGAATCGCCACTACCTTTGAATCGAGTGGCAATCCAAGCTCGCGACGAACTGCTAGCTTGTCGCCAGGACGAAAGCGAGTCGTATCCACGCCATTGAAGATTGTGTGGACTTTAGAAGGTGGGAAACCTTCGCCTTCGACAAGATGCTTAGTGTGCGCTTGGGCGACTCCTACGAACGCATCGGTTAGTGGTGTAAGTAACCTATTCAGCCGACCAATCGAATCTGGCCAGCCTGTACTGTGCAAGGCGGAAATCACCACACGGACTCCGGCCAGTTTTGCTGCCAATCGGCCCCAAAACATTTTATCGCCGGCTCCAACGGTAACAACGGCATCGATATTCCTCGTCCGCATCAGTTTCCACAATCGATACAAGACACGTAAGTCGAACTTATTGGCTAGAAGGTTGCAGTAAACCGGAATCTCCGTCGCCAATTGTTCTCCTAGAGGACCGCGGTCTTTCAAGCAGGCAATTTCCGGGAGAAATTGTTGTCTGTCCAAACGACGCACTAGATTCATCAGCAGAGTTTCCGCTCCACCGACAGGCATACTGGTCACGAGAAACAGTACTCGAATCCGTCTTTCACGCATATTTCCGATACTCATGGCAAATTACCAGGCTAGAACTTCAGGAACTGAGGTTAATAGGCACCAACTTGGGAACAAGCGACTTAAGTTTATTCTTGCCCACTTCAATAAGTTGCTGCAATTCCTGACGTTCCTCGCTGTCAAACACTCGGCTTGTCACTAGTGACAAGCCCAATACAAAGATGAGGCATCCTATCGAAATCATGATGCCAAAGCCGAGTGATATCGGTAGAAAGGAAATCAGCCAAGTTCCGCTGTCCACCTTCATTCCAAAACGACCGTTAAGGAGATGCAGAGTTGAGAGACAGAGGATTGTAGATAGGGCAGTTGCCAAAACCGCGCCATAGAGGCCCCAAATAGGCACGAGCACTAGGTTTAGCAATACATTCACTCCCAAACCGACCGCCAACGGCACCGCTGCCAACCGAGGGTGTTCTGCGCACCACAAATAACACTGGGCGATTACATAAACCCCTGAGATCACACATCCTGCCAACGTCCATGGCATGACTGATAATCCGGCACTATAGCGACCTTCAAGGACAGTGCCAAACATAAAGGGGCCAAACATCAAGATACATATCCCCACCACCTGCATTCCCAAACCGGTCAGCTTGACCGCCAGATTGATCTTCTTGGCAACCATCTGACGGAGCCCCAGTTCCCAGTCATGGCTCAAATGGGGCATGATCAGTCCGCTCAACAAGTCTGCAAACGAAACCAACAGTAGCGGTATGATACGACTACTGTGATAGTGCCCTACCTGTTCCAATGCAACTTCAGGCGACATGCCACTCCAGTGCAAGATCATGGTTCGATCGACCACGGCGAACAGATGTGAGAGCAGATTTGTTACCCAAACAAAGAAAGCGAATCGAAGTAAACGACCCCAGAATTCAGCATGTGGAACGTCCTCACTAGCCTGACTCGAAGTATGGCAACCGGGCCAGATATAAATCAGAGCACCTAGCGATGCTGCCAAGCACGCCAGACCATATCCACCGACAATGCTCATCACGTGGGGAAACGAGTACAACAAACTAAGCGTCAGGGCGGCAAAGAGAAAACTTTGAGCAAAATTCATCACAGTCACTACGCGAAACAATCGCAATGCTGTCAGCAATGACGTCAGCGTGTGATGCAGAATCACTGCAGCTAAACAGCCTGCAATGAAATAGATGGTAGTAGCATGCTCTCTCGAGCCAAACACAAGATTGGCAAACTGTGGAGCAAACCCAACAAGTACTCCGATTGCTAGTGCACTGCAAACAAACGTCCAGAGCGTTGTGCGTCGCAGGAAAGTACCCAATTGGCCACGTTGTCGATAATGTTCGAGATACCTCCCATACGATCCCGGAATTCCTAAGACAGCCAAGGGAGCAAAGAGCAGCAGAAAGCTATAGGCCATCTCCCACTCACCCAGAGTTTCTGGAGTAAGCCATCGGCAGAAAAGTACTCCACGGCCCAAGCCGATACTTCGCTGGAGGATCGTTGCCAGCAAGAGTATGACAACGCTTGCCGTCAACGTATCGCAACGCATGCGGGCATGCGGCTCATTCATCGTCGTTGATGGGGCAGTCTTGGTAATGGGTGAAGTCCTCAATCCTTGTTGGAACGCCTTAGCCGAACCGCCACGCGGTCCCGCACTTCTCCCGAAGGTTTGCCACGGCGGACGCCTCCGGCTAGGGAACTAAAACCGATCCCGATAGTTTCCTGGCGAGAAAGGGCGTTCGCGGCGAAGTTTGCGTGGATCGATAGTTAGCCAGTTGAGGAAGCGAGTCCACTGAGGATCGCCATTGATTCGTTGAATGTGAAAAGAATCATCCCCCGGCAGATTGTAGCCGCCATAAGCGGAGCAAACTCCCCAATAGCCCGCCTGAAAAGCAACTTCAAATGCCTCAGCGGTCATATTCTCCGGCAGACCGAAAGGAAACGCAAAGTATCGCACAGGCTTTTCAATCATCGATTCCAATTCGAGCTTCGCACCCACTAGTTCGTCATACAACTCTTCCACGGAATCAATCTGTCCGAAATCCGCATGTGTGCGACTATGGGCACCTATATCTATACCCTGGTCGGACATTTCACGGATTTCGTCGACAGTGTTCGGAGCGAGAGGGCAATTACGATCTATGTCATGAGAAAACGGTTCTCCTGTGACCAGATTCTGGCTTGTCACGAAATAAGTCACAGGAATCTTGCGTTCGATCAACCATGGGATTGCCTTCTCGCAGTTCTCTGCGTAGCCATCATCGAATGTGACACAAGCTGTGGGACGTTGGTTTTCATCCTTGCCTATACGCCGTTGGGCTTCGTCGAGACTTACCATCTCAAATCGCTCTTGAAGCCATTCCATTTGTGCACGAAAGCGATCCCAGGAGATCGTCCAAGGGTTAGGATTCTCATCTGCCACGCGGTGATACATCAAGGAAACAATGGGAACACGGCCGCTCGATTGACGCCTAGTGGCGGAGTGCTTTCTTTTTGGCAACGTCGCGAGGTAATAGATTCCCAGCATCTGGCTTCTACAAGTATCTAGCATGGTTCACTCCCAGGGTGTCTAGCTAAGCAAGTTGGCAAATTGATTCAAGAGTCGGCCAGCGTTTCTCAGACCGCTCGATGACAAGGATCGCCATCGGGCTCGAATTCGCGGTGAAACGACTTGGATATTCACGGTCTGGCGCGGTATAGCTCGCCAGTGAGGCTTGTAAGGTTCATCCCCTCGCAACAAATCGAACTCCTGCTGTCCCTCCGCAATGGCCTGCTGCACACATCGGATCATAGAGAGTCGTCCGGGCTCCTCCTCGCAGCGATCAGGGTCAAGTCCTCCTTGATATACGTAGAGGATATCTGCAGCTGCAAAGTGGTATTCAGCGGCGATGGCTTCGCCATCAAGTTCGAGGACCGACAATCGCAACTTCCCAGACTTCAGCAGTTGCCGGGCAACGTCTCGATGAAAAGCTGCCCATTGTCTTGATGCGAAGCAGCCTGGCTCGCCAAGACTCTGGCGACGACGTTGATGAAGATCAATTAAAGTCTCCCAAGCCTGATCGAATTCTGTTTCTGATTCCACCAGATGCCAGCTTGCGCGGTCACTTTGCAGGACGCGGCTATCCAGGCGGCGAAGTTGTTTGCGATGTGATTTAGACTGCATCGCCAGAAACTCATCCCAAGTGGCAGGGAGTTGAATTGACCAGCAATTCGGTCCTAGCTGGCGGCTGATATGAGAACCGCGATTCTTTAATTTCGCAAGCGCTTTGCCGAGGACTGTGCTCTCCTCATCAAGGACATCGAGGTTCCAGGTATCCCAAGAACTAGCTTCTGACGCCAAATACTGAGCTATAGACTCTGCGACGCGATCCGCGTCGTTCTCTACGCAGAGCAATTCGAGGTGTTCGCTACAAACTTCTCCGTCGCCCAGCATGTGCAGCACGTTGCCTTGCCAGCGGGTTGATTCCAAATAGCAAGGCAAGATTCCAAGAAGTGCCTGAGGAGTGCGGCAGTAGTCTTGGGTCGTGGCTACGAAGTTTGCTTCATTCCTCGCACTGTTTGTTTCTGCGGAGTCTTCAAATACTAACAGCACTGTTAGTTTTCGTGAGTCGAGGTCAACTCCGTAGTGCTTCCACCACGTGCTGAGCCAAGTCCAACACCGAAAAACGCACCCACCGGCCAGTTCATCCCACCGCTCTTGATACTCAAGCAGGTCTTCGAATTGTTCTACACGTTTTATATTCATCGTTGCTTTTTGGCTTATTTTCCGACAGATCCCAACGGCCGTTGGAGAGCGCCTACGTTTACAAGGCCTCAGACGAGGATTCGACCGGGTAATATGTCAGATGAATTGGTACTCAAACTTAGGCCAAGAAATGCGACCTTTGGCTCGTGTTGTGTTCAAAAGCGACGTTGGATCTCTTCACCTTGTTGATTTCTTGCATCATGCCATCACGACGAACCGTGTATTGGCTTTCACCCGTATTTGCCATCAAAAAAAGCTATCTTCCGCTAGTGTAGACAGAAATCTCACATGGCAGAGGATAGACGAATCCAATCAGGGCCGTGAGCGGCCCGGTAATTGCATTCGATGTTATCGGTGAAGTAGAAGCAAAGAACTGCAGTGCCGTCAGAATTGATACATCCGAATCTGCCGACCCTAATCGCCTGAGGATACACCGATGAACGAAAAGCCGACGATAGCCACCACACCATTGACGCCGCAAGATTGTTGGAAACTATCGCTCGAGCACCGCCGCACGTTGGTGTTGATCACGGGTACTTGCTTCGTGGTATCGCTACTGTATGCCTTATTCATGACTCGCGAGTGGGAAGCGACACAAGGACTTGTCGTCCGTGATGAGGCGTCGGCAAGCTCAGTAAAGCAGCCTGGAAAGTTCGCTGACCTATATGAGATGCGCACCTTTCAAGAAACAATTCTAGAAGTCGCCAAAAGTCGCCAAGTACTCTCAGCTACGCTGAAAGCAGTCGCAGCTAACGGCTCTAGCAGAACGTCCGAGGAGCCATCTGCAGAAGCGATCGAAAAACTTCGTAAACGGATGAGTATGCTACCTCCCAACGGAGCCGAGTTTGGCAAGACTGAGGTGTTCTATTTGGCGGTCAAAGATCCGAATCGTCAGCGAGCTATTCAGCTGGTTGAAGAACTCTGCTCTCAACTGAGTGCCCGACTCGGACAATTGAGAACCGAACGTTCCCAAGGCTTGATTTCCGAGATTAATAAGCAGGTCGAACTCGCCAGCCAGAATCACGAACAGGAAAACGCCCGACTTATCACGTTCGAATCCGAAGTGGGCGCCGATCTCGGCGAACTTCGCCTACTACATTCTGCATCGGGTGGACAAAGCGACTTGCGGCAGCAGGTGGTCGAGATGGAGCAGGAAACACGCCTCAATGAGGCTCGATTGCGTCAAGCTGAAGAACTGTTGGTGGTTCTCAAGGCTGCCCAGGGGGACCCGGCCCAATTGATCGCCATGCCAAGTAGTCTGCTCAGTTTTCAGCCCACACTCCAACGACTCAAAGATGGTCTGGTAGATGCTCAATTACAGGCTTCTCGGCTAAGTGGTATGCGCACCGCTGACCATCCTCATGTCCAAGCCGCAGAGGAATCCGTGGTTAGTATTCGTGAGGACTTGCACAGTGAATTGGATGTCGCTATTGAAGGGCTGGAAATTGAGATCGACCTAAGCCGTAATCGGCAGGATGTGCTTCATAAGCAGCTTGCAGACCTACAGGTCCGCCTGAGTCACCTTGCGGAGTTGCGAGCTGAGTATTCCAGTCGAGTTGCTACGGTTGAAAATAGCCGAGCTACATTGAGCCAAGTTCACAAACAATTGAGTGAAGTGCGCGCAGAACAAGTCGCAGCCCAAAGTGCCCTCCTTGTCACTCCTTTTGACAAGGCCGATACAGGTCCTTATCCAGTAGGTATCGGCCGCGCCACGGTACTGGGCATCGGAACCCTCGGGGGATTCGTGTTAGGAATAGGGTGGTTATTCCTGACAGTGAACCCAACTCCATCAAGACCAGTTGCAGAAGAAACCGAAAATCTATTGGCAGCTCCGCAGCAGAAAAGATATTTACGGCGTACCCCATCAGAAAAAGTTCAGGCAGCCATCGCGGCGACTAAGCTCTCGGCACAACTTGCAAAGCCCCATAGGAGTTGGTGCGACTTGGATTGCTTTGAATCCCAGGCAAGCGGGGAAAACTATGTAACACGGCTCCAAATAGAGGCTCCTACTAGCTATTCCACTTCGACTGGGATCTGTTCGTAGTCTTGCCTAGATTCTGCTTACGAATTGAATTTATGGTTATCCTCATCGCAATTTTTGCTCTAGCTTTCCTTTCATGGGTATTCGTCTATGCCCGATTTGGGACGTTGTTACTTGGTTGTACTCTGTTTGTGACTTTGGGATATGTACTCACACGCGATGTATGGCAATTTCATCTTGGCCCAATCCCGCTCACAATAGATCGCTTAGTGCTTTCGGCAATGGTTGTCCTTTTCGCTTGGCGTTGGCGACGGGGGCAGTTGACTTGTAAGCCATTGGGGATCGTTGATTTGCTTGGTGGACTCTTGGTCGCTTACCTTGTCGTTCGCTGGGCATTCACAGAAGCGCCCCCGTCGGCGGCAAGTAGTGTGTCTCCTTCTTGGCGACTTATAGCTAGTTTCTTGATGCCTGCAGTTCTGTATGGCATTGTACGAAACTCGGAACTTAACTTCCGCCAATGGAAATGGCTCCTCGGTGGGTTGACAGTATTCGGTCTCTATTTAGCCATTACCGGCATCGCGGAGGTGAAGGGGCAATGGTGGGCCGTTTTTCCGCGGTATATCGCCGACCCAACTCTAGGTGCTCACTTTGGACGTGCCCGTGGCCCGGCACTGATGTCGGTTAGCTTGGGCGTTTACCTCACAATTTGCTTTTGGGCAGCTTGGTTTTTGTGGGCGGAGATGGGCCGCCGAGGACGGATGTTATTAATGTGCGTCATGCCGCTTATGGCCCTCGCACTGTACTATACCTACACTCGTTCTTGTTGGCTTGGCTTGGCAGTCGGTCTGGCCGTTATCCCGCTCATACAGCTCCCGCGGACGTGGCGTCCGTTGTTTGCAGCCGGGCTGGCAGTGACCACCTGCTTGGCGGCACTGTTCGTCGGCGGCAATCTCATCAACATGGGTCGGCAAGATTCCAATGGCTCCGCAAGCCACTCCGTGTTCCAGAGAGAATCGTTCGCAGTGGTTTCACTGAGAATGTTTGAAGATGCCCCGCTTTTTGGCTGCGGGTTCGGGCGGTTCTATGACAAGAAAATGCCCTATCTCAACGAACGTAGTCAACAGATCGAACTCGAATCCATCCGAGGCCTCGACCACCACAACACCTACTTGAGCATCCTCACCGAAACGGGACTAATTGGTTTCATTCTTTTTCTTGCCCTTTTGTTTGCCTGGATGAGATTGGCATGGATGCTGGCTCATGACAACACGAGGCCAGCATGGATGCGAGCTCAAGGCATGCTCAACTTGGCAGTGCTCATTACCTATTGTGTCAACGCTCTCTTTCATGACCTTACGCTTCTGCCGAGCGAACAGTGGACTTTATGTCTCATAACAGGAATCTCTGTGGGAATCACGAGTACTGCTCGGCATTCTGTCACAAATTCTTACCTAGCCGGAACGCCACGCGTTCCAGGATTCCCCGGAGGCAAGTGTGCCACCGGCTAGGGATACCATTGCTATTTATCGATGGGGATCATACCAATGAATACAATTTCACTTTTTGGCATGAGGATTCATGCTCTGAATATGTCTGCCGCTGTGGAGAAGGTACTCGATTGGTGCCGCGAGCCGCTTGCCGGTTCCTGCCGATTTGTGGTGACTCCTAATGTGGACCATGCGGTCATGTACCAATCATCCACAGGTCTCCGCAAAGCGTATGGCAAAGCCTCCCTGGTCCTGGCCGATGGGGCGCCGATCGTTCTGGCCTCCAAATTGCTGGGGCGTCCGCTTCCTGAACGCGTGGCGGGAAGTGACCTCGTGCCCGCAATTTTTGATCGGCAAGCGACATTTCAATCGACAATGAACAGGCCACTTCGTGTTTTCTTCCTTGGTGCCGGCCCAGGGGTTGCAGTGCGGGCTGCACACGCTACCCACCAGCGTTGGCGACAAGTCGATGTCGTAGGAACCTATTCGCCACCATCGGGTTTCGAGCGAGATACGCTCGAAAGTAAGCGAATACTGCAGAGAATCGCCGAGTCTCAACCCGATCTCCTGCTAGTTGGTTTCGGAGCACCCAAGCAGGAACTTTGGGTTGAGCGTCATTCCGGGCAAATAGAGGCAAAGGTTGCTCTCTGCGTAGGAGCCACGATAGATTTTCTCGCCGGGGAAAAGTCGCGGTCTCCGCAATGGATGCGAGAAAATGGACTCGAGTGGCTTCACCGACTTGTTTCAGAGCCGCAACGGCTGGCCAAGCGTTACTTCCGTGATGCGCTGATTTTTCCACAGCTTGTTTGGCAAGAGTGGCGTAAAGGCAAGGCTTCGGGCGCTGCAAACTAGCGAATAAATCGACTATAGTGCAAAGCATGGAAAATCGCTTGGCATTAGTAATTGTTGTTGATGGACTCCGTGCCTCTGCATTGGGGACCTACGGAAACATAATCTACCCGACACCCTACTTGGACGCTTTAGCGGCTCGCTCCTTGGTCGTCGAGTGGTTGCTGGCAAGCTCCCCTGATTTATCAGATTACTATGAAGCTGTCTGGCATGATCTGCCAAACAATCTTTATGAGTCGAACGTGCGCTCCTGGCTACTTACCGATGACCACTTGATTGCAAAGCGAGCTGAGGAAGGGTGTTTCACTGAAGTATTCCTCTATGAATCACCGGCTAAGGCCTCGGCTTCTGAGGTCGACCAGTCACATTTCGCTCGGTTCTTTGACCAGGCCAGCGAACAGCTCGCCCAATGGCAAGCAGAAGCATCCAAGCTGAACACCCATGGTCTGCTTTGGGTACATTTGCAGGGACTGAGTGGACCTTGGGATGCGCCACTGGAAATGCGATCTCACTTTTTGGATGAAGAAGATCCAACTCCGCATCCCATTGTTGAACCACCTGCCGCAATCGAAATTGGCGAAGATCCCGACGAGCTATTAAGTTACCAAGTAGGTTATGGTGCCCAGGTACAATTGCTAGATTCTTGCATAGCTGGATTTGTCGATACCTTTGAGAAAACTGGATCATCAGCAGAGCTGTTCACCATGGTTACTGGTTCAAGCGGTTTCGCATTGGGGGAGCACCGCATGGTCGGTCACGAGGTGAGTCAATTGTATAGCGAACAACTTCATTTGCCTTGCCTCGTATCGGTGGGAAACAGAAAAGCACCGTTACCCCGCGTGAGAGGCTTTGTTCACCCTTGCGACCTCCGTGCAACCCTGCTCGATTGGTTAGGAGTTGTCGATACAACGGAAGATTCCTCAGAATCGCTCTTGCGTTATTTGGCCGGCGAAGAAGTGAGAATTCGACAACTCGCGCTGGCCTATGATACGGCAGGCCAGTGGATGATCCGATCACCGGCATGGATGTTGAAAACCTCCTCAGACGAAGGCACGGCCCAACTCTTCGTCAAGCCAGACGACCGCTGGGAGGCAAATGATGTCGCTTCCCGTTGCGGAGAGATCGTTGAGCAACTCAACCAATTGCTTACAACCTGTCAGGTTCAAGGCAAGGAAGGCTTGGATTTCCGCAAAATCGAGCTCGCAGAAGATCTGATTTCCCCCCGTCGCTAGCACGAACTAGTGGCTGTGCTAGCTCTGGCATGACAGTATCGAGCGTTTTTCAATTGCCCTAGCACTTACATCGAGTGCTATCTAGAATCCGCCACGTTTATTTCTGCATCATGACAGCACGCTATTCTCGACTCGATAAGGAGATCGAGCCGAGTCACTCTAGCTGTTGTATGTAAGGATTCTCTCGAACTTTTCCTCTGTACCATTCGGTGAGCCATGGTCGGACAAGGACGTCCGATAAAGTGGATACTAACAAGTGGGCTGACGGCCACTGTGCGACGCTGCGCATTCTTAATGCGATTCTTCTTTGTTGCTCTTGCCTGCAGTTTGTTCTTAGTGCCATGCAGTTGGGCGGAAACTACCACAGTCCGCCTGCGGCTTGCCTGGGGAAGTGGAGACGGTGCCAAACATCGCTGGTTTGGCACAATCACCTGCTCCGACGCTATCCTTGCTGATTTACAACCTCTTGGCGTTGAGACTGATGCCACCGCCGCTATTCAACTCGATAGCAACGAACTACGGATCGAGCCCTTAGAGAAGCGAGGCTTTGATGGCTGTGACGTGACGATTACAGCAGACCTAAAGTCGCTCATACGTTTCGAATTGCGGACTGATCAATCGACTCTGCCGACTGTTGTCGAAGTTCCACTTGAAGAAATTGTTAATGGTCAAATCAAGGAGCCGATTGATTCTCTTGAAAGTTTTGTACTGGCTTATCGAAGTCCAGGAGATCGTTTTCGTGTGATATCCAGTCGAGAAAATCTTATCTTCCAACCGGGCGAATCGTGGCCACTCCAGCTACAGGTTGATTTCGCGAAAGAGCTTGAGATTGGCACCGTGATAGTTGATGCTAAGCTTTATGGCGACATTGATTCTAAAGCTGTATGGCAAGCAACGCAGGAGTTCACTAGCAAATCTGCACTCGACGAACCTCTCTTGTTCGATGTGAAATGCCCACAAGCCGAGGGAGGCTATCGGCTTACTCTGACAGCGCGCCCTGAGGAGAATTTCACGACACGCCTTGTTCCTGGCCAAAAACCTAAATCGTATGCCACACGCGAAATTGATATCGTGGTAGTCGACCCCAAGGCAAATTTACCTGTTCTGGGCGATCATTGGATTCCGATCTTGTCCATTGCCCCATCCAATCCTAGCTGGTGGCAACGCTTGCCAAGTTGGGCACAAGTGTCCCGTCTAAGTGGCAAGCCCCCCGAGTCCATCGGAAATGTAAGATTAATTCCGCGGCTTGGTGATGCCGATGGATTGGTTGAAATACCACCTCCGGCACAACAGTCCGATCCAACCTGGCAGGCCTTTGCACTTCCTGTTCTAGAAACAGGCGTGCCGCACCTAATTGAGGTTGCCTATCCAAAAAATGTCCAACAGCATCTTGGGATCAGCATCGTAGAACCGGATGCTGCAGGCAGAGTCAACGCTTCAGTTGTTGATTCAGGACTCTATGTCGATGAAGTTGTTTCGAAGCATGAAACTGAACTAGCAGTTCATAGACTCGTGTTCTGGCCACGAACGCATAGTCCTCAGCTACTAATCGTCAATCGACATGGCCAGTTGCCCGGTGTCTTTGGCACACTCACCTTGTCGAGACACGACGATGCCACAAGTAGCCTAGCAGTCGAGTCGGAGAAAGAGTTTGCTACCAGGAGACTACTGGCCGGATATATCGCAAAACCAGTGTTCGCGCAAAATTTTGGTGCACCAGAGACGCTTGATCCGTCAAGCGGAATGAGTGTCCAAAGTTGGACTACTTTTTTAGAGGGGGCGCGGCGTATGACTCAGTTTCTACGCCTCTCGGGCTACAACAGTGTCTTTGTCTCGGTTGCAGCCGATGGGAGTGCGCTCTACCCAAGTGACATTCTGATGCCTTCTCCCCGGTACGATACGGGGCAGTTAGCGGCCAGCGGACGAGACCCTTATCGCAAAGATGTATTGGAGTTGTTGCTGCAGGTGTGTGATCGTGAAAAGATCACGATAATCCCGACGATCGACTTGGACACCCCCCTGCCTCGTTTGGAAAAACTGCGTTCTGACACAAACCAACTTGAAGCTGGAATCACATGCATTGATGACAAAGGACGTGAACTTCGCGAATTAGATTTCATAGAGGCGAACCCTCAATTTGGCTACAACCTACTTCACGAAAGTGTCCAGCAAGAAATTCTCGCCCTGTTTGATGAGCTGGTAGAGCAAGGTTGCAGTCATTCAGCGTTCGCCGGCGTCGGAATACAACTTGATAGTTCAGGGACAGCAATGCTGCCGGGGTTGGAATGGGGTTTCGATGACCACACGTGTGCCAGATTCACTGCTGCTACTGGAATAAATTTACCCACGCAGGGAGAAGACCGGTTTCGGAAGCGCGCCGCAATTCTACTGAGTGAACAACGCCAAGCGTGGCAGTCATGGAAAACCCAAGAAATCACTGGCTTTTATACCAGGGTTGCCCAGCGAGTCCGCAGTCGTCAGGAGAATGCACGAGTGTTTCTGCTCACGGAGGGTCTTTTTTCCAGTCCTGCTTTACAACAATCAATTCGACAAAGTGTTTCCAGCACAGGCCGAGTCAAACAGCTTCTATCTGAAAGAGGCATCGACCTGGAACAACTCGCAGAGATCCCTGGGCTCCAGATAGCAAATTCTGTGACACAGATTCCCAGTGAGCATCTCCAAGAGCATGTAACCAACGTAGTGCTCAACGAAGTGGCCATGAAAGGAGAGTTACTGCCGAATGAGCGACGTACGACCGATCAGCTGGTTTATCCGGTAACTCGCACGCACCTGCCCAGCTATGACAAATTGAGCCCCTTCGGCAGTGAAATGACGCATCTCACTACAGCACACCAACCTTCGCCTTCAGGGGCTCTGAGAGATTACTATCTGACTGGTACGATCTCTGGCCGTCCTCTTCCTAGTATCATCGTTGGTGGCAATTCTCTTCCCATGATTCTCGATGTCCAGCGAACGAAGCTACTTCAAACCATCTCCGAGTTGCCCACGGAATACACCGAATCACGCTCACTCCAAAAGCAGCCTGTCAATTTAAGAATACAGCGTACAGAAGATTCCACGTATCTCGTATGCCTCAATGAATCTCCCTGGAAACTGCAATTCCAAGTTGATTTAGACACCAGCAATACACCTGACTGGCAACTACTTGGGGGCCTTGACCTCAGCAATGAGAATAGTGAGTCATTATCATCCGGGATTCTTTCCAATAGAGCGACTCCGTGGATGGCTGAAATCGAACCCTATGGATTACGTGCATGGAAATTCAAAGACCCTCAACTTAAAGTCGAACACTTGCGCATTATGGATGATGGCATCATGCAAGATTATCTCGAGCAGAAGATAGCTGCTATCCAAGATCGCACAGGAAACTTGGACATCGAGCGCAACTATCGTCAGCTGCAGAACCCCGACTTTGAACTCAGCGAGGGAACTTCGCGAATTTTTGGCTGGCAGGTGCGAAGGGGTCCGGTAGGTACGGTGACCGTAGAGAGTGAGATTTCTCATTCAGGAGTGAATTCCTTGCAAATCGCAAGTGGCGACGAGTTGGGAGTGGCAGCACAAAGCCATTTATTTCCGATCCCCGTTACCGGACAACTCGTCGTGTCAGCCTACGTAAAAGCTGGAGAAATGGGCCTCAAGTCCCGGCTGATAGTCGCGGTCGAAACAGAAGATGATGGACGGACCTATCGACGTTATAAAACCTTTACAGCTGACGACTTACCTCCTAATCAGTGGTCGCGGTGCGAACTGTCACTCAACGATCTTCCGGTAGGAGATGCCAATCAAATACGCGTGCAATTCCATGCCACCGGTAAAACGGATCTCTTGGTTGACGACGTCGAACTGTGTGACCTGCGTTTCGACGACCAGCGACGTAGTGAGTTGGTCAAGCGAGTGTACGCGGCAAAAACCGCCCTCGGAGATCAGCAGGTCGTCGACTGCTTGCGGCTGGTAAATGAGTACTGGTCTCGTTACCTAGTAGAATATGTCCCTCCCGTCGAGCATGAGCCCGTGGTGCTTGCCAAGCAACCTCCGGCGACGGAAACTTCACCAGAAGAGAATCGCCAGAAGGTGGGTGGTCGTTTCCGCAGATTGATGCCTAAAATCTGGCGCTAATGGACAGCTTCGCAAGAATGTCGAACTGCTGCAGCGGACAACGGATTGGGCTCCTCCACATCTTGGTACTCTCCTGGGCCATCGATGCTGTACCATTTTGTCAACACCTCGCGCCAAGCCCCCGGCGCACGCACCGTGCAGAAGTCGGCACGTACCTGATCTCCCTGGGGATGTAATCGCGAGTACTTAATCCCAAACTTGCGCATATTCGGCAAGCATCGCTCAGGACCATACAACTCTTCGGCGAGTCGGTAGTGTTCGCCGATCACGTTGCGCTGCTCAAAGAGAGTTGGTGGAACGGGTAACGGGAGACCAGCTGCGAGCGCCCGTGCCTGGCCGAAAATCCAGGGGTTGCCAATCGCACCGCGTGCAACCGTGACACCGTCGACCCCCGTGTACTGCATCATGTCGAGGCACGCCTGTGCGTCAAAGAGATCACCACTCCCCAGTACGACACGATCCCCTGCATACTCTTTTAGCTCGCGTAAGAATTCCCACCGCGAAGGCCCGTCATAACGCTGCGTGACGGTCCGCCCATGGACGGTAATTGCAACCGCCCCAGCCTTGTAGGCACCATCAAAAATCGTAAAAAACTTGTCACGACTTTCTTGGGTGTCGTCAATTCCTCTCCGCATCTTTACTGTGACAGGAATGTGTTCGGGAACAGCCTCACGAACTCGCGATACAATTTCCAGCGCCACATCGGGCTGGCTCAAGTGAAAACCTCCTCGGCAACGCCCCAACACTTTCTTAACGGGGCAACCAAAATTGATATCAATCACATCAAAGCCTTGCTCAACCAAACGCATGGCAGCAGGTCCAAACTGGAGGGGATCGGCACCCATCAATTGTCCTGCAACCGGATGTTCTGCGTCGTCCACATGCATCAAGTGGTGTGTGCGCTTGCGTTTGCGGACCTCAAGGATCAATTTGTCAAGCATCACTTCGCAGAGAGTGTACGGTGCCCCAAGCCTCCGTGCTATCAATCGCATCGCCGTATCGCTATATCCGCTCAGCGCAGCCTGGACGACAGGAAAATCGAGTTCGAGCTTGCCAATTCGCAAGCGTGGGAGTGTCGTAGTAATCACATCAACCATTTTCGAAGACAATCACTGCGCGTCAACACCAGGCCCTTGCACCTGCCACGCGGTCCGGGAAAGACAAGTCCGCGGCGGCGTATACATCCGGCTAGGGCTGATTCTTGTTTAGTTTATGACCAAGGGAGTGTTGGATTTCCATGAGAACCGATTCATCGGACTCCCGCTGCTGCCGATTCAATAGTTGCAATCGAGCTTCTGCGATGTCAAATTGCCCCAACGCCCACGCCGCTGCTCCACGCACCAGAGGTTCTTCGTCGTTAAGTCCTTTCATAAGCGCTGGCAAGGCCTCAGGATCACGCTGGTTGCCCAACACAATAGCTGCTGAACGCAGCAACCCACGACGGTGGGCTCGCCAAAGAGGGGTGTGCCGAAATCTCTGGCGAAAGTCGGACTCGTCCATCTCGAACAGTGGCGGTAACTCAAGCGGATTCAATTCTGATTGAGGCGCAAAGTTTGGCTCCTCCGACAACGGCACATCACGATTCCACGGACAAACCTCCTGGCAGACATCACATCCGAACACCCAGTCGCCAATCCCTTCACGAAGTTCGCTGGGAACGGCGTCTCGCAGTTCGATTGTCAGATAGCTAATGCATCGCGAGGCATCGAGCACGTAGGGCTGGGGAAAGGCGTCCGTAGGGCATGCATCCAGGCAAGCTGTGCAAGTACCGCAATGATCTGCCTCGAAGGGTTTGTCGTACTCAAGAGTTGCGTCGGTAAGTAGAGCAGCTAGAAAAAAATAGCTACCTGCATGCCTGGACAACAACAGCGTATTTTTTCCCGCCCAACCCAACCCTGCCATTTGTGCGAACTCTCGTTCTAAGAGCGGTGCTGTATCGACCACGCCCCTGGTGGTAGCCTTAGGTGCCATTTCTCTTAAACTGTCCGCTAAAGAGTGCAATCGCTCGCGGATCACATTGTGGTAGTCAACCGTTCCCTGAGCGTAGCGCGCTACGCGTCCCACCGTACCGGTAGTTGGCACGGACTCACCGGTCCCGTGGTACATCATGCCCAGCATCACAAGGCTCTGGACGCCTTCGAGCACATGCTTTGGATCGACATATGCTTCGCGCCGGTCAGCAATGTAGTGCATTTGTCCGCCGTAACCAGCGGCAAGCCACTCGTCCAGGCGAGCAGCCCCTGGTGGAGAAATTGCTGGGCAGATACCACACAATTGAAAGCCCAATTCGTTGGCATTTTGCTTGATTCGCTTTGTGATTTCGTCAGGGGACATTTATGCGATTCTACCACGAGAAGAATCTTCCCTCGCCCCCCAGCGGAATCTCGTCTAGAATTGTGCAACCATTGCCTTCCAGCTATGGATATCATTTCTACTATTTTATTCATCGATTTTTTCAGGAGATCTATCAAATATGAGTCGGATGGCAATCGTCGCGTTTTCACTGTTTGCTTTCATTCCCTATACCTTTGCTGCGGAGCTAAAATCCGGGCTCGATAGAAAAGCCATCGATCCGTCTGTTCGAGTACAAGACAATCCCTTCCTCTACATGAATGGCAATTGGCTCAAGCATACTCCTATACCGGCGGACAAATCGAACTACGGCTCATTTAGCCTTCTTGAGGACGAAGCCCAGTTGGCCATAAAGGAAATATGCGAACAGGCCGCTGAGAGCGACCACCCCAAGGGAAGCCTCGAACAGAAAATCGGCGATTTCTACACCAGTTACATGGATGAAGCCACTATCGCCAAGCATGGGATTGGGTCCCTGCAAAGCGAATTGGATGCAATCGATCATGTGAAATCCTACGACGAACTGATTGAACTTTTTGGCCATTTCAATCAAATCGGTGTTGAAACTCCTTTCGGGTTCTTTGTCGACCAGGACGACAAAGATTCGACTCGCTATCTGGCTGCTCTGATCCAGTCAGGCACAACTCTCCCTGACCGAGATTACTACCTGGAAGAGAGCGAAGAGAATCTTGCCGCCCGAGCGGCATTGGTGAAGTATATCAACACATTGTTTGAGCTAAGCGATCTGCCCCACGAAAAGAACGTTGGCACGCAAATCCTGGATCTTGAAACAGCTCTCGCCAAGCTGCAGTGGACGAAAACCGAGCTTCGTGACGCCCACAAACGCTATAACAAGCATACAATTGCCGAACTAGTGGAACTCTCTCCCAGCCTTCCTTGGGAATCTTTTTTCGACTCAGCTAGTGTCGAGGGAGTCGAAGAGCTAAATGTTTGTACCCCTAGCTTCTTTGAAGAGCTCGATGCATTGATAGGTAACACCCCTTTGGACGTGTGGAAAGAGTACCTCCGCTTTCATCTGCTCGATGCGTTCGCAAGCGCGCTTCCAGCCCCTTATGTCGACGCACAATTCGCACTCTATGGCAAGCAACTCGGGGGTACGCCAGAGTTGGAGCCGCGTTGGAAACGCGCCGTCGATGCGATCTCTGGCAAACGCGGGTTTGGCGTCCTTGGAGATGCTGCCGGGCAGCTCTATGTCAAAAAGAACTTTCCTCATCGAGCCAAAGAGCGAATGGATGACTTGGTTGGCAATTTGATGAAGGCCTATGAGCAAAGTATCGACGACCTAGAGTGGATGACGCCTGTCACCAAAGAAAAAGCCAAAGAAAAACTTGCTAAGATCACTACAAAAATCGGACACACCGACAAATGGCGAGATTATTCGGCACTTGTTATTGAGCCAGACGATCTACTGGGCAACTATCTTCGCTCAGCAGAGGTGGAATACAATCGCATGATCGACAAACTGGGGAAACCGGTCGACAAGGAGGAATGGTTCATGACCCCTCAGACGGTCAATGCTTATTACAACCCGGGCCAAAATGAGATTGTATTCCCCGCCGCGATTCTGCAACCTCCATTCTTCGATGTCGATGCCCACGACGCGGTCAACTATGGCGGTATTGGTGCGATTATCGGGCACGAGATCAGCCATGCTTTCGACGATCAAGGGAGTAAATACGATGGTGATGGCAATCTCAACAATTGGTGGACAGACGAGGATCGAGCTGCTTTCCACAAGCTCACTTCAAAGCTAGTCGATCAGTTTAACAGCTATTCTCCACTACCAAGCAAACACGTGAATGGTAAACTCACCCTGGGAGAAAACATTGCCGACCTCTCGGGAATGTCGATCGCCTACAAGGCCTATAACTTGTTCTTGGATGGAGAGGAGGCGCCTATCATCGACGACTGGACGGGCGACCAACGCTTCTTTCTTGGATGGTCCCAGAGCTGGCAGCGAAAATACCGCGATGCCGAGATGTTGAAGCGACTACTCGTCGACCCTCATTCACCTTCGATGTATCGGAGCAACGGCCCCATGTCAAACTTCGATCCCTTTTACGAAGCGTTTGAAGTCAAGCTCGGCGACGAACAATACCGCGCACCCGAGGATCGCATCCGAATCTGGTAGTGCCATCGCTCCTTTCTAGCCCCCGGTGAAAGCCGTGAGTTGGATCCGCCACAAACCATGGGCCCTGCGCCCAGGGCTAGAAAGGAAGCAGCTTTAAACCGTCATTTTTCCCGAGATTCACGCAAATAGTTGCGTTTCGGCCCAGTCTGATTATTCTGGAGTTAGAGGCCCTTTGGCCGTCTTTTCAGAGATTGACACTTCAGATGAAGAGGAACTCAGCAATGATCAAACAATTTGGATTCGTAGTGCTTATGGCCGTGGCCAGCCTTTCCATAGGCACCCAGGCTAAGGCACAGTGTGGTGGTGGATTCTATGGTGGTGGTTACAACTTCTGGGATTCAGGCCGACTCTACGGCATATTGTCACAGAATGTTCCCTACTACTCTGCTTTTCCACCCGTCTATTATAGCGTGCCGGTTGCCAGGACTTATGGCTACAGTCCGTTCGCCTATCCTCCGGGGGTTATGACTCCTGAGATCGACATGTCTGCGGCCGCCCCCCTAGAGATCAACAATCCGTATGTTGTGCCGGCGTCCTCGAGCACCACCGAGGAAAACTCTGCTAGCGACGACCGTGTTACCAAGACCAAAACGGCAATTGAGCCACTCGTGGTGGCAAATCCCTATGTCGTTTCGCATATCGCAAAACGATAGCACTTAGGTGAAAAATCGGATTTCAAGTATCAGACGCCAGTCACTGCTAGCAGTGACTGGCGATTTCTTTGGCCGATTGCTAACAACCAATAGCTAATAGCTCTGGACAAACTCGGCGGTATAGCTAACATTCGTCTTCCAGTTGGCGCGACGACTCTTTCCGTTGCGCAATCCTGTTCGTTTCACGGTAGAAAGGAATCTGCCGATGCGGTGGTTACTCACCCTACTCGTTTTATTATTTTCTATAGGTTGCCGAAGCCAATCGGCGCCGATCACGAATCCATTTCTTGCACCTGATCGCGTTCCCCCTCCATCAACAGGTGCATTGCAGCCCGGTGCTGCGCAGCCGTATTACCCCGGCGATCCTGTACCTGGCGCTACCAGTGTAGTCCCGCCCAGTACATCCTATCCACCTCCACCTTCCACCTATCCACCTGCCGTGACCCCTCCACCGCAAACGTCACCCGTTTACCCACCTGGTGGTTGGAATCAACCTGCTCCAACGGGTAACGTCACCCCTTACGGCGCACAACCTACTACCGGCTACGCGCCTGCCAGTATCAGCTCCGTGGAGAGCCAAGTTGTGAGCGTTTTGCCAGATAACCAGAATCTGCGATTCGCTTCCGTACCAGCCAACAATTCAACCGACATCATTCAAGTCGCAGCCCAGCAGCAATCATTGCCTCAGCAGGGCTACGTATACGAGCCGCCCATCGCGACTCAAGGATTTCCGCAATCTCAACCACTGGTTCAACAGCCAACCGCTATACTTCCCGCCGCAACAACTTTACCAGTTGCCGCTAGTGATGGTTTCCGTCCGCAGGGAAGTAGCCGACAAACGGAGTCTTCCTCTGGATTTCAATCTCCAAATATCGGCCCACAGGAAGACAGCAATTTATTTGGCTTTGACCCCACCTACACGTGGCTTCGGGGTCAACTGCAGTACTTCCCCGAAAAGGGAGTCTGGGGCGTTCGGTACATCACCATTGGAGGTGGCCTCGACCAATACGGCGGCATAGCCGTAATCAGCAATCCCGATGTCCTCGGAGGCCTGCCGGCGGGTGAACATATACTCGTTCAGGGCTATATGGAAGTGCTCGATGCGGGTGGCGGACAATTCATGCCCTCGTACACCATCGAGGGAATCCAGCGTCAACGCTGACTTGCCATTCTCAAGCGACTCCCAAGCGATATGATGGAATCTCCGCATTCGCTTCGTTAGCCGCGATGCGGAGTCCCAGCGCAGCAGAGCGCGCCCCCCGCCCCGTCATTTCAATTCAGATTACTGACCAACTGTGTCCAGAATTCCTCGCGGCCTAACATGCAATATCCGGTCGACATTCGGCGACCAGATGGCCCGCTGCGCGAGTTACGTCCCCCTCGTTACAGCTCTTGAACCCCAGATGGAAGCCCTCAACGACTACGAACTCCGCAAATCGAGCCTGGGACTGCGTTATCGGGTGCGTAGCGGTGAACCAATCGATAAGCTACTCGTCGAAGCATTCGCTCTCGTGCGAGAAGCAGGTCGGCGCAAACTCAACATGCGACACTTCGACGTGCAAATCATGGGTGGCGCTGCCATCCATCATCGATCGATCATTGAGATGCAGACTGGCGAGGGTAAAACGCTGACTGCAACATTGCCACTCTATTTGGCTGCTCTCGAAGGCAATGGTGCCCACTTGGCCACGGTGAACGATTACCTCGCACGCCGCGATGCTGAGTGGATGACGCCGCTCTATTCCGCGCTCGGCATGTCGGTCGGCATCATCCAGGGACAGCAGCCCCAGCCCGAACGCCGCAAGGCCTACGAATGCGATGTCACCTATGGCACGGCCAACGAGATGGGCTTTGATTTCTTGCGAGATCGCCTCCTTTTGCGGTCCCAGGGAGATGGCCAGCAGGACATTTTTGGCAAGATGCTTGGCGTAGCTTCGGGCGGAGGGACCGATCAACCCGTTCAACGCGGCTTGCACTTCATGCTGGTCGACGAGGCAGACAGCATCCTCATCGATGAAGCGAGAACCCCGTTGATTATCAGTGCTTTGCCTGGCGAAGATGAAAAGATCGCCGCAGAGGCCTACCGCTGGGCAGCCGAAGTCTCTCCAGAGTTCATCGAAAATGAACACTATGAATACGACCATGATGAACGCACTGTAGAACTCTCACTAGCCGGTCGGCAGTTCGTCCGAATGCTTCAAAAACCAAGCGAGATGGACCGGCTCCCTCTCTCGACCATCTACGAATATATTCAGCGCGCGATCAAGGTGGCCCGCGAGATGTTCTTCGAGCGCCACTATGTGGTACGCGACGGTGAGATTGTGATTGTCGATGAGTTCACCGGCCGTATGGCCGAAGGGCGGAAGTGGCGGGCAGGAATCCATCAAGCCGTTGAAGCCAAGGAAGGCGTTGAAATCACTTTTGCCACCAATCAGGCCGCCCGCATTACGATCCAAGACCTGTTTCTACGCTACGAGCGTTTGGGAGGCATGACCGGCACAGCGTCGACCAGTCGTGGCGAGTTGAAGAAAATCTACCATGTGCATGTCCTCTCGATCCCTACCAACCGCCCCCCTATCCGCAAGCAACTCCGCACACTTGTGTATGGTACAAAGGATCAAAAATGGGCAGCCGTGGTAGAAGACGCCATTGAGCAACATCGGCTCGATCGACCCGTGCTGATCGGCACCCGCTCGATCGACAAAAGCGAACACCTGGCCAACCTCCTTGTGGAGCAAGGTGTGGAGCCGGTCATTCTCAATGCCCGCCATGTGGCTCGCGAGGCCGAGATCGTCGCTGCGGCTGGCGAGAAAGGCAAAGTCACAGTCGCTACCAACATGGCAGGCCGTGGTACCGACATTCGCCTCGGCGAAGGGGTCCGCGAGATCGGGGGCCTGCACGTGATTTGCACAGAACTCCACGAAGCCAAACGCGTCGACCGCCAACTCATCGGACGTTGCGGACGACAGGGGGATCCCGGCACATACCGCCAGTTTCTAGCCCTCGATGACGAAATCTTGCTCTTGGGCTACGGCCCCAAGCGCGCCGCCAAACTCGAAGCCTTGGGCCTAAAATCCACCGGCCCGATAAAAGGGATGGAGCAACTGTTCCACCGCGCCCAACGGCGCGTCGAAAAACGCCACTTTCGCGACCGCAAGATCCTCCTCTACCACGAAAAAGAACGCCAAAAGGTCCAACGCCAAATGGGCCAGGATCCGTATCTGGATACGCCAGGGTAAAATATGGCGCTCGGCCTCCCGCCGCCGCTAACGCCCCACCAAAATGCCGCTTGCGGCTTAGCGGTCAATCAGCGACCTTTTCCCCCTCCATAGTCAAATGCAATCTCCGGTATCTCAACTTCGCCAATCTTTGCTCCCGGATAGGAAATTCGAAAACCCTTTTGATCTGGCGAAACCTTGTAAGAAACCTTGTTGCCCGTTGGGCCTTGCGGTAGCACGCCACCAAAATCGCTGGCTACCTTGGACAATTCATTCGGGAAAAGCTCACCCTGTTTGTTGGCGCTGAGCGCCAAAACTACATCGGCCAAATTGTGTTCCGCAGCATGCGAAGCATAGTAGGCCGAAATCTGTCCTGGATTTAGTGTTTCGGGGTCACCTAGCCGCATGAGTTTGGGAGCAAACTCTTTATAGATTTGTTGTCCCACGCCAATTGCTTTTCCCAAGGGGAGGGAAAGACCGTCAAGCATACGCTCGTAATACTCAGCATTGACAGTGCGTAAGTTTTCGATGAACTCATCAAAAGACGTTTCGTCTGCAAATACTGACTCGGGAACGCCTCGCTTTATGGCTTCTGCTTGAACGAACTCTCTGACAGAGGCCTGGTCTAAGTGGTCGGGCTGCCCCTCAGTTACAACTAGCATTAATTCAGCCCAGTTGCCATCGGGATAGGCTTCCTTTAATTCCTTGAGACGTAGATCGACCAAGGCAGCTTCGTAACCTATCACGGTGGCAGGTGAAAGTGGATTTGGTGCGATCGCACTCAGTAGCGACCGAACCTGCCTAATCAACTTCGGATCGGGACAATGCACGGCCCAAGCAGAGAGTGCGTGAAAACCAGTCTCCAAAATCCGTACCGCTTCGACCGATTCTGCCAGGGTGAGTTGTTCTCCCATGTGCTGGCCCATACGAATCACGTCGAGATACAGTTGAGCCGATTTCTCCCAATTGCCCTCGGCTTGTTGCTGCATGCCATAGAGCGCAACCAATTTGGCTAAATGCTGCATCGGTCCAACATGAGGCAGAAGGGTGCCCGCAGAATAAGCACTCAGATCGGCACCGAAGTCTGCATTGGCCTGAGCAGCACCGATGAGAGCCGATCGAATCGCGTAGCGAGAGGCAACCAGCAAAGCGTCAATCGCTTTTAATTCGTCTGCGGATGTCTCCGGGGTGACAATCTCCCAGATTGGTTTTTCAAGTAGCTTGCGTTTCTCGACATCAACATCCGCTAGAAAAAGAATCGCACGCTGATAATGTAGTGCGGCATTGCTAGAAGAAGTGGGAAGCCGTTGTTCTAGTTCAGCGGCATTGGCCGAACAATGCAGAACAATGACAAACAAGAGAGGGCAAAGCAGAAAACTGAAGCACCCTGTTCGAAGTGTAATTCCAGCGAAATAGGAATGCCAACGAAGATCCTGGATCGGTTTCATAATGCGGCTTTCAATCGAGATCGGAATTAAAGTGACTAATTTGCTAGTAAATTGGAAACGGAGCCGTTGTTCCAATTCCTCGGAGTATCTGATATCTGGCAGCATCTTCGGAAGTGACAAGCGGCCTAACTGATCGTTGGTACGATGGGTCAGAGAATGGTTTCTGAACCCGAGGTGAAGCAGCAAACACATTTCGATTTGCTGCTGGCTGTGGAGTCGACATCACTGGCAATCCCGAGGATACCGTTCTTCTATTTGCCGTGGGATTTCGAAAGCCACCACCTTGCTGAGCGGTAGACCGGCTTTCCACCACTTGGCGTCGAAGTTGACGCTCCCGCTCGTTCTGCTGAATGTTCCTGGCGCGCTCTTGCTGAAAGTTTAAAAGCCAAGCCTTGAGTTGCTCTGAACTCAAGGCTTCAAGGTCTGCCATGTACTTATCCGCCTGCTCCGGCGTGATCTTCGCCGAGCGTTCAAAAGTAGTTTTCAGATGAGCACGTGCTTCGAGCATCTCTTTGCTATTCCAGATTTTGTCATGCTCGGCGGCATCACTTGAAGGTGGGACATTTTGACCGGGGGATTGTTCAGTTTCCCCTGGAGATTGTGCAAGCGAGAATTCAAAGTCCAACCCAAAGCCGTAGATCCCTGTGGAGAACAGCAACGCTCTAAGTATAAGTCGTGTGCCAAGAGGTTTCATGACAGGAACTCCAAGCAATGTTCAAAAAGAGGTATCTTGGTCAAAAATACAACATGCCTGAGTGTTAAGCGAACACATTGCCTTGCAAGTTATACGTGTAATCTAGACTAGACTAACCAGTAAAGAGATTCAAGACACATTCAAAATGTCATTGAGAAGATCGATTCAATTGAAATATCGATGTTTCTATCTCACCTCAGGGGCTAGGCGATAGAATCACTGAAACTCCTCAGCAAAGGCCTTGGCGTTCAGCAACTCCCCCGTGGCGTGTTTTGTTAGCTCATTCCACGGCAGCGTCGCCCCCGGATCAAAAATCTTCTCCTGCATGAACGCCCCGACCCGGGGAACACGAGTATAGATGGCATTTGCAGGATCTCCTGGCAGCTCCAAATCTCGACAAATAGCTGCATGGACTTGGCAGGCAAATAGCTCACCCATCATGTAGTTATGGTAATAGCAGGGGGCACTGACAATGTGAATCTTGCTAGCGAAATCAGGTGCTTTTCGATCTGCTGGGCGTTTTACTAGTTGGTATTTCTCAACAAGATCCCACCAAAGTTGGTTAAGGTCTTGATCGGGATCTTCGTACATCGCCATTTCAAATCGCAGCATCACCTGACACCAACGAGAAAATATCAGCAACTTATCTCGTCGCATTCTCTGACTGGCGGCCTTGTACCTTGCTGGATCGTCCACATCCACTCCATACGCTTTGAGCCACGCGGGATCGGTCGCAAACCGCTCAAACATCATCGCCACTCCTTCGGTAGTGAGAATATGTGAATTCACCCGCAATAAATAGGGAAGTGACATAGGAATATATTTACTGGAATAGACCGAGTGGCCTAACTCATGGAGCATTGTGCTCATCCAATACTCATTGGGAACGATATTGGCCAACACTCGGACATCACCTTCGCGATCGATATCAGTACAAAACGCGTGGGGGCTTTTCTTTGCTTTTTCGTAGAGATCGCTATTTTCAAGTACGTCCTCTATCGGAAGTTGGATTCCTGCATAGAATTCGCGACAAACTCGTAAAATATCGGCATCCGAAAATGGTCCGCCAAGATCGACTTCATAAACCGCCGGTGGCTCTTGAAAGAAGGGATCCTGATAGTGCCAGGGTTGCAGGTCGGAAATCAAGAGCCCGTACTGGTCCGCAAGTGCCGTATCAATCTGCTCTTTGGCGCGGGCATACGGCTCCCGCGTCAACTCATCTAATTCATCAAAGAGTGCGAGTATTTCTTCCTGGTCCTGCTCATTAATGGCGAGTTGCATTGCGTGATAGTTCTTGAACCCAAGTTCTTTGGCTGCCTCGTTTCTCATACGGACTAACTCTCGCAGATCGACTGCAACCTGACCCCCAACATCTTTGTTTGCTTTCCACACCTGCTCCCTCTCGGAAGAGTCCTTTGACTTGAGCAAGACATCACGAACCTCACTATCGCTATACGACTTCTCTCCAATCGTCGCGCGGAACTGATTGAATTTCTTCTCAATCTCATTCGCCTTGGCCGACATTCGGTTGAGCAGCGTGAGGTCTCCTTGCCGGTTGAGATAAATCAGATAGAGAATCTGAATCTGGCGGGCAAGTTGAGGATCGCTAATCGAGCCTACTTTAATACTCTCCAGCTCTTGAAACTTTTCCTTCGAGGAAAGCAACTCGTTCATCTGCTTGTCGAGCGCCTCCTTGGCTGCAAAGGCTTCGTCACTCCCCGTAGTATTGGCATCCCACCAGGCGCGATTCAAAGAGATTTCCAACGGGACTACATTCGTTTCATAGTGCCGTAGGAAATCCTTCGCGGCAGCGGTGGTGTCTTCTTTCGCAGAGGCAGCTTGAGCGAAGCCACTTGCCCAGTACATTCCGAGAACAACAAAAAGAAAGAGGGGCATAGGCAGATTGGTCATATCTAATTCCTTGTTGTGGAATAACTTGGATGCGAAAACCTCATGCTACGGCGGAAGCAATTCATTGGGTAGATGTAAGTACTTCCTCGGGTTCGAGTGTAACAATTACCCCCTTAAATGCTGGGGTCTTGCTAGAGGGATCCACATGACGACTCACCAACACATTGCACTCGGGATAATACATGGCTGTATTACCCGGACGGATTTGAGGGAAGGGATGCAGCCGCACTCCGGAAAGCGAACCTGCCGGGCCGTAAACTGTGACAGGCGTTGCCGTATCGAGTCCACGTTCGGCAATGTCGTCGGGGTGGATGAGGATGACCCTGCGATCTTCCACGCCCCGATAGAGATCGTAGTCTTCGTAAACGACCGTATTGAATTGGCCTTCACTGCGAATGGTCATTAAGCGCAGTTCGTTCTTTGAACCGAGCAACTCAGGCAGTTGATGAGAATGCAGGTTGGCACGACCATTGGCCGTCGGAAAACTTGGCTCATGAAACGTGCGGCCAGCTATCTGAAATTCTTCCTTGTTGTCGGCAATGTCTCTGATCTTGTCATAGCCTGGCACGATTTTCGAGATCGCCTCGCGGATGCGGCCCGTGTTGCGCATGCGAAGCCACTCGATTGAGCCAAGAGTTCCATTCTTCTCGGAATGAGTATCACCTTTGGAAACTTCATCGGCAATCGTTGCGATGACTTCTACTTCACTCTTGGGGCCAACATGACGCCGTGGTCCGCCATCGCTTAGTCTCACAAGATTGAACATCGATTCCTGGGTCGTGGGTTGGGGCTCCTCATCTCGCGCAAGCACGGGGAGAATAATCGTCTCGCGCGCCAGTCCAAAGGCATGTCCCGTGTTGAGAGTCGTGCTGAGATAAACCATCATGTCCAAGTTCTCAAGAGCCTGCTGAGCAAACGTCGAATCGGGATTCGAACCATAGAGATTGCCTCCCAAGCTAAGTCCGAACTTAAGCTTCCCGCCATGTGCACCTTCCATACAGCCCATCGTGTCGAGTCCTGCCGTAGTTGGGAGCGACACTCCGAAATGCGTTTGCAACCTTTCAAAGATGGCGTCTTTGAGTTTGGGGGTTACACCCACCGACCCGATTCCCTGTACATTCGAATGTCCCCGAATAGGCAACAAACCAGCGGCGGGGCGCCCTACCATTCCCCGCAGCAGAGCAAGGTTGGCAATGGCCTGGACGTTTTGCACTCCGTGCGTGTGGTGTGTGATGCCCATCGTCCAACTGAACACGGCATTCTTGGCCTTAGAGTACCTCTGAGCAATTTCATCGATTTGGTCATAAGAAACACCCGATTTTTCTGTTATCTCATCCCAGGAAGCGTTGTCTAGGCTTCGCGAGAGTTCATCCCAGTTGTTGCAGTGAGACTCCACGAAATTCATATCGTGAGCTGTAAGCTCGACTATTCGCTTGGCAATTCCCGTCAGCAAAGCAAGGTCGCCCCCAATATGTGGTTGCACATAGAGACTAGCGATCTTAGTACCAAATAACAGAGAACGCACGTCGCTCGGTACGCGAAAATTCACGAGCCCGGTTTCCACCAGAGGGTTGATGACAATCACCTCGCCACCGCGACGCCGCACTTCCATAAGAGTACGCATGAGCCGAGGATGATTGCTCGCTGGGTTTCCGCCGATGACGAAGACTAAGTCGCACTTATCTAGGTCTTCGAGCATGATCGTAGCCGTGCCACTGCCAGTACTACTGGTGAGTCCGACACCGCTAGCCTGGTGGCAATAGTAGCTACAATTGTTGACGTTGTTCGTACCATACAGCCGAGCGAATAACTGTAAAAGAAATCCCGCTTCGTTGCTGCTGCGGCCACTGAAATACCAAAAGGTCTCTTCGGCAGTGAGCTCCGAAAGTTTTCCAGCAATCCGACGGAATGCGTCTTCCCAAGGAATCGGTTGGTAGCGGCGAAGTTCAGGTGTATAAAGTACTGGCTGAGTAAGCCTGCCGCAGTTTTCAAGCTCACGAGGTGAGAGTTGGCGTAAATCTTCGACTGCGTATTGCTGCCAGAATTCGGGCCCAATCGCACCTTGCATGTCGGCAACCATGGCCTGCAATGATTTTTTACACACTTCTGGGAAATGGCCTTGTTCATTGACCATCCCGCCTCGTTGACCTCCCATGCCAAGCGCACATGTCTTACAGGCGTTTTTAGAACGCATTGCCTTCCATAGCTTCCAGATGCCGCCAGCCTCTTGGCCTTTTCGCAATGTGTACCAGATTGCAGGCCAGCCACCACCCGAAGATACCTTTTTCATACTTGAGCAGCTTTCAATACGTCATTGCGAGTTTAACAGGAATAAGGTGAGCATGAGATAGTAGACGAGCCTTCCCTCTCAATACATTAGAATCTAACATACCTTCTGACCTGCGATTCACCAATTGGTTTTCAGAACAAGCCCTTAGCCACACTACGGTCCTTCCACATGCCCGATGAGATTGAGATTCAAGCCGTTCAAGGTCCCGTGCATGGAGAAATTCGTCCACCCGGCTCAAAGAGCATCACCAATCGAGCACTCATCTGCGCCGCATTGGCCAATGGTCATACTGAGCTAATGGGAGCACTCGATAGCGAAGATACGCGGGTCATGATCGACGGCCTCCGCGAATTGGGCATCGCGGTAGACGTTTCCGCCGGCGGAAGGACGATTGAAGTCAGAGGCTGTAAAGGCAATATACCAGCTGGTCAGGCGGATATCTTCGTCGGGAACAGCGGAACCACGATACGATTTTTGACTGCAGCGGTCACTTTGGGTAGCGGCGAGTATCGCTTGGATGGGATTGAGCGAATGCGAGAACGCCCAATTGGCGACTTGGCATCGGCCTTGAATCAACTCGGTGCCAATGTTCAGTGCGAAGGAAATGACAACTGTCCGCCAGTTAAGGTTATTGCTGATGGGCTGAAGGGAGGAGTAGCTACCGTTGGAGGAAATATCTCAAGCCAATTCCTCAGTGGACTCTTGATGGCTGCTCCATGCGCGGAACAAGATGTCGTACTGCACGTGGAAGGTAATTTGGTATCAGTTCCCTATGTGGCGATGACACTTCGAGTGATGGAATCTTTTGGTGTACTGGCGAAACCAAGCGAGAACTTCTCAGTAATACACATCCCAACGACAGCGAGCTACAAAGCTTGCCGATACTCCATCGAACCCGATGCCTCGGCAGCCAGCTATTTTTGGGCTGTCGCTGCCGTAACCGGCGGCAAAGTGACCGTGCGCGGCCTGAACTACGAGAGTCTCCAGGGCGACGTTGCCTTCGTCGATTGTCTTCGCAACATGGGGTGTCAGATCCATACTGAAGACGATGCAATAACAGTTCAGGGAGGACCGCTGCACGGCATTGACGTGGATATGAACGCGATCAGTGATACCGTTCAAACATTGGCTGTAGTTGCTCTTTTTGCAAAAGGCACCACTCGGATCAGTAACGTAAGTCACATTCGGCACAAGGAAACCGATCGCATAGCGGCTTTGGCAACGGAGCTGAGGAAACTAGGAGCCGAAGTGAAGGAATCGGAAGATGGGCTGGAGATCACGCCGGGGAAGCTGTCGCCAGCAGCCATTGATACCTACAACGACCATCGCATGGCAATGAGCTTCGCCATAGCAGGGCTCAATTCGCCCGGAATTGTGATTTGCAATCCAGGTTGCACTTCCAAGACATATCCCGATTACTTTTCAGATCTGGCAAGGCTAACAACTACCCGATAGACCTCAGGCAACTGATCCAATCTTGACCGACTCGATCAATTCCTCGGCACGTGCCAACAAGCTCAACGACGATTCGCTCGGATCTGAATTATCAAGAGATTCTTCGACAGTGTCGAATTCCGCAGAGCAATGCTTACATGAAACACGCTTTCCAAAATACTCAACCCGAATTTCCAACGACCTGCCACAAGTTGGGCAACTGCGAATGAAATATGCACCACTCGGCATGGTTAACCTCCTGTTTGGCGAGTAAGAGTAGAATCGGCTCCAAGTTCATCTCCAATCAACATAATCGATCCGGTGGCATGTGCAAATAGTAGCCCACCCAAAAGGGGGATTTGGTAGAAAATCTTGCCACAAGAAATTACATAACCCTTTTCTAGAAAATGGGTTACGCATATCCATACATGGCAACATTTGTGTGGTAGGCTTGTCTAGAGAACCCCCAGAGTGACCGCAGTAAGTACCACCTACTATCAGGCTAATCCTCGGGTGTTTATCCGTTTCAGACCAGAATTACCCTACTCTTCTCAAGGTGCGTCGTGAATAGAATCGGATTTCCCGCATTATGCTGCCTATTCCTGTTTTTCACGGCAAATAGAGCCCTCGCAGAGAAAGTTCCTAATCCTGCGCAAAACCAGATTATTGCCAAGACAGCAAGACTCTACCTTGAATCTAGCGGGACCTATGTCCCAGGAGACTTAATAACGGAGTCCCAAATTGAAGAACTGCAGGACTATTTGCGAAGGAGCTTCGGTAATTCTCCTGCAACTCACCGAGGTTTGTCCAATCGAGCGTTAAAAGATGACGCACCACTTTCAAGGTATTTCTTTCGAGAACAAGCTAACCAGGTGCTGAGAAAAGCTGCAGAAAAACTAGGGGGATACGGTCAGCTTGAGGTCTTGTCGCTGAATCGCCAGGGACGCCAAGTTCTTCAGGAGGCAATCGCTACACAATCTGAGGCTGGGATCATCTCTAGAATTGATACCTCTCCTCAGAATATGGGCTCTGAAGCTAGCGGAAACCCGCATCAACTGAAGGCTATCTACACGCTAGAGGATTTTCTCGAAGCCGCTTTCCCTAAAAGTGGCGAGGAAAACAGCTTGGATCCCTGAAAAAATAGATCCAGTTCGATTCTGCAATAGAGGCAATCTACGCAATAATGTTGCATTCATGCAGTAGGATACGGACATTCGGTCGCTTTTTGTCGAGTTCTCGGCTAGAATAGGGGAGACCTCTACGCTCGGCCCTACGCGTACTAGGCTTTGGATGAGCATGGAGAAGTTTCTATCTAATTGAACCCTGACCGTGGAGCGAACCATATGGCGAATCGACTATTCGTCTTAGCCGTGTTCTCTTTATGGCTTTGCAGTATGGCATGGCTAGTGGTCGAACGGGTGTTGCCTGGCTGGGGTGAGGGGCAACCTCCCGCGATTGAGAATTTCCAAGATAATCAGGCGATTGCTTGGGAAGTTGAATGGGCCGGTAAGCGAGTCGGAAAAGCTGCGAGCATTCGTGTTCCTGGCGTGGGAGGGACTGTCGAACTCCACAATCGCATTTCGCTTGTGGAAATGCCAATCTCCGAACTAGCCCCTACTTGGATGAGAATGGCGGTCCCCAGCTTGGGCAAGATGTCGCTCGATGTTAAGTCGCTTATTGAAGTCGATTCCATTGGGAATTTCTCGTCATTTCTAAGCAAGGTATCACTTAACGAGATGCCCTCGGTGCTAAGAATCTCAGGCAGAGTCAAGGATTCCTATCTTAAACTAAAAGTCAGTACTGGTAGTTTGCCGCACGAGGTATCTGTCTATCTACCCGATAGCAAGTCGCTCAACGAAGTCTTGTTTCCTGGTTCAGAGCTTCCCTACATGTATATGGGCCGTCATTGGCAGGAAGAGGTCTATAGCCCTTTTCGAGCGTCTGGCGATCCGATAGAACTTGTAAGAGTAGAAGTCGTCGCAGAAGAGTTGCTTTTTTTTGCGGGGGAACCAAAGCGTGTTTTCAAGGTGGAATACCAAGGGATGCTTGGTTCTGGAATCTCGGATAAGGCTCGTTTGCAGGCGATCTCTTGGGTAGAACCTAGCGGGAAAATCCTTAGGCGGGACGTTTTCATGGGGAGTTCGCGACTCAGATTCAATCGCTTGTCAGATAAGGAAGCAGAATCCGTGGGACATGAGTTCTTCGATGAGTTGATCGACTGGAAGGAAATTGATCCAGAAATCAAAGGCGACATAATACTGTAGTTTCTTATTTGCCTTTCGCATTCCATTTCTCCAGCTTGGTCCATGGGACCACTTGAAACATGTTGATACCTCCCGATAGCGGTCAAAGTGCAAACATGTCTACCATCTATGATACATTTTGAAGATGTCACTCGCACTTTTGGCAATCGAACCGCTGTAGAGAAACTTAATCTATCCGTCGGTAAGGGAGAGCTTGTCGCATTGCTAGGCCACAATGGTGCCGGCAAAACAACTTCTATTAAGATGTTGGTCGGTTTGCTCCAGCCTACTTCTGGGAAAGTCAGGGTTGGCCCATTTGTTGTCAGTGAAAACTTGCGAGAGGCGAGCCGGCTGGTTGGCTATGTTCCAGATCAGCCTTTCCTCTATGAAAAGCTCTCTGCTCTTGAGTTTTTGGAGTTTGTCGCAGAACTCTACGGACTGACTGCGACTGAAGCAAGAACTGCCGTCCAAAGAGAGGTCGAACGATTTCAGTTGGGCCCGTTTGTAGACCGACTCACCGAAAGCTATTCGCACGGCATGAGACAACGGACAGTCTTCGCAGCAGCCTTGATCCATCAACCGGAAGTATTGGTAGTCGATGAACCTATGGTTGGTCTCGACCCTCAGTGCATTCGCCTTGTTAAGGATTTTTTACGGGCCTATGCCGATAGTGGAAAAACCGTTCTGATGTCCACGCACACCTTGGGAATTGCAGAAGAGATTGCAGACCGGGTTGCAGTGATGAATGCTAGCAGGCTTGTCTTTGAAGGCACGGTTGCTCAATTGAGAGAATCAGTACCAGGGGAACTAGGTACCTTAGAGTCGCTCTACCTGGCTCTGACCAAAGAGGGCGCAGTGAGTGAGAACGTAAATGGTAGTAGTTCCCGCCAATCAACCAATCCGGTACTCTAGCTCTGCTCGCTCACTGGTGCTACTTAGCCATGTCGTTAAATCCTGGAACCGACTCGATTTCCACTGATTATCTTGATCTGATTGAAAGATTGCCCACACATGAGCGTGAAGGTCAATTGTTTTGGAAACTCCGTTTGCGCGAAAGCCGGAGCCAGCTGCGTCATCTTTTTGCGAATTCTCGCATGCGAACCTCGCTGGTCATCTCCTTAAGCATTTTTTTCTGGATCGGCCTCTTTGTCTTATTCTATCTTGGCTTCGATTTCGTTGTTGGCCAGGTGGGGCTCCCGGGGGCGACGTACCATGCACAGACAGTTAAATTTGTCTTCACACTGTTCTTTATGTCTCTGCAGATCATGCTCATTTTCTCGTCAGGCATCATTCTCTATGGGGGATTGTACGCTTCACAAGAAACGAATCACTTGCTGACAATGCCCGTCAGAGACTCGCGTCTTGTTTTGTACCGCTTTCAGGAATCGCTGTTCTTTAGCAGTTGGGGTTTTTTTCTACTGGCTAGCCCGATGATGATTGCCTACGGCATCGTGGTTGCAGCTCCCTGGTACTACTATGTGTACCTTCCTTGGTTGATGATTTCCTTTGCCTACATTCCTTGCGTGATTGGGGCAATATGTTGCCTGCTTTTGATCAGTCGTGTGCCGCATCTGCGCAGAATCGTTGTGGGAATCATCGCCTTGGTGGTCGTTGCCATCGCTTACAGTTCCATTTGGCATACTCTCGACATAAATGACGCCGATTTGCTGGGAGCGGCTTGGTTTAAGCAGACATTCCGACGTTTTGAATTTACTCGCGGTGAGTGGTTGCCGAGTACCTGGCTAAGTAACGGTCTGCTGGAAGCGGCTCGTGAACAGACTCAGGATCCCGGAGACCTCCCCTGGTTTGAAAGCGGAAAGTACTTAATCGTATTACTTTCGAACGCGCTCTTTCTTCACGTCATTCTTCTTTGGGTGGGAGGTCGGATTTATCGACCCAGCTACTATGCTCTGAATTCACGCCAAGCACGCGAGACACATGTCCATATGGCTTGGATAGACCGACTTACAGAAAAACTACTGTTCTTTTTGCCGAGAGAAACACAACTGCTAATTATCAAAGACATTCGATTGTTTCGACGTGATCCTGTTCAGTGGTCCCAGTTCATTATCTTTTTCGGATTGTTGATGCTGTACTTTGCCAACATCGACCGCTTTCGGCAGCATCGTCAGGACATTAGTGTCCTAGCTTGGGTGAATATCGTCAGCTTTCTCAATCTTGCCGTCGTCGGTCTCATTCTTTCGACATTTACTACACGGTTTATCTATCCGCTTATCAGTTTGGAAGGTCGGCGGTTCTGGATTCTGGGGCGATTACCGATTGAAAGAGATTCCATCCTTTGGGGCAAGTTCCTTTTTGCTGCATGCGGCTCGTGGTTGCCTTGTGCTGGCTTAGTCTTAGCCAGTGATGTCATGCTGAGAGTATCGATGCAGGTAATAATTATCCATCAATTCATTTGCTTGCTACTTTGTATCGGTCTTTCCGGAATGGCAGTCGGCTTAGGTGCTATCATGCCTGACTTTCGAGAGCAGTCTCCTTCCAAGATTGCCGCTGGTTTCGGTGGCACTCTCAATCTTGTTCTGAGCGCCATCTATATCTTGCTGACGGTCTTGTTGACCGCCCTCCCCTGCCATTTTTACTTTATGGCAAACGAAAGCAGATTACAGACTCAGATGGTCCCCCCTGCTAACTTGCAACTCTGGCTGAGCCTGGGGCTGGTCGGTGTCGTGATTTTAGCCGCAGTGGTCACAATCGTCCCATTAAAATATGGGCTTCGTGCCTTTAGAAAACTCGAAGTCTAACTCGAATCCATGGCCACGTTACCCTTTTCCTTCGCTGCGCTTGCATGGAAGCGAGCCGCGGTAGGACGCCTGTGTTTCCCCTCGTATTCTTTCCTAACGGATTTCTAAAATCCCTCAAGCATGAGTTCGCCCCCTGCGATCGTTGCAAGCGATTCTAGAACGCCTTCCTCGATGTCGGAGTTAAGGGTCGGCGCATGTCCGTCGAAATATACCGGGAAGGAGGCTACCATATTCGTCGTCGTAACCGTCGTCCAGATCGCTGGCTAGACTTGCTTGCGCGTCATTTTATAGATGCCTGATCCGAATAAAAAGACAACAGCCAGACCAACTGAAATCCGTGCATCAATCATGCAGGTCAAAAGAACCACAATTGCGGTTAGGTTGGTCAGGACTCCTTCCATTTCATTGGTCATACTATTCACTCTTTCCGAAACAGGTCTGCTCTGTCGAAAACCCATCCTTACTAGCTAAGCAAAGTTGTTTACATAGCCGTTTTGACCCTAACTTCTCTGCGG
This sequence comes from Bythopirellula goksoeyrii, assembly GCF_008065115.1. Lineage (NCBI taxonomy): Bacteria > Pseudomonadati > Planctomycetota > Planctomycetia > Pirellulales > Lacipirellulaceae > Bythopirellula > Bythopirellula goksoeyrii. Next base: position 3,514,734 of record NZ_CP042913.1, on the reverse strand, counting down.
ATGGATTCCTCCGCATCGATCACTTGACCAGCAATACCGGGCATTGGCAGAGAATCGATACTTGATAGCTCAAGGTCGCCCATCCCTTAGGCGCTTCGTCCAGCTTGACCTTGTGTGAACTGAGAATGACCAAGTCGATGTCCTTTTGCATTGCGTAGCTTACAATGCCTCGGGAGGTTTTCCCCATGACAATCTTGACGGCCACCGACAGCTTCGCATCATGGAAACTTTCGGCATATGATTCTAGCTTTGCCCGCGCTCTTTTTTTGAGCGTCTCATAGAAAGCGGCGATCTCCTCGTCATCGGCATAATCGATCGTTTCCACGACATGCATTAATGTCACTCGCGCATTATTTTGTTTCGCCATATCGAGCGCCACTCGAAGTGCCGCCGCGTTCTTCGGCGTGAAGTCTAGTGGAACCAATAGATGATTGAATAGTGATGCCACCTTTCACTCCTGCGACAGTTGTGGAGCGATACGACAAAAACAGTTCGGGGTATCAACTCGCAAAACGCGTACCAATCCTCGTTGCGTCGACGGCACCGGACTCGTGGCATATGGACATTCCTTCACAATCCAGGTGTGCGTTTTGGCGCGCTCAAGTCAGCACATGCACATCGGAGGTTTCCGGCTCGCGATGGTATAGGACCTTATGTGTTAGCTGGCTGTCGAATCTCCGTGTCAGACTAAAACTGGCATAGCAGTTGCCGTTTACTTGAGTTGCGAAACATCGCGCAGACGTAATATGTCTATTCTGGTCAGAATCTACGCAAAGGAGCGAGCCATGAAACTAAAGTCTATCATGTGTCCGACTGACTACTCTAGTTTTAGCGAAGCAGCACTCGGCTATGCGTCGCTGCTGGCATCAGAATCGGGAGCCCGACTTTACATCGTTCACGTCGATGAAGAATTCCCCACATACGTTCCAGGTTATGGAGGATACGGCATTTCAGTCGAACCGACAGACCAACAGGAGAAGGAGGCGCGGGCTATGCTCGAACAAGTTGTCCCTACGATTCCCGATGTCCAGTACGAACATCGATTCCTAATCGGCGCTCCCGAAAGAGAAATCCTTACATTTGCGAAGAATGAAAACGTCGACTTGATCGTCCTGGGTTCGCATGGCCGAACAGGCTTGGCTCGGGTCTTGATGGGCAGCGTTGCCGAGGGCATTGTTCGCCACGCGACCTGTCCAGTGTTGACCGTCAAACACCCCATGGCGGTACAATCGGCCTCGAGTACAACTCCTGAGAGCGCTGTCAACGAGAAGTGATCTCCCTCGATATGCGGTAGACCAACTAGAAGCGACGTTGAAGGTGAAGTACCGACAAAACCTGGGGCAATTCGAAAGGAGAGCGAACAATGAGATGGTTTATGATGTGTTTAGCCCTTACATGTATTACCAGTCCTGGTCTTGGGCAGGTTGCGGGAGAACCGATTGAGGAACCGTTTCCCATGGAAGAGAGTCGCCCGTTTAATTTCTGGATGGATGTCAAACTTCAAAAAGCGCAAGCGATCTTTGCAGCATTAACAGAAGCGGACTATAAGTCCATCATCGACAGTGCCAAGCAATTGCGGACCTTGAGTGAGTTCGAAGGATTTGTTCGCAAAGGAACACCTGACTATGTTACCCAACTACGGTCCTTTCAATTCGCCGTCCTAGAGATTGAAAAGCAAGCTAAACGCGAAAACATCGAGGGTGTTACCCTAGGTTTCCAGCAGATGACTCTCAGTTGTGTCCACTGCCACAATGCTTTACGTCAGACAGATGTAGATCATCCGGGTGAAACATCTAGCCCTGTATTAGAATCTCAGAAACAACATTAATAAGGCCTGGCGGACTTTTGCTTTGTTGTCCACCAACAGATAGCTATTGTCATCGGGCACATAAAAAGCTCACGAGATTAAAGGACTGTACAGGCGATAGATATATCGTCACTATCATGACATGATCATGACTTTGTGTTTAATGACCAGGAGTTGTATTTCTCGAATCCGTCCGTGGCAGTCAATGGAGTAACTCCAGAAGTTGACACCAGTCGAGTGGTGTCGACTTTTTTTGTTAATCGACTAGTGGCTCGCTGGTCGGCGAATGATATAGTAGGGAGATAGTCTAGAGTAGATCAATTGATTTCTAGAGTGGTAATACTATGAGCCACAAAATGAGGGCCATGGTCCTGCGAAGAATCGCACCTCTAGGGTTCCACGCGGCACCCCTGGAATACACAGAGATTCCAATTCCAGAGGCACGGCCAAACGAAGTACTCATCAAAGTTTCCACCTGCGGCGTCTGCCATACAGAACTTGACGAGATCGAAGGACGAACTGCACCACCGCAGTTTCCCATCGTGCTGGGCCACGAAGTTGTCGGCAGCATCACAAATCGTGGCAGCCTTGCCACAAAATTCAACCTGGGCGATCGTGTTGGAGTCGGCTGGATTCATTCTTCAAGCGGCGCCGAGGATGAAAACTTGAGCGAAAGATTCTGCGCCACTGGTCGTGACGTCAACGGTGGCTACGCCGATTACATGACGGCGCCCGAGGATTATGTATACCCCATTCCCCCGGACTTCACCGATGAGCAAGCCGCTCCACTGTTGTGCGCGGGTGCGATCGGCTACCGAGCTCTGAAGCTGACCAAAATCGTCAATGGCGAACGACTCGGACTGACTGGATTTGGAGGATCCGCACATCTGGTGCTGCAGCTTGTTCGGCATGTTTATCCCGAATCGCCAGTGTATGTTTTTGCAAGAGACGCCGACCAGCGCGACTTGGCGATCTCGCTTGGGGCAGCATGGACAGGCGATACAGCCGATCGTTCTCCCGAAAGCCTGCACGCCATCATCGATACGACACCCGCGTGGAAGCCGGTCGTAGAATCTTTGGCGAATCTGCTCCCTGGAGGTCGATTGGTCATCAACGCGATTCGTAAACAGGAAGACGACAAAGATGCATTGTTGAATCTAAGCTATCACCAACACCTCTGGATGGAACGCGGGCTCAAGTCGGTAGCCAACATCACACGACACGATATTTCCGAGTTTCTCCCGCTCGCTGCAGAGGCCGGCCTCCGGCCAGTAACCCAGACATACACACTGGAAGATGCAAACCAAGCGATTTTGGACCTCAAGTTTGGGCGAGTTCGAGGTGCCAAGGTCCTTTCCGTGAATTAGAGGGTAACACGAATGATGTATGAGTCTCCAAGTTCAAGGCCAAATGCCATTGACGACGTAACTGCCAGTTACCACCGTTGCCGCGCGAGCGATGACTTCATTGGCACGTTTTACAAGAAGTTTCTTTCCAAGTCACCGGAAGTAGCCGATAAATTTCTTCACACCGACTTTACTAGACAGAAGTTGATGTTGCGTGAGTCGTTGTTGTCGATGTTGACCTATAACCTCGGTTCCGAGGATGCACGTCAGGAATTGGAGCGACTGGCAGAACGTCACAGCCACCGTGGCATCGACATTCCGCCCCGATTATACGATTATTGGCTCGATGCACTCTGCGAAGCAATTGAAGCACACGATCCGGAATACTCACCTGAGCTAGCCGATTCGTGGCGGGCTGCGATGCAGGCTGGAATAGACTTGATTGTTTCGAAGTATTGAACCAACTCGTCGGAATTCATCACTTAGAGATGCGCGAAGAAGAAATGGGGAGGGGACAAATCGGCTCAATCGAAAATTCTAGTAGCAAATCAAGATAATGATGTTTTGGGTGAGGTTCCTGGGCGAAAATAAGCGATGGAGGTGCTCAGTCGAAAACTCGTACTTGCTAGCTAAGCTGTTGGTGAATGTGCTCCATAGTGTGGGGCATGAGCACGACGAGTAAATCACTGAAACGCAATCTCCAGGCTGCCTACGAACCTGCCAAGCAGCGATTGAGCAAATTCTCTTATCAATTCAGTCCTAAGAAGTTTACACATTCTCAATCGCTTGCTTATCTTTTGCTCAAAGAGTTTCTGCGGCTAGATTGCCGCAAGCTCTCGACATTGCTGGAAGATATTCCCAAACTGGCAGCGCGGATCGAGCTGAAAAAGATTTCATATTTTCAGTACCTTGGAATAGACGGCAGCCCGCTTGCTGTTTTCGCAACGCTATCAGAGGCTTCTGGACAAAACCGTCTTAGCGACTAACGAGTGCCAAGTAATGAGCCGTAACGTCATCTTGGACGCCGACGATGGCATTGGATTCAAGACCCGGCATATTAACGCGTCCTTTATTCTTCGCCGCGATCGAGACTTCAAAAAAAGCTGTCGAAAGACTACTTGCAAATGTTACCCCAAGGCCAATCTGTTTCGTGACCGCGAGAGTCAATTGGTGATGGGCGGAATGACAGGACGGGGCCCCGAGCCTGACGATCCGTTTTTTCGACCCACGCTCAAGCAAGCGGACCGCTGGGCAAGTCGAGGCAGTCAACATTATGATCATAAAAGCGATGGGTTCTGCACTCATAGCGCGTAGCTACTGGTCGCAGTCAAGACAAATCAATCCTTGAGTACTCACACACAACATCATGATTCTCTGGCACTAGGAGGTTTTCGACAGAGCAGTTCTAACCCATTTGACCCCGCCCTTTGTCAATAAATGCACGCTGAAGAGAAAATCCAATGAGAGTTGCTATTATCTGAAATCGCTTTCATACTACATACTGGCGATCTATCAGTTTTGCCGCTGAACTGCTCTGATCGCGTAACCTATTCACAATTTCTACTGACAATCAGGAAGTCGAATGCAATCATTGGCCAATGAACTTCTGCAGGTACTTCGTAATCACATGCAGTGTGCCAAATCTCTAGGGTCACGTTCGACTCACTTTCGACAGCATTCGACAAAACTACTTCACATCGAGCACTTAGAGCCGCGGATCGCGCTAGCCGTTCAAGCGGCTTTTGGCGAATCGTCTGTTGCTTTGGGGCTCGGCGGACTGCGCGGCAGTGACAGTGAGTTCCACGCCGGCGGGTTGACATTCACTGATCTGAATCGCGACGGGTACGCGGATCTATACCTCATCGGTCCCTCGATACGCGGCAACCGGCTTTACATCAACGTCGACGACGGCGTTGGCGGCCGCACGTTTGTCCGTGCCGCGGGTGACGGGGGAATGTCCTACACCGCCGGTGATTCCTCGGGTTCGGTCGCAGCCGACTACGACAACGACGGCGACTTGGACATCTTTCTCACCAATTTTGGCAACGGTCCTCATGATCCCGATGGGGCCGACAATATCCTCTTCAAAAACATGTGGATGGAAGATCACCCCACCGGTGTGGGCGATCCTCTCTCACTGCGTTTTATTGATGTGACAGCCTCGACGGATCCGACCCCCACCGACCCGGCGGGAGATATTCAACACGGTTTGGCCAGAGCCGAGTTTCACAATCCCAATCCCCTGTTCGACACGCACATCTTGAACCATACGATCTCGGCTGCGTGGGCCGATGTGAATCGCGACGGTTGGGTCGACATCTACGTCGGCAGTTGGGACGGCACTAACGGAAACCCGGCAGAATCGCACGACGGCAAACTCGGCGAACGGGACACGCTCTATCTGAACAACGGCGATGGCACGTTCACCGACGTCACCATGAGCCCCGATGGGTCCGTACCTGCTTCACTCATTAGCGACGGCAGCTTTGAAAATTCCACTCACAACAGCCAGACGAGCAACAGTGCTTGGACGTTGAACGGGCCCAGCGGCACAGCACTATTCTGGGGGGATTCGAGTAGCACATTTGCAGCCAGCAGTGGCCAAAAGGGCGTTTGGTTTCGCGGTTTTGCAGGTAACCAATTAAACCCCATCGATGCCAACGTGTCTCAAGTCGTGGTCGCTCCGGAGGACGGCGACTACACACTACAGTTTGACGCTAGAGTAGAGCAAAGCTTTGCCAACGTCGCCAGCGATTTTCGAGTAACGGTTACCTCGGATGGCACTGGCGGATCCGCTACCACCGGCAACCTGTTGACGCTCGCTCCTGATTTCAAATTTAACACATACTCACTGACTTTAACTGGCGTCACAGCAGGGGACAATTTGACGATCGTCGCCGAAATGCTGGACGCCGACGGATCGACTCAACCGGCGGCCGTCAGTGATGGTAGCTTTGAGAATGCCACTCCCGACAGCCAGGTAAGCAATAGCGCCTGGACGATCAACGCGCCAAACAACACGGCACTTTTTTGGGAGGCACCTTGGGTCTCCAGCTCCGGCACAAAAGGCGTTTGGTTCCGTGGATTTGCCGGCAACGCTGCCAATCCGATCGATGCGAGTGTCTCGCAGGTTGTCGTCGCCGCACAGGATGGAGACTACACGCTGGAATTCGACGCCAGAGTCGAGCAGAATTTAGCGAGAGTGGCCGGCGGGTTTCAGGTAACGGTCACGTCCGATGGCACCGGCGGATCGGCTACTACTGGTAACCTGCTGACGGTCGCTCCCGACTTCGATTTCAACACCTACACATTAACCCTTTCAGGTGTTTCGGCAGGTGACAATTTAACCATTGTTGCCGAAATGCTCGACACCACGGGAGGCTCGGGATCTGCAAGGTCCGGCATGGTAGATGCGTTCCGCTTTACTGGCGGCTCAGGCATGGTAGATGGGTTTCAATTTGTAAATCCTGACGCCTGGCAGCAGGTCGGCGGCTGGGAATATGAGGACGGATCCTACAACAACCCCAGCGTTCCCGCTGAATTCAGCGGTCACAACGCATTGCAGTTCGCCGATTTTAACAACGACGGTTGGCAGGATTTGATCGTAGCCACGATGGGTGGCGCCGCCACATCTCCAACTCGCGACATGCTCTACCTCAATCGGGGCGTCAATGCCGCCGGCGATTGGCTTGGCTTTGTCATGGTGTCCTACGACATCAACTTCGGCGGCTCGGAGGGGAGCGATATGGGGGTCACAGTCGCCGACATCGACAACGATGGCGACTTTGATTATTTCTCGACGTTGCTGCCCGATGCACATCCGATTTGGATCAACAACCTCGTCGACACAGGCAGTCTCAGCTTCAGCCGAACAACGATCAACAACACGTTCTCCTGGGGAGCCAACTTTCACGATTTCGATAACAACGGCCGCGTCGATCTCCTGGTTGGAACCGAGATCGGCGAGCGATCCTATTTGCATCTCCAACAAGACAATGGCCTCTTTTCTGAAGAGGGCGCCACTTCAGGTTTCACGGCACTGCATTCCACCCGCGGCGTGGCTGTGGCCGACTACGATCGAGATGGGTGGAGCGATACGGCGATGTGGCATTGGAGCGGCGCAGTGAACCCCGGCATCCTCTTTTACGAGAACAACTCCGCTTCACTGAACCCGAACTTCCACTTTCTCACGCTTGAACTGGAAGGCGATCCCACGTTGCCGGGGCAATTCAAAAGCACCCGCGACGCCATTGGTGCCCGAGTTTATGTGACCGCCGATTTCGATGGCAGTGGTGTCGTCGACGCAGATGAGACCCGAATGGAAGAAGTCCTGTCTGGGCATTCCCAGGCAGCAACGACCAGCAGCCTCGCAGTTGAGTTTGGACTCGGGTTGGCAACGAGTGCCGATGTGCGAATCGTCTGGAGCAGTGGCCGCGAAACGCTGCTAGAGAACGTGGCAGCCAATCAGTTTTTGCAGATTAAGGAGCAAGCTGGCAATGCAGATTTCGACAACGACGGTGACGTCGATGGGCGAGATTTTCTCATTTGGCAGAGAGGTTTCGGTACAACCAATGCTAATCTAACAGATGGCGATGCCGATGGGGATCAGGACGTGGACGACGACGATGGAAATGTGTGGGCTGCCCAATATGGTTCCACCTCACCGATGGTCGCCTCATTGTCCGTATCGGACGAGCATGAGACCTCCAACCCAATTCCAGAACATGACGAACTCGTCGGTGCCGCCATGGCCGTGGCCTTCTCTAATCAATCCATTGCTACAATCAACGACCTGGCAATTGAAGAACTATTTCAGACAGAGGGCGATTCTCTGAATTCGTCCAGTAATCTCATCGATAAATTGCCAGAAGTTCGGAATTCGGATAACAGTCTGACGAAGAAATTCGCTTCTGAAGAGGATCGCTTTGTAGACCTCGCGTTGCAATTTGAGAATTTCGATCGCCTTTTGGCAGGGATATTCTTTGATTAATCAGTTACTTCGGTTTGCCACCTGTCAAAAACCACTGAATAGCGTTTGTGAAACAGCAAAAAACTTACTGGCAATAGCCCTCGACGAGGACATTATTTTGAGCCGCATAGTTTAGTTCTTGGGCTTATAAACATCTAGAAAGCTCGAAGTGTTGATTACTCTCTGAACGCCGGTAAGTCTTATCGAAGGGTCTTGCTAACATTCCTCGCCTAGGTGCATTCCAGTTCGATCAGGGATTTTACAGGATTTCTTCGACGAACGATAGCAAATTGACAACTGCCTTTCTACTTCTAGTTCTTCAATGGGACGTGAGGTACCACAGGCTTTTCCGGTGGTAGGTCGCTCAAACAGCTATATGCAAGTTCTCTGTCGTCCCTGTGCCGCCGTGTCAATGTTCTCTCGCCAATACTGTAAGGTACTGGAGACAAACCCTGAAAATGAGCACGGCTTATTCCCGCCTACAAACTCTCCGCCTCTGACAAGAGTCTAACAACCAGGGCCTGACGTCTTTCCATAGATGGCACAAAAATCGTTGTAGATTTCCTTCCCAGCATCTAGATAATGGAGCAAGCCATAAGTCCCGAAAACGCACCAGCGCCCGCAGAGTCTCACGGGTTTGCTTCCGCTAGGTTTGCGCGCTGCTTGAATTTGGCACTTTGGGCGAGTTAAGGGCGACTGGTTTTAAGGAGTATTTATTCAAAAACTCCACAAAACCTAGAATGAGGCGTTTTCATAAGTCTCTACCCGAAATCAAGTTGTGACAATTCGTTACGAGCAGAAAGTAATATTTATTTTTTGAAATCACGTTTTCCAGAAACCAAGCACTACAACACCATTCCCCTTCAATGCGCAGGAGTGAGAAAGAATCATCCAGTTTACACAGTCCGTGTAACGAAGGGATGACCAATTTCCAATGCCCAATGACCAAGCGCGAACCACTGACAATTGACTAACAGCCAACGGCCAATAGCTAAGCAAACGCCCAAGTTAACGAAATATATCCACATCGGTTCTACTAATGAACGACTTACACCAACCCGTGTCAGGAAGCCTAGTCGGCCCTTCAAAGGCCCTCTATAATCATGATTCGATCACGCTGTTTCAGACCATTCCGCACATGTCAACATCCCCATCGCCGAATAAGAATTGTTTGCGAATCGGGGCAGTTTCCTACCTGAACACTAAACCGCTTGTTTATCATCTCGCTGAGAGGTTGCCTGAGTCGCAACTCTTCTTCGACTACCCAAGTCGGCTTTCCGATGCCCTGGCATCAGGCGATTTGGACATCGCGCTCGTTCCTTCAGCAGAGTTGCTGGTTCATCCCGAGTGGTCGATTGTGTCGGATGCTTGCATCGCTTGTCGCGGGCCTGTGCTGAGTGTCAAGCTTCTCTTTCGTGTTCCTCCCGCTGAGGTTCAAACTTTGGCAATGGACGAAGGGTCGAGAACAAGTTGTCTGCTGGCACAAATCCTTCTACGCGAGCATCAAGTCACCACGCCTCAATTGCTCACCTTGCCGCTGGGAGCGCAACCTCAGGATGTCCACGCCGATGCCGTCCTAATAATTGGCGACCGAGCGATACGCTGCGACATGACCGAATTTGTTGAAGTGTGGGATCTTGGAGACCACTGGTGTCGTTCGACGGAATTACCTTTTGTATTTGCAATGTGGGTCGCGGGCCCCGGCGTTGACATATCAGGTGCGGCTATGGCTTTCGAAGAGGCTCGAGACGAAGGGTCTCGCAACTATCCTGAGATCGCACAAGAGCAATCGGTTGCAATGAAATTGCCAGAGGAACTGGTTCTGGAATACCTTTCGAAGAACTTACACTTTAAGATGGGTAAACGCGAAAAGCAGGGCCTGGATTTGTTCTTTCAACGGGCAACAGAATACAATCTCGCGCCTGGAGCCTTGGATTCAACTTCAGTAGGTCTAACAACATGATTGCAGAAGCATCAACACAGTATCTACTCGACAAAGCGGTCGCTGGTGAGCGATTGGAGCCGATTGAGGGTTTGCGCTTACTTCAATCGAGGGATCTGGCAGCGATCGGGCGTGCCGCCGACGAAGTCACCCGCCGCCTGCATCCTGAGAACTATCGCACGTATAACATCGATCGAAACATCAACTACACAAACGTTTGCACAGCGGTCTGCGATTTTTGCGCCTTCTATCGCTCGCCAAAATCTGCTGAAGGCTATGTGCTTGAGCGCGAAGAATTGCTGTCCAAGATTCAGGAAACGGTGGAACTCGGGGGTGATCAGATACTGCTGCAAGGAGGACTGCATCCCGATTTCCAACTCGAATGGTACGAGCAATTGTTACACGATATCAAAGAGCAATTTTCTCAGGTCAATGTTCATGGATTCAGTCCCCCAGAGATCCATCACTTCACCAAGATAGCTAAGCTTCCCTTGCGAGAAGTGCTCACTCGCCTAAAGGCGGCTGGATTGGGTAGTCTACCTGGTGGAGGGGCTGAGATACTCGTTGATCGCGTTCGTCATGAGATCACTCGTGGCAAGGTCCTCACGGACGATTGGTTAAATGTGAATCGCGTCTGGCATGAGCTTGGCGGTCGCAGCACGGCCACCATGATGTTTGGCCACGTTGAAACCTTGGCCGAACGGATTGAACATCTTGAACGCTTGCGACAACTGCAAGACGAAACCGGTGGCTTTACGGCATTCATCTGTTGGACTTTCCAGCCAGATCATACGGACATGTCGGACATCCCGCCGGCTGGTTCCTTTGAGTATTTGAAGACCAATGCCGTTGCCAGGCTCTATCTGGACAATTTTGCAAACCTGCAATCGAGCTGGGTAACTCAGGGATTGAAAATTGGACAAATGGCTCTACTCTATGGAGCAAACGATATGGGGAGCTTGATGATTGAGGAAAACGTGGTGGCAGAGGCGGGGACAGTTCACCACCTGAGCCTGGAGCAGATCCGCACAGCCATCAGTGACCTAGGTTACGTGCCTCGACAGCGAAATGTCTTCTACGAACCCATCGACGACGAAGTCACTACGCTTGTTCCGCATAGTCGCCAAAACCCGCACATTTTGCCCATCGTAAATTGAGTCTGGCAAAGAACTTACTACGCAAAACAACGGCTTGCTGCTATCTTTAATGGAGGCCCAGTTTCGCGGTCTTTCGGACAGCCTGCATACGTGTTCTTGCCTGAATTCAACTACCTGCACCCGGATCCCCAAAATGTCATCAGAGAGCGTAGTTGTCGAAGCCCGCTCACTGACAAAAGTATATTCCGACTTGCGCCGTGGGGAATTCATTGCCTTAGACGACCTCAGCTTCAAGGCCTCGACTGGTGAAGTATTTGGGCTTCTGGGGCCCAACGGTGCAGGCAAGACCACCGCCCTGCGAATTCTGAGTACCGTTCTCCAACCCACACGAGGTACGGCAAGCGTCAATGGTTTCGATTGCGTTACCCAACCCTCCCTGGTTCGGCATCATATCGGCTTCATGTCTGCCAATACTGCAGTGTACGACCGGATGACGGCATGGGAGATGGTGGAGTATTTCGGGCGACTCTACGGCATGGAAGAAGATCACTTGCATAGCCGAATGGAAAACCTATTTGAGCGGCTACAAATGCAAGGAATTCGCGACCTCTTGGGAGCGAAGATGTCCACTGGTATGAAGCAAAAAGTGTCCATTGCCCGTGCGATCGTGCATGATCCGCCCGTTCTGATCTTCGACGAGGCCACTAGTGGCCTCGATGTATTCGTGGCTCGTGCCCTGCTAGATACAGTTGCGGAACTCCGCGAACAGGGGAAATGCATCGTATTCTCGACACACATCATGCGTGAAGCGGAACGGCTTTGTGACCGAGTGGCCATCATGCATCGTGGCAAGATTCTTGCCGAAGGAAGCGTGCCGGATTTGCTTACTGAACATCAAGGTGCCGATTTGGAAGATGTCTTCTTTTCTTTGATTCAAGATCACCATATCGAACCTGCGTTGAGCTGACATAAAGTTACAGTACATGAATCTGCATAACGTCAAATTGGTCTATGCCCGCGAAATGCGGGATCAGTTGCGAGATCGACGCACGCTGTTTTTGATCGCAGTGTTGCCGCTGCTGCTCTATCCCTTATTGGGCATGAGTTTCTTCCAGCTTTCGCAGTTCATGCGCAATAATGCATCCAAGGTGCTGATACTGGGTGAAGAGCAACTTTCTGGCAGCGAATGGCTCCCTGCGTTGTTCGAGGGGGATCACTTCGCTCCGAACTGGTTCGGTTCCCCCACGGAACAAAACGCCTTGCAGATTGTACAAGCTGATACGTTGTGGCCTGGCAAAGTCCCGAAAGGCGAGGAATTAGATCAGACGGCCCGCAAAGCCATTGCCCAAGGGGACGTGCAAGTAGTACTACGGTTCCCAAACGGTTTTGAAGAACAACTGGTAGCGGTGAGAGAATCTCTCCTAAACCGGGACGATGCAAAGCAGGTGCAATTTACCGACGACCTTCTGCAGCCAGAAATCATATTCATCTCGGCAAATGAAAAGTCGCGAATCGCCCAGTTGCGCGTCGACGATGTGCTGCGAAATTGGCGCGCCGAAGTAACTCGTTCCAATTTGCGTGAAGGAAATGTTCCGATCAGTGCTACAAATCCATTTGCTATCAAGCAAAATGACGTATCCGAAGAGCAGCAACGTCATGCTGCTGTCTGGTCAAAAGTACTGCCGTTTGTGCTCTTTATTTGGGCACTCACTGGTGCTTTCTATCCGGCGATTGACTTATGTGCAGGAGAGAAAGAGCGAGGCACTCTGGAGACCTTACTTGTAAGCCCTGCCGAGCGGCGAGAGATCGTGTGGGGAAAGCTGCTGACGATTATGACTTTCAGTGTTATAACCGCCCTGTTGAATCTTGCGAGCCTTGGTGTTACCGCCAAATTTGTCATGGCACAGTTCCGCGAGATTATTTCACTGCCAGGTGCTAGTGCTCTGACTTTGCCTCCCCTGAATGCCTTGGTCTGGCTTGTCGTGGCATTGTTACCCATCGCTGCTTTCTTCAGTGCCATGTGCCTGGCTTGTGCAGCATTTGCCCGCAGCACGAAAGAGGGGCAGTACTATCTAATGCCGCTACTCTTGGTGATCATGCCGCTGATGATGTTGCCCCTTTCCCCAGGAGTGGAATTGACTTTGGGCAACAGTCTCATACCTGTAACAGGTGTCGTCTTGCTACTCCGCTCCGTAATTGAAGGCCAGTATTGGCAGACGGTTCCGTACTTACTCCCTGTAGTCGGTGTTACGTTAGGTTGTTGTCTCTTGGCAATCCGTTGGGCTGAAGACCAGTTTAATCGCGAGTCGGTGTTGTTCCGTGAAAGCGAGCGGCTGGATTTGGGGCGGTGGATTACCCATCTGTTTCGAGATCGCGCAGATACGCCTACATTGGCACAAGGCATCTTATGTATCGCTGTCGTTTCAATCGTACAGTTTTTCGTCAACCTATCCTTGTCTGCCCGAGAGGGCGCGGGGAACAGCTTTCAATCCCTGGCTGAGCTGTTGTTTATTAGTCAGGTTGTCTGCATTGCCCTCCCCGTGGCACTTATGACGCTGCTGTTTACACGCCATCCTGCTCGCACGTTGCTTCTGGATCATTGGCCACGTTTCTCGCACGTTCTGGCAGCGACGGTCTTAGCCGTGTTGATGTTTCCGCTTGGCCAGCAGTTTGCGCAATGGGTTGAGAGACTGTATCCCTTCAGCAACGAAGTGAAAGAGCAAATTGCGGGTCTCAGCGGGACCCTGCAAAATGCTCCCAATTGGTGGCTCCCGCTGTTGCTGATGGGACTCCTGCCGGCTGTCTGCGAAGAAATTGCCTTCCGCGGATTCATACTTTCCGGTCTACGGCATCTGGGACACAAGTGGTGGGCTATCAGCATTTCAGCAGTTGCTTTTGGCATGGCACACTTCATCTTGCAGCAAAAAGTTTCTGCCGCCGCAGTTGGGTTGGTCATTGGCCTGTTGGCTGTTCAGACGGGAAGTCTCGTGCCCTGCATTGTGTTTCACGCGATCTACAATAGCCTAACTGTTCTAACTTCAAGGCTGGCTGAGATGCTCGAACCGGGGAAAGAGACTCATCCTGTACTCGATCTCATCCTGCGTTCTGACGGGCAAGGGTTATTCCAGAACTGGGTGTTGCTAGCTTGTCTGTTTGGCGCGGCTGCAATCCTCTGGTGGCTCCATCGCATTCCATATCACCGGACTGACGAAGAGCAGTTCCAAGAACGGCTCGACAAACAATTCGTCGGTGCTTGAGGTTTGCGCTGGTTGGCGGCACAATGGGATCGCATCTCTCCCTGTGATCTTGAGCCCAGAAACCATGTCCACGTATTCATTGCGATCTCGTTGGGTCTTGCCTGTTGATGGCCCTCCTCTCCGCGACGGAGTGGTTTCTGTCTGTGATGGCAAGATCATTACTGTTGAGCAAACCAGTGTAAGTACACGACCAACGGAAGACCTCGGCGATGTCATCTTGCTGCCGGGATTGGTAAACGCTCATATTCATTTGGAATTTAGTGACTGTACCAGACCGCTGGGAAAACCAGCTATGTTGCTCTCCGATTGGATTCGCCAAGTGATCGGCACTCGCAAGCGTGGTGATCGTGATACCGCGAGGGCAATTCAGGTTGGACTCACAGAATCTCTCAATGTTGGTGTAACCACACTCGGCGAGATTGCGACCTCAAGCCCTACAGCATTCGGTGAGTATCGAGGCTCAAACCTGTTGGCATTCGAGGAAGTGATCGGTTTCTCCGCCGGACGAACTCATTCTATTCTTCACGACATTCGACAACGTCTACAACGTAGTTTGGCCTGCGAGACTCTCTGCCGCGTCGGGCTTAGTCCGCATGCTCCTTATACAGTTCATCCCGAGTTGCTCAGGCAACTGGTAGAAACAGCTTGTGAACTCGAGTTGCCAGTGGCAATGCACCTGGCTGAATCCCGCGAAGAGTTGGAACTTCTCTCTTCGGGCAGCGGGCCATTTCAACAGTTGTTGGCGGATCGCAGCATGTGGGATCCCGATGCGATCGCCCCCGGTAGTAAGCCAATGGATTATCTGCGGATCCTAGCCGAGGCCCCCCGAGCCTTGGTGATACATGGAAACTATCTAACCGACGGAGAAATTGGATTCCTCGCTCAACAGTGCCGGCATATGTCTCTAGTCTATTGCCCGCGAACCCATGCATATTTCGACCATGAACCTTATCCGCTTGAGCGGATGTTGGCCACCGGCGTGCGGGTCGCTGTAGGGACTGACAGCCGGGCGTCGAATCCTGATCTCAGTCTGCTCAGCGAGTTACGCTGGATTGCCGAACAATATCCGACGATACCCGCTGCAACGATCCTTCAACTCGGCACTCTCAGTGGCGCTGAAGCACTAGGGCTTTCCGCAGACACAGGTTCACTCACACCGGGTAAATGGCTCGACATGATCGCTGTTCCCTGCCCCGCTGATGTCGACCCCTACGAGGTACTCTTGCATTCTGACGCAAGCCCGCAATCAGTCTGGATTCGCGGCGCCCGACTTGAGTTGGCTCACTGACCGAAAATCTTCTTGAGTTCGGCTACAAAGCCCGCTAATCCCTTGACAGATTCTTCGGGAAAAACAACCTCTCCCTGCCAGCCGAGTTGATCACTCGCAAGTGTAAGTGCAATGGGTGGTGCCGAGGGATAAAGAGGCAATTGTGGCGTCATGCCGAGGACTAACAGTGTTTTCATCCATGAACTCGTCACATCAACCAATCCTTGCGGATTCACGAGTTGAACATAGGGGACCTCGGGGGCGATAAGGTCAAGCGTTTTTTGTACTGTCGCTTCAGTTGCGAGTCCCGTCTTACCCTCAGTGAACCCTTCGATGAATTCTAGAAGTTTATCTTTCGATTGCAGCCCAATAAAGACATGCTCTTTGTCGACTGGAGAACAGTGAATCGCCAATGTGTGTTCGGAGCCCAGACAGGCGGTTAGCATTGCCTGCCAAATCTCAACATTCTGATCTCCCGTTGCCTTATCTAGATCCGATTTGATCGATAGCCCCTCCACGTCGCCGATTGCTGCGGGATCAAGATCATAGAGCATCTTTATTTCGCTCGTTGATCGCTCCGTCAAATCATTAGCCAACTCATAGGACTGTTTAAGCGAAGCTAGATACTCTGCCGAATCTTCAACGGTAAGTCGAGCAAAGAAAGTCGAAAGCAGCGGTTCCCCTTCCGCAGGAGGGACCATCAGCAGCGATACTTCCCGTATGTCGGCCAGAGCTAGATCCCAACTCTTTCGTTCGTCAGCCCAATCTTCCCGAGTAAATTCGGCTCGACCTTGCTGTTGAGCATCATGAACGGAAAGGCTAGTCATGAACTCGGCTAGCATCTCACCTGCCCGGGCAGGTAGTTCACCACCGCCAGCCATGGCATACGCTCTAGCACGATATCCCACTAGTCTCTGTTGCGGGCTGATGTCCGATTCTTCAATGTTCTGCAATGGAGAGAGCAACTCACCCTTCCACCGGAGTCTTGCATTGCTCGCATCGTCAAGCGATAGCCCAATACCTACTCGGCGAAAGTTTCTGCGCGCAAACTCCACGAGTGGCCAGCTATCGTGCTGAGTGAGATTCTCGTTGATCACGATCTCATCAAAGTCATCCTCTACGAAGGTTTCTTCTTCGGCTGTCGTTTCCAAGGACAAGCCAAATCTGGCAATGTGAGCCAATCCATAGCGCGAGACAATAATCGAGATATCGTTGTTAGCAACCCAATCTGTGAAAGAACCCAGATTAGCCTCCGGCTGCATGGCCAGAACATGGCGCATCATATTGCGGTGCTCAACGTTCATGACAAGTGCAAATTCCCCTTGGCGCGCAAACAGCAAATCAACTTCCGCCAATCGCACTCGGCAGATTTCTCCAGTAGTGTCTGCTCCAATTCCCGAAGCGAAAGTTTCATAGTCAATAATTGGCAACAGAACCAGAGGGATCGGATCGGCTGGGACAGCAGGGTTACCGCGGTAAGCGAACGCTGCGTCACCCGCGAGATCGATACCTTGCGAAAGACCGGTAATCGATTTGGCCAGCACAAGCGGAGAGGGAAGATTCGGATTGAACAAACTAGCGAGCTTCGAGATCTTCTGATCTGCCTCACCAATGTTCTTTACTACGGCATAGCCGAGCGTGTGTTTTGGTAAGTAAGAGACGACATCGGCTGCTTGGACAATGGCCAATGTCGGACAATTCCAGAGGCATACCAGTGAGATGACCAGAACGGCTCGATTTGCAAGACGTACTTTACAAGAGTTCAGCATAGTTTACTGTTCCACGAAGGGGCGATGTTATTTGGTAGGAAGCAAAGGTTCATTATCCTGCAGAGTTTAAGATGGGCAAGTTGCAATCGCTGGTTGTCAAGATTCTGCATTCTACGTGCAGGAAAACTGCAAAGTTCGTCGTATGAGTTGAACATTGACCAATGTGCAATTTCCAATGACCAATCTCGGCAGAAGACTCTAATGTTTTGGTCATTGTTCATTGCGAATTGGGCATTCGGGAATCAGCGTATATGACTTTGCAGTTCTCCTGATTCTACGGGTTGACTCAATTGAGGCGACTCAAAACCGAGATGCCTCTCTTGCGAACTCATTGTCACCGATGGAAGGGTATATTTCTACTATGGTTTTTGGGCCATCTGAGAAAGTCGAAAGCCAAGTATCGAGAGGCGAGAACCAGACTTGTGGTTTGTGAGTGGGAATGGGTCGAGAGCACGACCTTCCCGTCCCAATTACTTCTCCGCAACGGTCGACAAGAAGATATTCAGTCACCTCTTGCTGCCATCGTGTTGCCGCGAGGGTAGTGTAAAACTCACGATTCTATCTCAATCCTGCGCACCGAAGCAGGGGTTTTGTCCCTGCACATTTTGTCGAAATCTTTTTCTACAAAACAAAACCCCCTCTCATTCTACCAGTTCGTTGGGCTTCAACTCGTTAGCCGATCATGACTTACGCGAATCTCGTTGCTTGCCGTGCGGAGGGGTTTTGAAAACAGAACCCCAGCGACCTGGCCGCTATTTGCTCGTCCAAACCGCCAAACTCGTTCAGCGCGCGGACCTGGCGCGAGCAAACCCGCAAGACTTTGCGGGCGATAGTGCGTTCCTATTACTTATCGCACGTACCATTATCAAGATGCCGGGGAGAAGGTCCACAACTTTTTTTGGCCACTTCGGGAAGTCCGTAGGCCGGAACAAGCGGTGCACAGTTCCGGCATTTGCCTTGAATAGGGAGCGACCTGGGGTAATCTCGACAGAGGAACAATCAGGATAGAACGATTTACCGCAAGTTGGTCAGACCCTTCTATTCTGTCCGCCGCCGAAGACGGCGAAACAAGGCCAGCCCAAATCGCCAATGTTAGACCTGTCCTGTATAAGAAGTTGACATAGCGGTAATAGAATCAGAGCGATCACAGCTGTTTGTAATTGTTGATTAAGACAATTAGGTCAATAGTGCCAAAGCGACCATCGCCTAATTTCATAGATGAACGTTGCCAAAACTGCAAATGATAGCAAAGAAAATGTGTTAGGCTCAGGTATTGGTACGAACGCAGCAACACCCTCAGAACTGTTGCTGATTAGTAGCCTGTTATCGGCGAAGGAAACGCGACCGGAATAGGGCAAACGCCAATCGATATCCCATGACACGCGATTGATTGCAAGTGTTTCGGAGGCCGTCATGATCAGCACATGAGAGTTTGTAAGAAACGGTTGATAGCCTTCAAAACTTGTTCCAGATAGAAGAAGGTCCTCCTCATTCCAGGACCGGAGTTCGGCGCCGTCAATCAGTGATACCTCAATCAAACCTTGATTTCCAACACTGTAAAGCCGGTCCTCGTCGATTGCGAATTGCGAAATACGAAGGTCTCGTTGCCAGTCGATTCTAGAATTCTCTAAATCGAAGGCCACAAATGCTCCGACTCTACTAACGTATGCACGGTTGTTAGCACCAAGCACCGGTGTTTCCGGATAATCGTAGATTGTGGGTGACTGCGGATCAGGGATGCTGGTATAGCTTCCAGTATGAGGATTCATGACCAGTAACTCGCCTCTTTGACCGGCATAGTTTCCGTTGTTGTATACGTAAACGTGATTCTCATCTGCCGATGGCACCCAGTTGTAGTGTAGTCCGAGTGCTTTGAACCATAGGCGTGTTCCCGTATTCGCATCGTATCCGTCGATGCCGCCAAAGTAGCCCCCCGACATGAAGACTCCTCCATTGGAGACGACTGGCTGTCCGCCCGAACCGCTTTGCCCTTCGTGAGCAACCCGATAGTGCTCTTGACCGGTAGTAGCATCGAATGATGCGAGTGCAGGGTCAGGGGTGTTGCCACTTGTGGAGGAGTGTCCGAAGAGATTCAAGTACACTGTGCCTTCGTAAACGGACGGGAAACCGATACCTCGATAGTTGAATTCGAATTGATTTCTCCAGAGCGTTGTTCCTGTATCAAGGGAAATTGCCTCCAGGCCGATGTCTCTAGTCGTCACAAAAACCCGGCCATTTTCAATCACGGCGGGCGACCCAGGTTGCTGTGTTTGCGGTAGCAAAAAGTCCCTGTGCCAATCCAAGCGATATCCCCTCGTGTCTAGGTCAACAGGGACGTATCCGGTGTGTGCATTATTGCCTCCGTACGTAGGCCAAGATTCAAAGTCATTGGCTCTTACGACCGGTGTGATGAACACTGTCAGCGCACACAGAGGCGCAAAGAGAGCAAGCCAGTCAAAACGAAGGTCTTTCACAATCGCTCCCTTCGAAATTAACGATTCGCACTTACTGCTATGAAGGTCGACAGCAAAAGTGAAGGCCGTATTACACCTAAAATAAACACAAATCTCAGGATGAAGTAGTCACCGGAAAGGGACAAGTTATTCAGATACCAATTGTAGCTGAGCGCAGTGGAACTTCAAGTTACTGGAGGGAACCTTATACGGACCGGGTCTAATATTGGTTTTTTGTGGGGAGGGGAGCTTGTTTTCTTCGAGTGTTGCGGATACTCGCTTTGCTGCGCTGGGGCTCCGCAGCGCGGTTAACGGGGTTCGCTTCCCTGTGGGCCTCGACTAAACGGAACGGGGCGCGTTTCTATGCGGGGTGTCGATGGGCCAGTTGGCGATTTGGTAGATGAAGGACCAGTGGCAGGCGAGGCCTAGCAAGACTGCGACGTGGAAGACCTCGTGCCATTGAATAACCCCGCTGATCACCACGGGCCATTGTAGGATGTCGAGAATGGCACCGATGGTATACGCGAGTCCTCCCCACATGATCGGTTGAGCGAAATCGAAGCCATAGCGCCGTACGATGGAGAACCATGAAAAGAGTCCGATCCAACCCATGCCGATGTACATTGCTGTGCCGACGCTTTCTGAAATCGAGACGAAAAAAATCGATTTTAGAGTGATACCCAGAAAGGCAATGGCCCAGATGATTGCCAATGCCCCCCAGCGTCCCCAACCATGGAAAAGTATCATGTGAATTGGGGTAAACGAGCAGGCAATGAGGACGAAGATTGCGGCATGATCGAGCCGCTGCATGATCAGGTGCGTGGTGCCTTGCCGTGCGATCAAATGATTCACGCCACTAATGGTAAGTAGAGCAACGGCCCCCAGGCAGAAAAGTACGAGACTAAACACCCTCCAGGCATCCCCTCGACCACGCCGCACCAAAAAAACGGATAGAACCGCAAACACCCCTGCCCCCAGAAGGTGGGACAAGCTGCTGAAAGGGTCGGAGAAGCCGGAAATCGAGATCACGTTTGCCACGGGAAGTCCTGGGAGCCGGCGATAGGCGGTATTTGTTATTCCCGCGCAGTTGGGATCCTAGAGTTTAAACGCGACGCCTGGGTCCCCGCCTGCGCGGGGATGACCGGGTGCCGGAAGTGCGCACGGCTGGTTTCCGGCCTCCATTTATTTGCCTACGAGTCGTTTGGCCTCTTCCACTACCTTAGCTGAGGTAATTCCGACTGCCTCGTAGATCTGCTCGAACGGCGCCGACATTCCAAATCCATCCATACCGACGAAGGCACCTCGACCGGCAAGATAGCGATCCCATCCCTGGCGGACGCCCGCTTCGATAGCTACCCGTGCAGTGATCTCAGGTGGAAGTACCTCGTCCTGATAGGCTTGAGGTTGCTCGTCAAACAGTTCGAAGGAAGGCAAGCTTACCACTCGTGCCTTCACTCCAGATTTTGCGAGTTCCTCTTGAGCAGCAACGGCCAGCGATAACTCACTTCCAGTGGCCAGCAGAATGGCATCGGGCTTGCCTCCCTCTGCGTCGGATAAGACATAGCCACCCTTAAGAGTCCCCTCAGCAGAGGCATATTTGGTGCGGTCCAGCGTGGGCAGATTCTGGCGGGTAAGAATGATCGCTGTGGGTCGATGACTGTTTTCCAAGGCAGCTTTCCAGGCGTAGACCGATTCATTGGCATCGCCAGGGCGGATCACGACCAAGCCCGGAATCGCACGGGCAGCGGCCAATTGCTCCACGGGTTGGTGTGTGGGACCATCTTCACCGACACCGATCGAGTCGTGAGTGAAGACCAATACCGATGGAATGCCCATGATGGCACTGAGCCGCATCGAGGGCCGCAGATAGTCGCTAAAGACAAAGAACGTGGCTCCATAAGGGCGCAGTCCTGAAAGCGCCATGCCATTCACTGCGGCTGCCATTGCGTGTTCGCGGATACCGAAGTGGAAATTGCGGCCTGCATAGTCGTCGGCAGAAAAATTACCGGTGTCGTCAAATTCCAAAAGCGTTTTGGTTGAAGGAGCCAAGTCTGCCGAGCCACCTAAGAGCCAAGGGATTTTCTTAGCGAAAGCATTGAGCGCCTTGCCACCGGAATTGCGAGTGGCGACCCCTTTGGCATCCGCGGGGAATTCGATGATCTCAGTGTCCCAGCCCGTGGGAAGCTCCCGTCGCTGCATCTGGAGCAAATCTTTCGCATCTTCCGGATGGGCCTTCTGATATTTGGCAAAGAGATCTTCCCAATCCTCGCGAGCTTCGCTACCCCGCTGTCCCAGCGTGTTTTGGAAATGCTCGGTAACTTCAGGGGGAACCAAAAACTGCGCGTCAGCAGGCCAGCCATAGGCTTCTTTGGTAAGCTTTACTTCTTCCGCCCCCAGTGCTTCACCGTGGGCTTTCGACGTGTCGGCCTTGTTAGGTGAGCCATAACCAATCACGGTGGTCACGATAATGAGCGTGGGAGCATCGCTGCAATTCTCAAACGCATCATAGGCAACGCTTAATGCGCCAAGGTCATTGGGGTCAGCCACGCGGACCACATTCCAGCCCAGTCCCTCGAATCGAGTTGCCACATCTTCGCTAAATGCCAGTTTGGTGCGTCCTTCGATCGTGATCGAGTTGTCGTCGTAGATCCAACACAAGTTATCGAGTTTGAGATGACCAGCCAGGGAAGCCGCCTCGCAGGCGACACCTTCCATGAGGTCACCGTCGCTGCACTGGGCGTACACGTTGTAGTTGAACAACTGGAAATCGGGGCGATTGTAGCGAGCCGCCAACCACTTGCCGGCGATTGCCATTCCGACGCTGTTGCCGCAGCCTTGACCTAACGGGCCGGTTGTCGTTTCCACGCCAGTCGTATGGCCGAACTCGGGATGCCCGGGAGTAGCGCTACCTAATTGGCGAAAGTTGCGAAGATCATCCAGTGAAACTGAAGGCTCGTCGGTAAGCTTGCCTTCGGCGGTGATTTTGCGAACTCCCGACAGATGCAGCATTGAGTAGATCAGCATCGAGGCGTGACCGCAGGAGAGAACATATCGATCGCGATTTGGCCACAGTGGTGAGGCAGGGTCGTAGTTGAGAACCTCAGACCAAAGTTGATACGTCACAGGTGCCAGGGCCATTGGAGTCCCCGGATGTCCACAACCGGCGGCTTCAACGCCATCCATAGATAGGGTGCGAATCGTATTGATCGACAATTGCGAAAGATCGTTGGCGGTAATCGACATTTTTCTGACTGGGTAGGTGACGAAATGGAAAGCCGAATCGGCTCGAATGTAGGAGCAATATAAGGTGCTTTGCGGGGGGGTGTCAAACGACCCAGTGAACAGCGAGTACTGCCAGGGATGTTGCAGAATTAGTCGTTCAATTTGCAAAAAATGCGCTGTCCAGTACGGCAGCTTGTCTTCGCCTGATTCGTGATCGTAATGGCACGATGAGCATCTTGCAGACTGGAGGTTTTGAGCACGAGGCTCTGCACAGCTCGATGAAAATGCAAGAGAAGTTGTTCACCCACGTTGCGGTCGTGCTCAAGTTTTTCAAGGTGCTGTCCTGCCCCATCAAACCATGCGACCGTACTTGGTAAATCAATGAAGGCAATTCCGCGTTCACACACGACCTTCAAGTCGGCAGGGCGTCGATAAGAGAGTGATTCTTCAAATGCCTCGGCAACATAATTGCCACAACCGATAATCGCAACCGGTCCAGCGCCTACCTCACCGTTGGGCGAGAAATCCAGGCTCACGGCAAAGTAGTCGTTGAACGCCGTTGTTGGTGAAAGATGCGAGGTCGCCAATAGCGACGTGGGATCGGCATCCACGACATAACGGCACCAATCGACCAACTCGACCAAATCACGGGCACAATGATCACCATTGCCATTCTTCGCTGGAGAGCTACGGCGGCGATTACAAAACAAAAGTTGGGGTGCACCCAATCGAGTGGCTAGCAATTCTTTGAGCCGCAGGGTGGCTGGCGAGAGACGGCAGGCGAACTCCGCCATGAATGCAATGCCTGCTTCCTGAACTCGCTCTCGTAAGATAGCCGCCTGGTCGTCTTGCAATTCAAGGGCCGCGGCACAATACATCGCTTTGCCATACTCGCAGGCAGCAAAGATAGGCGTGGCACCATAGAAATGGGCAGATAGCAGAAGAACCGCATCAATATCCTCACGGTCCATCAATGCTCGAAAGCCATCGTAGACCGATGCCCCGAAGGCCTTGGCTGTTTGAACCGCGCGATGCTGTACCGGATCACAGACGGCACACACTTCAAAGCGATCAGAAAGCGCTCGCAAGGCAGGTAAGTGCCGCGACTCCCAGGCGGCTCCTACCCCAATGATGCCTAAACGTAATTTCATGACCGCCCTGATTAAAAGTGAGTCTTTGTCGGAGCATAGCAGTATAGCGAGTTCAGTCGGTTGAACTCAATCGAGAAATCTGAGCGCTCCCCTGCGGATTAAACAGTTTGGCCGCGTCACGAATCTCCCATCATCTCCGCGAGCAATTCCATCGGCAGTCCGATTACATTCGATTCGCTCCCCTGAACAATACTCAACCAGTTGGGATGATCCTGAATGCCGAAGGCTCCCGCCTTGCCCTGCCAAAGTCCTGTCGCCAAGTATTCGTCGATCTCTGCATCACTGAGGTTTTGCATTTCAAGTTCCGTAATTGCGATTCTAGTTCGCGGGGCAGTCTTGGAGTCGGGACTGAGCAACCATAAACACAGTCCACTATAAACCCGGTGTCGAGTTCCACGCAGTTGTTCAAGAATCGCACGCGCGTGCTCTTCATCATGGGGCTTGCCGAGAATTGTGCCCCGGCATTCTGCCACGGTATCGCAGGCGACAATCAAGGTCGGTTGAGCCAAGTTGGCAAGTAGCCGACTGGCGATGTGGGCCGCCTTTCTGGCGGAGAGATCAAGCACCAACTCCGCTGGGCCACAGTTGCTGCAGATGCCGCTTTCAACCGATTCATCGGGTGGCATAACCTCAAACTCGTACCCCGCACCGGAAAGAAGTGCTTTGCGTTGGGGAGAACTACTGGCAAGAATGATGCGAAACTGCGACATTGAAATTCTCGTGGCGTGAAAAACTGAAGCTCAGAAAAGGTTAGCATGATTCTGCATGTAGTGGCAACCATTCTTGGAAAATGAAACATCCATCAAAACAACTCGATGTCTTGTACGAAGACAATCACCTACTCGTCGTCAACAAGCAGGCGATGTTGCCGACGATGGGTGTAGCTGACGATCAGCCAAGTCTTATCAAGATCGCCAAAGAGTATATCCGTGAGAAATACAACAAACCTGGGAATGTGTACCTGGGAGTGGTCAGCAGGCTGGATGCACCTGTGACGGGAGTCACCTTACTAGCCCGCACTTCGAAAGCCGCCTCGCGATTGTCGGCTGCTTTTCGAGATCGCAAGACAAGGAAAATCTACTGGGCGGTGGTCAATGGTGTGCTGCCTGAAGAGACTGACACATTGGAACACTACCTCCGTAAGGACGATCGCCATCGGAAGATGCATGTGACCCATGCGGATTGTCCCGATGCACAGTTGGCTCGACTGAGCTATCGAGCCCTCAAGAAATCGGCCGAATCGAGTCTAGTGGAAATTCAACTTGAAACGGGCCGAAAACACCAGATTCGTGTCCAATTGGCAAAACTTGGATTTCCCATCATTGGAGACAGAAAGTATGGTAGCGAGCGCCCCTTTTCCCAGGGAATTGCCTTGCATGCCCGCGAATTGGGGGTCGATCATCCTACCCTGGGCCAATCCATGACTTTTACCGCCCCGGTTCCCAAGTATTGGAAAACGGATCCTGAACTGGCCAGTCTCATCTGAATAATCACTTCGCAGAGCGGTTCTTTGCCATTAATTGCGTTTTTTATGAATTTTTCGTGCTTAAATCTTCGCGAGTGGATCTCTAAAATGGAGTTCAATGTCAGACTCGCATGCTTTTCCTCAATAATCCTTTTGTGAGTTACTCTCTTGCGTGCTGAACGCTCCATCCTAGAACGTGCTGGTTTAGCTAGCGGTCTCTTAAGCGAAGAGAAGATCGATCGCGCCTGGCAGGTGCTTGTCGAGTCGCTACCCAGGGAAGACCAGGGACTTGATGAGATCTCTGATGAGCAGCTTTCAGCGCAGATGATTGCACTTGGCTATCTCAATCGCTGGCAGGCTGAACAGTTGAGGTTGGGTCGCACAAAATTCACGCTAGGAGCCTATCGAATTCTCGACGCGATTGGTCATGGTGGCATGGGCTGGGTCTTCAAGTGTGAGCATGTTCTACTCGGTCGTATCGAAGCGGTCAAAGTGTTGCCGAAGAACCAAACCAACCCTACGACGATTGCTAGCTTCCTTCGAGAAATCCGAGCTCAGGCACGACTCACCCATCCGAACCTGGTTCATCTTACTTATGCCGACACGGATGGAGATACCTACTTCTTGGTAACCGAGTATGTGCCGGGCACGGATCTTCGTAAGCTAGTTCGCCATCACGGCCCGCTGCCCCTGAAAGAAGCGGCAATGATTGTGACGCAGGCAGCAGAGGCTTTGGCCTATGCACACGAGAGCGGTTTGGTGCACCGCGATGTGAAGCCCGGCAATCTCCTTATTACACCAGACGGAAACACGAAACTGGCAGATCTTGGACTCGCTTCCTTCCACACCGATCAACAACCCTCCGATGGCAAGAAGCCACGCCACATTGTCGGCACCGCCGATTATGTGGCACCAGAAATAATCGTGTCTCCTGAAAAGTTGCAGACCGTGAGTGACATTTATTCGCTCGGTTGCACCTTGTATTATGCCGTCACAGGAAAAGTTCCGTTTCCGGGGGGTGACACAGCGGACAAACTTCGACGCAGTTTGGAGGAAACTCCCTTACCACCGCAGAAACTGAATCCAGAAGTGAGCGATGATTTTGCGCGAATTATTGCAGCCCTCATGGAAAAGCGACCGGCAGATCGCGTCGCAACTGCCGAAGAAGTATCCGTCCTCTTAAGACCCTGGGTTTCAGGCTCGGACACTGCAGCCCGTCAGCATGTCGGATCCTTGACCAAGCTGTCTGGCAGTTTGAATCACAATACAACACTCGCCGACACTTTGCCCGTGGAATATGAGAACAGCGAGACGCAAGACGTTCAGCAGGACACTACCGATGCCGGGGCCATGGGGGGCGCCACCTTGCCACAAATCATCGTTGCCGATCGAGAACGTCAGGCCCGCGAACAAGAGGAGCAGGCAGAACGCGCAGCACGGAGGTGGCCACTCGATAAAGTCATCATGGCCTTGGCGGCACTTGCGGTGTTCATTGCAGGAGCAGCAGCATACTTGCTCTTTCAAGGTGGATAAGTGATCAACGACTTTCGCTGGCTCATCGGTCTATCCAAATAACTGCATCAGAGGCTCACCATCATGTCCCAATGTAAAAGGCCGTTGGTCAGGAGAGTAGATTTCTTCACTCGGGTCTAATCCAAGTGCATAGGCAATTGTGCTGTTGAAATCTTGCACGGAGACCGGGTCCTTTTCCACGGTGCGGGCTTCTTTGTCGGTCTCACCATAGACTGTCCCACCGATCACGCCGCCACCCGCCAGCACACAGGAATACGCTCCGGGATGATGATCGCGGCCGGCGTTTTGGTTGATGGTGGGTGTCCGACCGAACTCTGTGCCCACGACCACCAGCGTTTGGTCCAAAAGCCCTTTGCTCTTCAGGTCAGCGAGCAATGTCGCTACCGCCTTGTCAAGCACCTGAGCGCGGCCAGCCATACTGCTAAACAGGTTCGTGTGCATATCCCAGCCACCTAGATTCACTTCGACGAAGCGTACTCCATGCTCCACAAGGCGTCTTGCCAACAAGCAGCCGAGGCCGAAACCATCTTCTCCGTAGGCTTTGCGAACTTTTTCTGGTTCTTGGTTGACGTCGAAGACTGCGAGTTCATCACTCCGCATTAGCGAAATTGCTTCTCGATAAAGGTCGGCATAACCTGACACTTGAGCGGTACGATACTTGTTTTCAAATGCACGATCAAAACGCTCGGTCAGTCGCATTCGATTGTCGAAACGTTCAGCAGTCAGATACTTGGGAGGCTTGCTATTCTCCACGCCGCGACGGGCGTCAGAGATGGGAACTGGTGCATACTGTGCTCCCAGATACCCCGCTGCAGGATGACCGGAGCCACCGCCTATCACCACGCTTCCCGGTAGGATCTCATTCCCCTTACCAGCCAGCTTCTGAATCCAGGGCCCGAGCGAAGGATGGCGAGTGGAAGCAATCGCCTTGTAGCCGGTGCGCATCAAGTATTTGCCGCCATCATGGTCCCCGGTTTGCGTGCTCAGAGAACGGATGAGGACCAATTGATCCATCATCTTGGCAAGCTCAGGGAGATTCTGTCCGAACTTCACCCCAGCAACGTTGGTGTCGATTGTCTTGGTTTCCCCCTGGACTTCACTGCCAGGTTTGGGATCAAAGGTGTCGAGTTGACTCATCGCCCCATCCATGAACAGGTAGATGACTTGCTTGGCGGTTCCCTTGGACCTGGAAGATGCACCTTGTGCCTGCGTTGCCATTAAGGGCAAAAAACTGACCCCGAGCAACTGCCGAGCAGTTTGTTCCATAAACTTGCGACGGGATGTCGAAGGGACTTCTTGTCGGTTGATCTCGAACATGGTTAAACTCTCAAGAGTCTGCGGTAATCAACAAAATCAGCGTTCTAATTTCTTTCCAATTACTGGATAAATAAGAACTCGCGTGTGTTGAGCAAGGCCCATATTACGTTTCCATAGCCAGCAGGGCCATCAGCTTGGATCTCTCTTACTGCGAGCTTGTAGTCGGTACGTGTCGGTTTGCGTCCGACGATGCTGAGGAAAATAACGTCGATCTGATCTCGCAAATCAGAGGAAGCCACTACCTCGTCATAGATGACCGTCCCTTCGTTGAGCAACTTATGTGAGATCGGTCCATTAAACATGGTCAGTATCTGCGGAACGTGGCCCTCGGTGCTGCCTCCCTGGATTAGTTCTCGATCGCTTTGGCCGAATTGCCGTAGGAAGTGGGAAGGGGGCAATGGGAGGGGCAATTCCGACGCGCGGGCCAATAACACGCCTTTGTGGGTGTATTGCTTATTCAGCTTCGCTTCAGGACCGTCTCGACGCAACTTATCTAGTGCCGCTGCCTTGTTGAGCAAGAATTCACTGCTCAGCGGCTGATCCGTCTCAAGTTTCACTGCTTGGACCAAAGCATCACTCCGCGGGCGTTGGTAGCCATCTGGATCAGCCATGGTGAGCGTCAACAAGGAATCCCAAATCTGTTCCGCGGTCATGCGCCGCAGTATGGGGCCAGGATAATGGTAGGGTTCTCCAGCAGCCAGATCGCGTGTGGAAGCTTGACGTTGGTAGGTGTCGGTATTGTAGATAATACGCAGTAACTCGCGCTGACTGTAATTGAGCCGCTTCATTTCTGCGACCAGATGATCTAAGAGCGGCTGATTGGTTGCTTCACTGTCATCGGTCAAGTCATCGACCGGTTCGATCAATCCAACTCCCATTGCCCGCTTCCACAAACGATTGACAATCATACTAGTAAACCGCGGATTGTCAGATGAGGTGAGCCAATCGGCAAAAGCGGCTCGCTTCGAGGTGTTCTTGGACAGCTGCGGCTGCTCGCCAAAGATGACCCTTGGCTCAATTACCTGACCCGGCTTGGCGTCGTCGTATTGGTAGTCCTTGGGTAGACGAAGCTTTTGATTGTGCCGCTCCGCCACGGCCGTACGATTTGCTCCAATTAACCCATTGACGCGACCAGGGAGATTCCGCTTTTTCTCGTCCTGCTTAGCCATTTCCTGAATTTGAGCCATTGCGTCTTTGACGACCGGATTGACTTGCCTTCTTCCCGAACCCGTATCAACACCGTTTACAAACGCAGCCAAGTGATAAAATTCAAGTTGGGTCCATCTGTCGAATGGATGATCGTGGCATTGGGCACATCCGATTCGCGTACCGAGAAATATGCGGATCGTATTGTCGAGATTCGCCAAAGGCATGCCGGCATCGCGAAGCACATAGCCTACGGCCGGGTTCTCCCAAGGGCGGCCTTCAGCAGAAAGCAGCCGATGCACGAACTCATTGTAAGGCATATCACTTGCCAGAGAGTCCTTGATCCATTCGTTGTAGGGTTGGCTGTAGATATTTCCCTGAGGCTTGTCCTTCAATCGGAGGATATCTGACCAGTAGTTGAAAGAGTGACTCACATAGCCCCACGAATTCAGCAACTCGTCAATCAACTCGGCTCGCTTATTCCCGCTGCGAGGCTTGTTCAGAAAATGTGATGCTTGCTGAGCCGAGGGAATGGTGCCTGTGAGATCGAGATAGACACGACGGACAAACTGCATGTCGTTCGTCATGGGGTTCGGGCGGAGCTTCTCCGCCTTGAGCTTCGCCAGAACCAATCGATCAATTTCGGCCGCAGATGCTGCGACTTCTTCTGCCCGAGTGGGGTCTACTTTAGTCGGACGCAAAATTCGGCGCATTGACTGGGTTGGAGTAGAGTGCTTCGGCGAGGAGGATGTGGTTGAGTCCCCTTCCGTTGAAGAGTTCTGCAGTTCTGCTGAGCCCATCTCCATCATGGGTTCTTCGGTGGAACCCGTACTAGAATTCAGCAGCACGAGAAAAAGAACTTTGGCAATAAACTGAGATTGAAACTTCATAAGAATTGCGTGGCGAAATATAGCGAATTAAATCTCTTGCCCACTGCTATACCCAATTATACTAGCCCCCAACTTTTAGGTAAAACAGGAAGGGCCCGCTTGTCCAGCAAATCTAAGACAGTTTCTCCGTTTGCTTCAAAGAACCCCTGGCAATTGTTACTGATTTGCCTTGTCTCGCTGGTATTCTCTAACCTCGTTCTCCAGCTGCGTGATGTCGCGGACACCCAGAAAACGCCCAAGCAAAGTCCTCGTATTATCGATTAGCTTGCTAATCTTGTTTTGGATGCGAGGATTCTCGGAGTGGTATTCATTGTTCCCACCCGACTCGGTGAGATCTTGCAGAGACTTGAGGGATTGAGCAAAATCTGCGCGACTAGGAAGCTCGTTCAGTTCGACGACAAGCTTCTGCGCTTCTTCAAGCTGCCCTTGCTCCATAAATGAACGCGTGCGAGCCATCAGAATATTTCGGCGGGCTACTACATCGATTAATCGCTCTTTTTGTGCTTCAAGGTCTTCCTGCACCAAAAGGCGAGCCATGTCGTCGGCTATGGGAATATCTGTTCGAGCTTGAGTTCCCGGGGCGACGGGGACCTTTGCCAGGAGTTGATTGTCGCTGCGTAAGAACAGCATCCGAATCGGTGAATCAGTCCTCCCCACGGGGATTGAGCCCTCGTAATTCGTGACTCCCAGGAGATTGTAATCACCCGTCGCTGGTTCTTGCTCAAAAACTTCGTAGCCTCGCAGACTCTGCGACTCATCGTGGCTGGCATGGAATCGCACTTGGGTCTCTAGGAGTGGGGACTTGAGTTCAAGTGCCATGAGTTCGACTCGGCCCCGGCGACGGCCAAATGGACGGCGTGTCCCTGTGTAGACTCGACAAAGCCAACCTGGAGGTTCAGGCTTCTCAGTGGTCAGATAGGTCCAGGGAACGTCAGCAATCATTTCGGGTGCAGCACCACTCGTGCGGCTCAATTTCACCAACAGCGGCTGAAATAGATCATCCTTTTTCACAAACAGCTCTTCACTGATTTGACGCGGTAATTCGGAACCTTTGAATATGAGCGAGACGTGTTGCTGATCGTCTGCATCAGTCTGAATCATGGCCAATGGAGCAAATACTTGGCACAACAAATCCAGACTCTTTTGGGTAATCATTCGGTCCTGGCGAACGATCGATTCTAGGACCGGCGTCCATCTGCTCGTGTAGACGTCATACTCTCGAGCACTCAACGAAGTTCCCTGCGGGTCTACCTTGGCGGTTAGAAAAATCCGCTTATCAAAATGCCCTTCGCTCGGCTGATTTGGATCAGTTTTCAAGCTACCCAAACCCTGAAGTTGACGTGTGCGATCGCTCCCTTGAGGAATTGCTATTTCAACGCTCCACAAGGGATAAATCGTCGTGTGAATCCGCTCCATAAGATCTCCGGCAAGTTGCTCGGCAGAAATCGCACCAGGCCTCGCCGTAGAATCCACGACAATATGAAGCTGCACGCGGTAAGATTCCAACTCCCAGGATTTCTCGTCAGCAGCATAGGAATTCGAATTTGAAGCCAATATCAATCCGATAACCATGGCTCTGAATAGCCTACGGTATCGACTGGGGTTCAGAATCAAACTGGAATAATTCTCACGAGCCATAACTATTGTTCCCCCGGCTGAAATGTCTTTTGCCATTGGGAAACGTTCTGGTACAACGTAACCGGTGATCGGCCAACTCCCGACAAGGACTTCTGAGTGGCAAAGTATTTCGGCGTTTGCCACAAAGGGATCACAGGGAGGTCGTCGAACGCGATTTGATGTATCTGTTGGAGTCTGCTGCGGGCATCGTTCCAGTTGGTAGCCCTATTGAGTGAGACAAGGGCAAGATTCATGCTCGGGCTACAGCGGCCTGCTAGACCCCCCGGCCCAAAAAGCCGCTGTGCGTCAACCAGCGGTTCTTCGAATGCAAGCTCTGCATAACGCAGATCCCATTGAAGCTCGTCCAGATTGTCAGTTAGTGAAATCTCACGCACGTCGAGTGGAATGCCAATGGCTGACAGCTGTTGTTTGATTAGCTGACACATCGTGCGAGCGACGTCGTTTGCCGAATGAATCAAGATGAGAGGCTCTGCCTCAGGAATCGCGGGCTTTGCCTCGTCTTTAGAATCCTCAGATATCTCTGTCTTGGCTGATTTCTTGGCAACGGCAAGCCTTGCAGTGGTATTAAGTACTGCCGCCAATCGTGGTTCATAGGGATGGGGCTGTAACTGCTGCTTGTATCCATACCCAATGGCATCTCCGATCGTAATTCCCGCTGGGATGGGTGCACTAAGAACACGAAAGCCTGGCCGACTATTTCCACCAGCAATGACTTCTGACAACAGTTTTTGTCGATCAATGCCATAGCAAAGTGACCGCCGAAACTCCCGCCGACGAACTATTGGCGAATCGTAGTTGCCTAGCAGGACATGCACCGTCGGCATGCGATAGGCAGAAACCGTGATGCCGCGAATCTGCCCCATCCGACTGTAGTTCCAGGGAGCGATATCTTCCAAGAACTCAATGTCTCCGCGGCTGAGTGCGAGAATGGCCGCTTCATCACTATTAAACCTTTCTTCCACAATCACCTGCGGACCACGAAAGCCATCTTCAGCGGTGGCTTCAAACCGAACAGTATCTGGCAGTTCGTCACCTTGCGCAATTCTATAATCGGCGGCATGTGTCGCATCCTTGGCTAGTTGAAATAGCGGAATCTGCAGATAGGCGATCGGCTTTACTGGTGGATACCGCCATTCTAATAGCACTTCTCTGCCATCGAGGATTTCGACTTTGTGGAACGCCTCTGCGAAATCAGCACGGTAGTAGTCGCTCGAAGAATCTGCCATTTTCAAGAGTTGAAGCACCATTCCGGCAGCTGTGATCCCCAACTCTTGAGCTTTCTCGTTCAGTGTGATACTCAGATTTAAACCCGTATCATCCCTTTCGATATTTGCCCAACGGCAGTCATACTCTCCCCCTTCAGCTCCCACCCCTACCAACTCCACAAACGCGGGGGACAATAGTCGTGAAACGCGCTTGTCTGCCCATGTCTGCAACGGGGCCGAACTGTGAGCCAACGAGAGCTGCCCCACGCCTATCAACATTTGAGGCGAAAGCCGTTCGACCTCTGCCAATAATTCTTGTGCATCGTCCAGCTGTGGCAATATTGCAACAGCGCGGCGGATCGCCTTTCGGGCGCCAGCGTAATCTTGCTTGTCCATGGCCCGTCGAGCCACTTCCAACTGCGACTGTGCATCGGAAGAGAATTTCCGCTGCCAACTAGCAATATTGTCAAGTGGAAGTTGTGAGAACCCGTTGTCGAGAGAATCCAACACCACCCGGGCCGCCCTATAATCATCATTTTCAAGAAGATGCGTGATGAGACGGTTTGAAACTCCTTCAACAGCTTTTGTCAGGCCTTGCCTTTGAGCATTCACATCATATAGGGAGGAAAGAATCGCTAAAGACTCGTCAAAGCGATTCTCTGAATAAGTGTCAAGCGCATCGCGGTACAGATATTCTTCGGTGGCTTGTTGAAGTCCGGCAAGCTCGGGATAATTCTTATGCAAGAAATCTAGGTTAGTGTAAGCCTCTCCCAGTTTTCGTGACTGGATATGTGTCAGTGCTTCATTTAGTACGAGATGCTCGTACAGATCGATTTTGGCAATAGCAGACCAATTGAGAGTGTATTTTTTTGTGGGATCGCTTAGTCGTCGAATTTCAAGTGACCCGCTCGTTGGAAAAGGATTCGGTACAACTCGATCAGGAAACTCTAGTAGTTGCACATCAAGGACTGCATTGTCATTCGCGGCATCAAGGGTAATCCGATCGAAAGGGTATTGATCGATTAGCCGCTCTGCAGCTTTTTTTTCCTCAGCAGCCGCTAGAGGATGAGAAGCGCATGCCACTACCAGTGTTATGAGTGTAATACTCAAGCAACTGAGCCTGTGGTGTTTGGCGAAACGATCCGACATGAAAAAGCTGCATATCACGGAGTGGGTTGGTTTACGATCAAAAGCGTGCCATCCGAGGCAGCTAGTACAAGCCGCTGACCGAATTGTATCGGTCCTGCAACAATCGCCTGGTCTAGGGCTGTGTGTGCTTGTTCTTGTCCATCAGCGAGACTCATACGCGAGATCCCCGCCAATTGCCAGGCAATAGTGAGACTGCCGTTGTCAGCCAATGGCGTACCTGCCGGGAGCCTTTTGCCCAAAGGTGTCTTCCAAGCGATCACACCATCTTCTTGCACGAACATTAGCTCACTTGCGTCCGTGGTGAACACAAAGCCTCCTTCAACGGCAAACGGCCCCCAAGCAATCTGACCATCCACGCTGAGAGGATCTCTTGCGGAGAGGGCTGGCAGGTCAAAAAGGGCTACCGAGCCTTCTTCTGTACCCGCGATAGCTACGTCGCCGCTTATCGCCAGGGGAGTATTGAGCCTCAATTCAGCGAGTGATTCTTCCTTTACGGCTGACAAATGAGGCTCTGGCTCGGCAATCTGCTCAATAAGATATATTTTGTTCTTGCCGTCAGTGATGACTAATTGGGCGTCTTCGCTAGATCCAAACACGGCTGGGGTAAGCCAATCTACGCTTTGATTGGCTTCGAGCGGTGGTTGAAATGGCGAACCACTTAGCTGCCCATCTTCGCTACTCATAAGATAAACCTGACCTACTTGCGTAGGTGCAACAAATCCATTCTGCCAAGCAACTAAACCGGCCGCCAATGGAGCGGGAAGACTGATCAATTCGAGCGGCCCCCGAGGTGCATCAGGACGGAAGAGCAAGACCTTGTCTGAGTCTATTACACCAGACGCAAGTTTGCCTTGACCTAGATCCACACTAGTAGCGAAGGCAGGTAGCTTTCTCTGCCTGCCCGAAAGGTGGT
This sequence comes from Bythopirellula goksoeyrii, assembly GCF_008065115.1. NCBI lineage: Bacteria > Pseudomonadati > Planctomycetota > Planctomycetia > Pirellulales > Lacipirellulaceae > Bythopirellula > Bythopirellula goksoeyrii. The sequence goes on along the minus strand of NZ_CP042913.1, from coordinate 3,479,198 downwards.
CTGCTTGATTTTGCACCCTCTGTGTCATCGCCTGGCGATCAAGTAAATAACCTGCCCCTGTAGCGGTGATTGCTGTGATCTGCGCCCCGATCGGGTCAACCGAAGGCGCACCTGCCAACGGTACGGCAAGTTGAGTCTGCCAATGAGTCTTCCCGGAAGTTGCGTCAACGGCCGACACAATTCCCCCTCCCTGCCCCGCTGGACGACGGACGTGAATGACGGTGTTTCCTACTAGTTGGAGTGGATTATCGAAGACATCACCTGAGAAGTCGTTATCTAGATTCCGAACCTGAATCCGATTTCCGGTAGGAAGGATGGCCAACCTTGTAAGTTCCTGACCTGCTATCCACAAGTCGCCCTCTACGAGGAGTCCGAAATGTGCTATCGACGACTCACCCTCGGGATCGCGCTCCGCGATACGACTTAACGATTCTTCCCCGTCGCCACTTGAGATGTCATATACTGAGATCTGCCCCAGACTGGTAAGGACCACTAGGCGTCTTCCATCGGCTAGCAATGGCGTATCGACAGTTCCTGTTAGCCTTCTCTCTGCTTGTAATGCTTGAGGAAGACCCTCCTCACCGGTGGAGAGTACCGACAGCTCACTGGTCGAAATTCCCGTATTGGCAGCAACAATAACTTTGTTCAAGATCTTTGCTACTGGAACGGCGATGCTGTCAGGACTATGTCCCAGGTAGTAGACACCCAAGCATGAGTAATCGTTTGTCGAGATTGTATAGAGACTGGAGTGGGATCCGGGAATATACAAACGCTGCCTGCGCTGGTCGACTGTCGGCGGCACCGCTAGTTTCTGGCTAAACTGTATGAATCCCGTACTCTCTCCTGAAGCAAGGTCTACGACATACAGCTTTCCCTCGCGACTTGCAACAAAAACCTTTTCTCCAGCGACGACCGGTTGCATAACTGCCGTGTCAAACGGAAGTCGCCAGACTACATTTCCAGTTTCAGCATTTACTCTCATCAATTCGTTGTGCAGCACATCGCTGACGAGATAGTCACCACCGGGGAGTTGAATGGGAAAACTATGAGGATCGTCCCCCAGGAACTCACGCCATAGGAGCTTTCCATCGTTAGCTTGCAAGGCATAGACGGCCCCTGAGAGGCGGACAGCAATTGTGCCTTCAGCCCCACTTGGAGAGGTTACCTGCTGGTCTGCCAACGTGAGCGATGCAACCAAGGGACTCTGCCGAGGGCCATCGGCAGCTTCCTTGGTTTCTGGAACAAATTGAATTGCCTGTGCTTCGGCATCAGATATGGACTTTACTTTGCCAGCCAAAGTTTCGTCATGCATGAGCGCCGGATGTTTCTCTAATAGCTGACTATGCAGATCATAGGCAGTCGAGATATCTTGCTCTGTAAGTGCTTTGTCAATCTTCGCTAGCGCGTCTGATAGATCGACGTTCTGCTGTCTGCTGCGTTCGACGCGAAGTAAAGTTTGCTCAATCTCATCTAATTGTACTTCATCGCGAAATTCCTTAGGAATGTATTTCGTATTCATCGCCAGGGAAAGCGCTGAGCGAGTCTGTGCCACTCTTTGCTTGGCTACATCGAGGTCGGCCGTTGACTCGGCTTGAGTCGCCAAACCTTGAGCAATTTTCGGGACAAGCGACGCCAGATCGCGTTGTGCTGATCGAAAATCTGGTTCATCTTGAATGTCATCGAGAACGTCTTGAGCTGTCTGCAACGCATTTTCATAATCGTTTGAGCTCGTATCCTTCCAGAGGCGAGCCATGCCTAGTCTGACTTTCGCTGAACTAAATTGGGGATGCCCCTTGTTTCCCTCGATGAAATGTTCGTATTGATTGATTGCTTGGGTATAAGATCCGCTCTCGAAATAGTCGCTCGCTTGCTGAAGTACCAGATCTGCATTCTCTCTGTTCAATAGATAATAGATTAAAATGCCCGAAATAATGAGCACTAGTAATCCTCCACCTCCGTAGAGAATTAGCGAAGAATCCCATTCGTTCTTTTTCCCCTTCTTCTTTTTCGTCTTCTTGCGTTTGGCTGGTTCAGGAATCGCCTCGTCGAAAGCGGCTTCCGTTTCGTCCTGCGCCTTGGCAACACTCGACAAAGATGCCAGCGAAGAGAGATGAGGGCTTTCCGGCACGGCATACTCTGAGCCATCGTCCCGGACATCACTCGACTCCGCAGTCTCTTTGTCGATTTGATCAATTCTGACGTTTTGCCCCGAATCTACCGGAGCCAATGTTTCGACATCCTCATCGATCACGGATCCCGCCAGTGGAGTCTCCGGCAATGGGACAAACCCCATGATGCTGGACTCGGCATTGGACGAAACCGTGAGGGTAGTCTTCAGAAGTTGGTAGGCCACCGAGCGGGGGACAATTTCCTTCTTTACCAAATACTTCAAGATGGCCTTGGGCGTAACTCGATCCTTGTCTTTCTCAGCCTTAGCGCGGAGCTTACCGACAATGTCTGCAGGTGCTAACTTGCGTTGTTCCAGTATGTCGAGAAAATCAGATGTCTTCATCGTGTTACTTGTGATTGTTGTTGCAGCCTGACAGGAACACCTGCCGTGAAATCGCTATTGCCGGTTCCTAAAAATCGAAATCGCCTTCTTCGTAACTCATCAGCCGGATTTCTTCCATTCCCACGCCTGTACCCGCATCAAGTGCGGCTACGACAAATTCATGTCGTGCATCGCCATTGGCCTGCACCAACATTTTAGCAGCACCGGTAGAGCTTTCTTCACGCACTTTGCGAAGCTTGATGATCATTTCCTGCACACTCGTTGCACGCTGCTCTTCCGGCGCCGAGGGACCAGAGATCCAAAAAACGTTATCTTCATCAACTCGAACGACGATTGAATCTTTCTCAAGATCGTCAACGGACTGAGAGGCGGCTGCCTCATCTTCCTTCACAGGAGGAACTTCCAAAGATTTCTGGAGGGCAAATGCTGCGGTGATCATGAAGAAGATCAAAAGCAAGAAAGTCACATCGACCATGGGGGTCAAGTCCATGTCGTCTTCACCACTATGAGATCGGTGGCGAGTGATGGCATCTTCGCTGTAATGAGTTTCTTCTGCCATAACCTAAATCAACTAGTTTGATTCCATTACTGCGAGGAAAATTTTAGCACCCTCGACACGTGAGACCGCCTTCACGACGCGCGCAACTTCCCTATAAGCTACATTTCGATCTGCTTTAATTACAACGTTTTCCTTGTTTTCTTCCTGCCGGCCCTTCTCGACCGCCTCGACAATCAAATCCCCTTGCTCGTCAGGATCGTCAGTCAAACGGGCCGAATCAATCTTGCCATCCCCCAGATAGACAGGGGCGTTGTCTATTCCCTCATCACTGACAGTAATGATCACCGAGTTGCGTTCGCCTACTCCCTTACCATATTTGGCTTTGGGTAGTTCGATCGCAGTTTTCTGATCCGGAGTCGAGCAAACCAGAAAAAAGATCAATAGCAAGAATGTGATGTCGATCATCGGAGTGATATCCATCTCCGCATCTTCGACCCGCGAGCTACGAGTTGGCATGACGCCGCTACCAGCCTCTAGCCAATCATCCGTCTCAGATACGTTGTCAGATTGCGAATCATTCACGGCGATTGTTTCATTTCAACAAAATTGCTAGGTAGCCAGTTAGAAGTTCGTTCTAAGCTTCAGCAAACTTCAATGCTTCAAATAGTCTCGACATGCCGACACCCACCAGATCTTCCATCTTGCGAATGCGGATATTAATACTCGCAGTCGACAGCACCAAGGGAACTGCAATGGCCAGACCCAAGGCAGTCGTAATCAAAGCAAATTGGATGTCCGAAGCCATTTGAACGGTATCGACCTTGTCGCCGCTACTAAGGTTGGCGAAAGCACCCATCATACCCATGACCGTGCCTAAGAGGCCGATCATGGGGGCACTCTTGATGACCGTGCCCACCCAACTCAGGCGATGCTCAACGTCTGACAACACGTCTTGCTGAAAACGTTCTGCCACGCGGCGGCGAAGTTTGGCATAGCCAATATTTCGATTATTTACTGCGTACAAAGCAAGTTGAGGGAGAGCTCGCCGGTCATCTTCGCAAAGTTCAGAAACAGCCCCATAGTTATTCATCTCAAGGGCCTGTTCCAACTCGCTCAAGAATTCGTCTTGATCTTCCTCATCAGCAAAGCGGACTTGACCCACTCGACGCCAGACGAGGATGACGCAGTAGGCACCCCACAACGCAAGCAAGGCCAAGATGCCATAGACGCAATTATTCAGAATTCCAAAGAGAGTTTCCATATCAGGCAATTACCTTTGAGCAAGGTTTAAAAATATCGTTGGTCGATGACTTTAAAACTAAAATCCGAGCCATTGTGTTCAACCGTAAATACGGTCTCACGAATGGTGTTCACATCGCGGCCCTCAGAATACTCGTTTTCGAGGGTCCAGAGAATGCTCTCGACCTCAAACGGGTAGAATAGCAGCGTGATATTGCCTTCTTTGGCGATATCGGCTTCTCTGGCAAGCCTTTCGGTGAGGGCGGGCATAGGCCCGTCGGCAGCGGCTGTGTACCCTCGCGAATCTTTCGTTGGTTCACCCGTGCGGGTCTGTTTGTTGCTTTTACTCAGATCGTACCCGTAGTGGACCAGATTATCGCGCCCAAGCACTCCGATCTCGATCTTATTGTAATCAAGCCACTGGGCAAATTCACTTGGTGATTTCGGTTCAAAACGGATTTTCCAACGTTCCCATCGTGGAACGCGTTCCACCACTCCATCATTTCCCTCACCAGCCATGCGAGCGTCCCCGAGGCCTTTGCCTTTTCCTGCAACGTCTTCTGCTTCCAAATCCTCATCCGAAAGGAGCACTTCTTTAGACGTGACCGCGTCTGTGAGCGTGTCCAGCATGTCCTCCAATTGAGGATCCTCAAGCTCTTCGGCTTCTTCGCTCCCTGGCGGGTCAGGCTCAGCTGCCAGTCCCTGATTCGCATTGGCACTGGTGGCCTCAACTGGCACCACCGGAATGGGTTGTACCGAGGTGTGCATCTTGTCAGCAAAGAATACGATCATCAGTCCCAGCACCGTGAAGCCAACTAAGATTAGTAGCGCGATGATCAGAGTTGCCGTGCGGTCATACGAATTGACCGTCAACTGGTATTTCTTACCAGACGGGGCTTTCTTCGCATCAGGTGTTTTGGCAGCAAGGGACATTGGAGCTAGGGTGGACACCACTCACTAATTATAATTGAAATCTCAACGAACATTCTGGCGGGCGATGCCCACTTTACTATTGCCTGCTCAAGGAGCGAGTGACGCATTGGGTCGGACACGCCGATACCAGTTCTTCCATTGTTCCAAGGAATCATAGCGCTCTTTGTCGGTAAAATTATCGGAGGGACCATATCCCTCAAATCGTCGGCTGACATATTGCAAGCCATCGCGGGCAGAGCGGACAACTCGCTTGTCTGGATCCGTCAGCGCATAGAGCAGGGAAGGAACGTAATCTAGATTGCGAAGTTGCGAGAGGGCTTCCACAGCCATCAGCCGTACTTCAGGCGAGCCGGTTTTCACCAACTGTTCCAAACGACGAATCTCTTCGGGAGTGATATTCTCCACATCAATCCCCGAGCTTTCACTCAGAAGTGCATCGAGTTCCGGTCCGGCTGATGATTCCAGCAGCCCCAAGAAGTTATCTATTTCTGTCGGCTTTCTTTCCTTAATTAGCCGGCCTTTTTGCAGTTTCATTCTTGCTAAGTTAGCACTCAAGCCACGGCCGCCCACAAGAGTCCCTTCTCCTAGACTTGCTTTGATGCTTTGCTGTGTTGAGCGTACCAAGAATAATATGGCGAATGCAGTTCCACACTCATCTCCAGACTTACTGGCTACTGATCCATCTTCCTTCATTTTCTCTTTGATATATTGATAACCCGTCTGATACCAAGTCGGTTCTTCGTTGACGTTGCTTTCTAGAAAGTCTTCGAAGCTTTTGTACCGTTCTATGGAGTACAGCATGTAGTAGGGATACTCCGCGTGCTCTACTCCCTTGAAATTCTTCTCAAACCACTTTTTGCCGTCGGCCACCGCCTTAAGAACCTGATTGCGATCGAGGGATCCACCGGAAAGCGTACGTATCTTCTTCACTCGATTGTCTTCAGCTTCCTGCAAGGCCGTTGGAAGAGACTGTTTTTCCGATGCATCTACCTCGGTTTCTTCGCCAGGCATTAAGGCGCCCAGAATGTTGGCAGAAATGAGAGTACTTCCCAGCCCTGCCGCCAGCATACTCACCGTGACCCCAGTCTGTTTCTCAAGCTTGAAGCTACCCGGGTCTTTTCCCTGATATCCCCACGACCCGCTAGGGTCTTGCGTGCGCAATAGCCAGTTGGCTCCCGCCTCGACCGATTCTACTTTGGGGGCCATGCCAACTTGCATCAATTCCCAGTAGGAAAGGATTGCATACTGAGTCTGGGAAGTATCGCCAGTCTGATACGATTCATAGCCCCAACCGCCATTCGGTTTCTGGCGATTGGTCAAGGTACCCGCAAATTGTTCGATGAGACTTCGATATTTGATGGGATCGAGTTCCGCTAGGAAAATGATAGCCAGCCCATTGCTGTAGAGGCTGTTTTCCTGCAATAGGTCTTGGGCATTGGTAGCTTTACAGGCAGCAACAGCTTCTTTAATCCGAGGGTGATCAGGAGACGCCCCGTTCTTGAGGAAAGCCAGCGCTATCAGGCAGCGCCCTCCCAATCGTTCGTCGGTGTGGGACTCCAAAAACTTGAGTCCCTTGTCCACGAGTTCTCGAACTTCAGCGCTTTCTGGAGTAACCCCTCGGCAGATGGGCAAGGCCCACACGAGCAAGATCAACAGCTGAAGACCAAACCTTGGTGCGGCGCAAAGGAATCGACCTTGAGGACGACTAAGGACGTTCGACGCGCACTGGTAAACACCGATCATTTATGACTCGTGATGCCCCGATGGATTGTTCCGTAGGCTAGCAGTGGCAGTTGCGTGCCAACATGGCCTAGGAGTCATATTAGTTCGGGGTTTTCCGCACTGTCAAGTTGCGCAAAGTAGAGCGCTGCCGATTGACACGCCATTTAGGCGTATTTACCATGGAGCGTTCTCTGGTGATTTCTTCTTCACTGAGGCGAGGGTCAGGTAGCTCAGTTGGTAGAGCATCGGACTGAAAATCCGAGTGTCGCCGGTTCGATCCCGGCCCTGACCACTCTTTCTTCCCTCTGACCAGTGTTTTAGGAGGGGTATTCTAGATGGCTTAGTTCTTTCAAGTCGACAAAGTGGAAAGAGAAAACTACTGCGCATAGAAAAAGCCCGCTGGTTCGAACCACTTCGCTGAACAAAGCAGCAAAGTAAGGACGATTCAGCGGACTCTTGTAGCTCTACCTGGTGTGAGAGCCACCTCAAGGGTTTTTTGCCACACCAGCGAGTCGCTTCGCTTAAACCATATCCTTCAGTTTCTTAAGCGGGCGGATCTTGATAATGTTGCGGGCCGGCTTGGCCTTGAACATTGTCTTTTCTCCGGTGAAGGGGTTGATGCCTTCGCGTGCCGGCGTGGCAGGCTTCTTCTGAACAACGATCTTGCACAAGCCAGGAATCGTGAAGGTCTCGGGACCCTTCTTGCCTAGTGCTTTGGTGATCTCGTCATTTAGTGCGTCGAAAACCGCGCTGACGTCTTTCTTCGTCAGGCCGGTTGCCTCAGCGACATTCGCATAGATCTCGGTCTTGGTTGGTGGTTTTTTTGCAGCAACTTTCGCCATGTTAGGAAACCCTCCTTAGTGCTCTGAAGTGGAAAGGGGTGTCAGGATTACATTGAACCCTAGCACCAAAATATTGTTCAACGTGCTGATTTAATGCCTGCTGGCAGGAAAAAACAAGCCGTATTTGGTCATATTGGCTAGAAAAATAGGGTTTTTAGTCAAAATTGTCGCTGGCGCACCCAGTTCTTGCCTCGGCGGACTCCCATCCCGTGTTGAGAATCGTGGCCACGGAGTGCTGTATCGGAACGAAGTTGCCCCAATCGCAAAACGAGCTAAAATGAAATGCTGAAAGGGTTTAGGAAAAAACAAGAACTCTGAAATGGCCGTTTTCTAACCTGAAATGGAAGGAAGGGAACGATTATTCCTGCCAAAATGTCTAAATCTTGGCTAATTCAGACTTTTGACCCCCTAAAATTCCCTTCAAGGACTCGCTTGCCGAAGAACCTGTCGGTCAGTCGGTTGGAACCGATTTTAAGGGTCGTCAAAATCTATATGAGATCAAGAACCAACATGCTGTGTTGCCTAATAAGCAGATTCGAGATGTCCCGATTGACGCTGCTCATCGCAGTAGCCCTCGTGAGCATGCAATCGAGTCTCATTGTTGAACAGGGAGCTGCTCAACAACAGATCATTACGCAACAAGAGAACATAGGGTCTGATGCTTTTGACCTCTACTCCGATCGAAAGCTGTCGCGCGGTATAGAACGCGCCCGTGAGCGGATTTCTGAAGGCGAATTCTCACAGGCAATACGATTTCTGGACGAGGTTCTGGCAGATCCTCAAGATTCGTTTGCTGATGTCGCCGATTCTGAAGACTATCAAGGCTTGAAAAACACTGCGAGCAAGATGATTCGTGATTTGCCGCCCGACGGCATCGAACTCTACGAATCAATGTTCGGCCCGTTGGCTCGCAAGAAACTAGGAGAGGCAGTCGGAAGCGGGAACTTTGCGGATGTACGCGCGGTGAGTCAGCGATATTTTTATACCTCTGCTGGCTTCGAAGCAGCGATTTTATTAGCCCAACACGAAGCGGATCGGGGAGAGCACCTAGCCGCTAACCTTATTTATCAGCGACTTCTGGATACTCCTCGGGCCGCTCTAATTCTGGAACCTCAGCTGAGTCTCCTTGCTGCAAAAAGTTTGCTGGTTTTAGGTCGCAAGGATCGGGCGGAGGACTTACTCGAGAGGATTCCTGGCTTCAAAGGCAATCGGAGCCCTAGTGTGGTCGTTGCTGGCCGCCAACAAAGCCTAAGTGGCCGCCCCCTTGATTGGTTCGACAAGGAAATCGGTATTCCCAATCCACTGGGCACACCACTAGAAAGAGAATGGTTGCTTGCAGGAGGAAATACGGCTCGCAACGGAAGAAGCGAAGGAGGTTTGCCACACACACGCGTTCGTTGGCAGGCCCGCCTGTTGAATCGGCCCCAATTTGAAGACATCTACGATGACATTGTGGATTCCCTGGAACAGCGCCAAAAGCCGCTCTCCACGGCAGGAACTCCCTTGGCAATTGCCAATACGATAGTTGCAGCGACTGCTCACAATGTGGTTGCATTTGATTTTCTCACTGGCAAACGAGTGTGGCAGACGCAGCCTCAACGTGTCGCGGAATTCGAACAGTTACTGGCCCTCAATGAAGAAGCATCGCAAAACGATACCAACCTGGAATTGGCTCAGGCATTCGCACGCCGGATATGGAATGACTATCTCTACAATTCGATCAGTAGTGATGGCAAGCGAGTGTTTGTCATTCGCGACATATCACTGACCCAATTTGCCGAACAAGACATTTGGGCACTACCCTTTCGTGGTGGCGGATTCTCAGCCGAAACTCCAGAGTCTTCGAATCGACTCTGTGCCTATGAATTGGCCACGCAAGGCAAGCTCGTATGGGAAATTGACGGGGCAGCGAGAACGGACGAACTAGCTGGTGCATTCTTTCTCGGAGCGCCCATTGCGGTGAACAACCACCTGTATTGCATGGCTGAGATTAAGAGTTCCATTCATCTTGTTGCGATAGATCAGAACACTGGCCAATTGCTCTGGCTTCAGCAGTTAGCGGATTTACATTCGGGAATAACCCTAGATCCTCAGCGCCGGCTGCAAGGTGCCATTCCTTCGTACGATTCCGGTATATTGGTATGCCCCACGAGCGCAGGTGTCGTTGTTGGTTACAATCTTGAGATGAATTCCATCGCCTGGCATTTTCAGTACGAAAACAACCGCTCTACTCTAGAATACCTCAGACGGTCTCGAGGAAGGGCACGAGAAGCCCCCGGCGAATGGATTGACGGAAGTGTGATTTTGGCCGATGGATGCGCCCTATTGTCACCTCCAGAAGCAGATGGTCTCTATTGCCTCGATCTCTTAACAGGAAAACTGCTTTGGGAGCGAAAACGCGGTGATGGTATTTTCGTGGCAGGAGTTGACCAGGGGCTCGTGCTGATCGTTGGAACGCACAATGTGACCGCGGTATCTTTAGAAGATGGTCAACCCGTCTGGGAAAAAGAAAAGCTCGCATTGCCGAGTGCCACAAGCCCTACTGGTCGCGGGTTCTTTAGTGCGGAAAAATATTTCTTGCCTCTCTCTAACAGCCAGGTGGTGGCAATCGACTTGAAGAAGGGAGTCATAGCCGATCGAGTAATCGCCCGGTCCGGAGCAACCCTCGGAAATCTAATATCGCACCGTGGAGCGATTCTATCGCAAAACGGGCGGTTTCTCGAATGTTTCGACCAGATCGATGTGCTTCGCCGGATGACAGAGGCAAGATTGGCTAAGAACCCTGCTGATTCTGAAGCACTAAGGACTTTGGGCGAAATTACGTTTAACGAGGGAAACTTGGCGAAGGCTATCGAATACCTGGAGAAAGCGGATTCACTCTCTCCCGGAAATCTGCGGACGCACGAGGTACTAAGTGAATGCCTTTTGGAAGCGCTGGCGAAAGATTTCACTTCTTATCAAGATCGCATCCCAAAATTGAGAGAATTATTGGCCTCTTCGCCTGATCAAACACTCAAGCTTCAACGAATCGAATCTGCGGGTCTCGTTGAAATCGATAAGCTTTGGGATGCCTTCTTAGTCTGCTTAGAGATATTCCACGCCGATCACACCGGCAGTGAATTGCAGCAGATCGACTCGGAATACGACACAAGCATCGCCAGTTGGACCAAAGCACAGACAGCAATAATCTGGCGCCTTGCCGATCAAGAAACGCAAGAGAAAATCGCTGATAGTCTGGCTCAGACTCGAAGGGATCTGTCCTCTGAACAAGGAGTTGCTGGATTGAAATCCTTTGTGGCCAACTTCGGAGGCATTGATGAACTAGTTGAAAACACAACACTTGAGATTTCCCGCAATCTCCTGAACGAACAGCAATTGCTTGCAGCACAACAAGGTCTGTTGGACTTCGCCTCTTTGAACCAGAACCGCATAAACGACAACAGCTCTGAACGCGAGGCAATTGCTAGTCTCTCCAAGATCCTCCACCAAACCGATCTTAAGCGACTCGCCCGTCCTTACGATGATGAATTGGCTGGACAACTTGCAGATGTCGTCTGTCTAGATGGCAAAACGGGCTTGCAGTGCGTCGAGAGTTGGGCAGATGTCAATGCGCTAAAAGACTCGCCTTGGCCGTATGGCCAAGTTCAAGTCGAAATGCTGACACAAGAAAAAACCGCGGTGAACCACCGGGTCAACGTTCGAACTCCCTTGGCCGAAGTGCGGCTGGAGCATGGCGACGACCTCCTGAGCCGGTGCAACATCTTTTATTCCTCTCGAGTCGCAGAATTGATAATCCGTGATTCCCTGGGAAATGAAGTGTCCCGTCAGATGCTCGGCGAGCAAGAGCGCCAGGTATTACACGGGGGGGTCTATGGAGTCGCTCGTGGGAATCTTTTGATCCTTTCCCTAGGACAGTTGATTGTCGCCGTAGATACGCTTGCACCCCGATCAGAAAATGGAGGTGCTGTATTATGGCGAAAACGCATCTCACGCAATCCTAGTCAACAGAGGTTTTATGGGGGATACGATTCCCCACCAAAACCGTCGAATCCTTATTCCTCGGGTACACCACGAGTTCAAGTGGATGGCAAATGGATCGGTGTGATTGGCCCTGTGACACGTGATAGCTTTGTCTATCAGGACCAGCGCGGACTTCATTGCGTTCACCCTCTAACCGGCGAAATCCTCTGGAGTCGCACCGATACTCCGAACGCTTGCAACCTTTTTGGCAACGATCAAGTGGTGATAGCAATGGAGGACTCCAGCAACAAGGCTCACGTGTACAACCTTCTCGACGGGCGAAGCCTGGGGCAAGTGGATGTTCCTCTCTGGCGAGAACAATTAGCTACTCACGGCACCGACATATTCGCATGGCAACGATCTAAGGGAGGTCACCACGAATTGCTTTCCATGGATGTCTTGACCGGGAAGACCAACTGGAAAAAAGAGTTCCCTGCTGGTTCTCAAATCGATATCGCGAAAAAAAGGTATGTGGCTATCGCAGATCCGAGCGGGAACTATCAGATCGTTGATGCCTACGATGGTGCACTCATAGTCGATTATCACGGAGGTGAGCAAGCAAGAGCCAGGAAAGTTTACCTCTTTGCAGGAGCTGACACTTTTACCGTTGCGGTAGAACAACGGCACAAAGAATCGTCCGAGGACAGACGAACCTGGGTGAACTTCCCAGACTACAAGTCTTTCGATGGAGAACTTATGGCATTCGATGCTGCTACGGGCTCACCGATGTGGTCGCGTCCGGCCCAGGTTCGCCAAGAAGCACTCATGTTGTCACAGCCACCAGACTCACCGGTAATTTCTTTTGCACGTTTTTATCGTGTGCAGGGGGGGGGTGGCACCAAGCCATTGGCCAGCATCTTGCTGTTAGAGAAGGCATCAGGGAGAGTTCTCTTCGCCGACGAGGCCGTGCAGAATTCGGGGAATATGTGCCTTGTTTCAGCAGATGAATCATCTCACGAAGTTTCCCTGGAGATGATCAATCGCACAGTGAAGTTGAGATTTACCGATTTGCCACGTCCACCAGAGCCTCCTGCTACGGTCGAGGCAAACAATCGCGACAAGAGTGGTACTCAGGGGCTCAATCGTATCCTAGAGCGATTTCGCAAGGCTGTTGATCCTTTTTAGGCGAATACTCTGGAGCCCAACTTTCGAACCGCAGTTTTCTTCCTACGCACCGAGGGATATAAATACAAAGCCTGCGAAGTGCGACAGTCGTGAACGGGTAGAATTTAAACTTTCATGAATCAATTCAAACTTTTAACTAGAGATCCGAATCGCTTGATTGCAAAACGAAGTAGGTTTTATGCTGTATCGCGTGATTCGCGGGCAATCCAATTTTTTGTTGGGTTTGCATTGAGCGTTTCTTTACTATGCGAATCGATGCCCCGTGCTGTCGGCAAGGTTACGCCCCAAGTAAAGGAACGTGTTGAACAAGGCCTCGACTGGCTTGCCTATCAACAAGAGAAGCTCGGGCATTGGTCTGCACAGGGTCGCTATCCTACAGCAATGACTTCCTTGGCGGGCCTGGCATTCCTGTGTGAAGGATCGACGACCACACAAGGAAAGTACTCAGAAAACTTGCGACGGGCTGTCGATTTTCTCGTCCGCCGTAGTCGTCCCAACGGGCTTATCGGCGACCAGGATGACGACCGCTATACCTATGGTCATGGATTTGCCATGTTGTTTCTCTCTCAAATCTTGGGCGAGGAGGAGGACCTCGAACGCCGTGAGGATTTGATTCGTGTGCTGTCGCAAGCCGTGATTTTTACTGGCCAGGCTCAAACCAATGCAGGTGGCTGGGGCTATGTTAGCGCCAAGGACGGAAGCGGTTTCGACGAAGGTTCAACTACTATCACCCAAGTTCAAGGCTTAAGAGGCTGCCGCAACGCCGGAATATCTGTTCCGAAGGAAATCATCGACAAAGCGATTGAGTACATCCATCGCTGTACACTTAGTGACGGCGGCGTACAGTACAGTTCCAAAGGAGGTGGCGCTCGCCCAGCGATTACCGCGGCGGCAATCGCATGCTTATACAATGCCGGCCAATACGATGACGAATATGTACCGCGCATGTTGGAATATTGCGAAAAGAACTTAAAGCCGGACGTCCAAGACAGTTTCGGACATTGGCACTACGCTCATTTTTATTATTCGCAAGTCGAGTATCGGCAAGGTGGTGAGCAGTGGAATACGTATCTTGACTCCATCTCACGACGACTATTGCGAGAAGTGAAGTTACTGAAAATCGGCGATGATACGGTGGCAGTTTGGGAACAGGGAATGGTTGGACCCGTTTATACAACGGCGCTCAACTTGATCATCCTACAACTCGACAAAGCGTCCCTGCCGATTTATCAGCGTTAAACTGAAAAAGATTCTTACATAATTGGAAAGAGGCAACCCACGAATGAGTCCCCCCCAACCGGTGCATGAAAACGGACAAGTCATCGAGCGACTCGCAACGGCTATCGATGATATCAGGGCGCAATTGCGCCAAGTCATTGTGGGTCAAGAGGAAGTCGTCGATCAATTGCTGATCAGCCTCTTCAGTCGCGGCCACTGTATGCTCGAAGGTGTGCCGGGGCTGGCTAAGACATTGTTGATTAGCACGCTCTCACGAACTCTCAATCTTTCCTTTAGCCGTATCCAGTTTACCCCCGACCTGATGCCTGCCGATATTACCGGCACAGACATTATCGAAGAGAACCGCTCGACCGGCCAGCGCGATCTACGATTTCTGGAAGGACCGCTCTTTTCAAATATCATTCTAGCTGACGAGATCAATCGCACCCCGCCCAAAACTCAAGCCGCCCTGCTTGAGGCAATGCAAGAACGCCAAGTGACCGTCGGTCGAATTCGCCATCAGTTGTCGGATCCTTTCTTTGTACTGGCCACTCAGAACCCTATCGAGCAAGAGGGAACCTACCCTCTACCCGAGGCCCAGCAAGACCGCTTCATGTTCAAAGTATTGGTGACCTACCCCAGCTTTGATGAAGAGTTTGAGGTTGCCCGCCGCACCACAACGACTCCCCACGACACGATTGTGCCCGTGGTGGCTCCTGAGGAAATTCTCGCACTCCAAAAACTGGTTCGCGAAGTCCCTGTGTCTGACCATGTGATTCGCTACACACTTTCCTTGGTTCGCCAAACCCGTGTTCACGAAGAAGGCGTGCCAGACTTCATCGTCGATCAACTAGCATGGGGTGCCGGACCACGGGCGGTGCAATTCTTGATAATCGGTGCCAAAGCAAGGGCTCTCATGAATCGGCGGTCCCATGTCACTGTGGCCGACATCCAGGCATTGGCCAAGCCCGTCTTACGACATCGGATCGTCGTTAACTTTGCCGCCGAGAGCGATGGCATCACTTCGGATAAGGTCATTGATTCTCTGCTTGCCGCTACGCCAACCCAGGAGGACGAATTGGCCAATGACGCCCGATTCCAAGCGATTTTTGCATCCTGAGGCCATCCGGCGAATCAGCCGACTTGAACTTCGCGCTCGGCACATTGTCGAAGGCTTGCAGACCGGTATGCACCGAAGTCCCTACTTTGGGCAGTCGGTGGAGTTTTTGCAGCATCGGCAGTACGTCCCCGGCGATGACCTTCGTCACGTCGATTGGAAGGTCTGGGCCAAACAAGACCGATTGTATATCAAGCAATTCGAAGAAGAGACCAACATGCACTGTACGCTGTTGGTCGACGTATCTGCCAGCATGCAGTACGGCAACGGTCCATTGAATAAATACGAGTATGCCGCGACCGTCGCCACGAGCCTGGCGTACCTGTTACTCAAACAGCACGACTCCGTAGCATGCATTGCATTTGACGACCATATTCGTGCGCGTTCTCCGCTCAGCAGTTCGCAGAAACATCTGCACGCGATCGTCAGAACCCTCGATGCCAACCAGCCTGATCAGAAAACTGATGCAGGAGCCGTTCTGACCGAAATCGCTGAGAGCAGTCCTCGCCGCGGAATGATGATAGTCGTCTCCGATTTATTAGGAGACGTCGAATCGACACTGCGTGGCCTGAGACTCCTGCGGCAGCGTGGTCACGACGTATTACTGCTGCACATTATGGATGATGATGAGCTCGATTTCCCGTTCGATGGTCCGACACGATTCGAGGGGCTTGAGCTGCCTGACCACCTCAACTGCAATCCTCGGGCGCTACGCGAAGGCTATTTAGCGTCTCTGGACCGGTTTCTGGCGGACCTGCGCCACGGGTGTGCCAAAAATGAGGTCGATTACGCGCTGATCCGTACAAGCGACCCCTTGGACGCGGCACTAGCTGCTTTTTTGTGCCACCGTACTGCAGCCGAGCGAATTCACTGAGTAGGGTGGGCATCGCCCACCAAATCACAAGTATTTTTTCGAACAAATAAGTGGTGGGCGATGCCCACCCTACCGCCTAGGACAAATCGTTTTGAGTTTTTTGTTTCAATCGCTGCTTTCTATTGGCCTGCCCTTAGTGGCACTGCCGCTGGTGATCCACTTGATCAACCTGCGTCGGCACCAAAAGGTCAATTGGGCGGCCATGGATTTTCTGCTCGAAAGTCAAAAGCGAAACAAGAAATGGATCATGCTCCGCCAGCTCTTGCTGCTCTTGCTACGTACTTCAGCGATTGCCTTAGCAGTGCTGATGCTAGCCGGTCCAGTTCTGATGTCACAATGGGGAAGTCTCCTGGGAAGCGGTGTCACGCATCATGTGCTCCTGGTCGATGATAGCTATTCGATGGCCGACCGCTCGCAAGACTCCACAGGCTGGGACGAAGCGAAACGCGCCGTCAGTCAGATTCTCCAGCAAGCGACGGCCAAGGCGGGTACGCAAAAGATTACCCTGCTCCGTTTTTCCAGTGCAACGGACCTCTCAGCAGGCAACGAACTGAAATTTGCCAGTCGAACTCTTGATCGAGAAACAATCGAAGCAATCAACTCCGCTCTTGAGAGCGAACCGGTCACCGAAACTGCAGCAGGCCCCAGCGAAGCTTTTCAGGCGGCGCTTGCCTTGCCAGAAAGCGAAACCGGCGAGTCACGGATTGCGTACGTCATCTCTGATTTTCGTAGCACGCAGTGGACCGACAACAACCAAACCAGACAACTTCTAGGACAACTTCGCCAGCAAGTTGCGGACATGCACCTGGTCCAGTGTGTTGACCTCACGCATCCCAATCTTGCGATCACCCGTTTGGAGCCAGAGTCGGGGATCCGTGCTGCAGGTGTCGAAACTTGGATGGAAGTGAGCGTGTCTAACTTCGGCGACCAAGCTGCCGTTGCCGTCCCAGTAGCCGTCACGCAAGACGGTCATAAACTCCCTGCAGTAGAATTCGATGAAATCGCCCCTGGCCAAACGGTCACTCGGCGGTTTCGCATTTCTTTCCCCGACGCTGGCCCCCATCAGCTAACTGCCCAACTCCCCAGCGATGCCCTAGCAACTGACAACTCGCGATACTTTGCGTGCGACGTTCCCAATAGTTTTCCGCTCTTGGTAATCGATGGCTCTGGGGCGGGGGACGATTCCTACTATCTCCGCACAGCACTCAGCCCCGGCGGCTCAGCTAAACCCGGCTGGAGTCCCCGCGTTGAACCAGCGAGCTTCTTGAGAAATCACGATCAACTCGAGAAATTCGCCGCTATCTTTCTGCTCGATGTACCGCGTCTCGACGAATCCGAAGTCAGTGCATTGGAAGACTACATTCGCAGCGGAGGTGGGGTTGCCATTTTCCTGGGCACGGAAGTACAGCGATCATTTTACAACGAGCAACTCTATCGCGACGGCACGGGAATCATGCCTGTGGAACTGGATGTGCCAAATCAATTGCTTAGTGTTGGCGATGAAGAGACCCCCGATGTCGAGGTCGAAGACCACCCAGTGTTCCGTATTTTCTCAGGCCAACGAAACAGTTTTCTCTCCGTAGCCAAGGTAAATTTCTATTACGCGATCAAGCATCTACAAGACTTGCCTGGAGACACTCGCGTCTTGGCGCGACTGCGAAACGATGCGCCGTTTGTGGTCGAGAAAAAACTGGGCAAAGGTCGTGTCGTGGTACAGCTATGCAAATTGTCGCCAAGCCCCACCACGCTCGGTGTTTGGAGCAACTGGTGCGTGAATCCCGTCTTCCCGGTGGTCGCCAACGAGCTGGCTGGCTACCTGACTGCCGCCCGCCGCAACTTCGAGGTTCGAGAAGTCGGCAGCGAATTGAGTTTCAATCTCGCCGAAGATGAATACCAACCCGAAGTCATCGTTCGTGCTCCGCAGAGTGGCCAAGAAGAAGTCCTCAATCTCTCGACTCGCATAGAGGGCGGCAACTATGAGGTGGACGCCGGCAAAGGGAATGTCAGTGGCATCTGGCAATTTGAACTATCGCCATTGCAGCAGGCTAATGCTAGAAAATTCATCGCCGTCAATGTAGCTCCGAGCGAGGGAGACTTGAATCTATTGGATCGCGAAAACCTATCTGCCCAACTAGAAGGCATCGACTACCGATATTCGATCGCTTCGCAACTGACAGCATCAGAGGACCAACTTGCCGGTTTCCGACTTGGCGACACCTTCTTGGCTCTGCTTGTGATTGCTCTGATCGCAGAGCAATGCCTCGCCTACAAGGCAAGCTACCATGGTGGGGTGGGGGGGAGCAGTCGATGAACCCCTTGCTTGCGGTGACACCGAACGGAAATGCCCAACATTTCGTCACATGGGAACTACGCCGATTGGCCCAAGTCGACGATCCCCGACTACTTTGGTTCTTGTTGGGCGTAGGAGCACTGCTCATAGTCGCCTGTGTCATTTGGCTCTACCGGCGTGAGAGTGACACGATGTCTCCCTGGCTACGAATCCTGTTTCCCGCATTGCGCATTTCCGCCTGGTTGGGAGCGGCACTGTTTTTCTTGGGGTTGGAAAAGCGTATCGATCAACAGATCGTCTCAGACTCTCATGTCGCAGTACTGGTCGATACCAGCCAGAGTATGTCGGTTTCTGATCTGCAAGTTGCCGACGGGCAATCAGAATCGCGAGGAAAGGCCGTTGAGAATGCGCTGAAGGACTCCGAATTCCTGGACGCTTTGCGTCAGCAACACAAGGTTGAGCTAGCCACTTTCGATCGAGAGACCCATAAAGTGGCAAGTTGGAACCGCAACAAAAGCGAAATTGAGGAACTACAACCAACGGACCCCTCTGCTTCGGAGTCTTCTGCGGAAGAACTTGATTGGTCCGAACTACTCGAGCCCCGCGGCAGAGAAACGCGACTTGGTGATGCCCTTCGCAGTATGCTCAAGCAGCAGCGTACGGGCCAACTTGCCGGAGTCATTGTCATTACCGACGGGGATCAAAATACAGGCATCGACGCCCTTTCCCTATTCAACGCAGAAAATCGTTCCTCAGTGCCACTTTACACTGTTGGAGTTGGTTCTAGCGAGCCCCGCAGAAATGTCCGCATCCAGGAACTCAACGCTCCGGCACGAGTCTATCCCGAAGATCGCACGACCGTTACGGGTGTAATCCAAGCTGAAGGCTTTGCAGGCCGCTCTGCAAAAGTGCAACTCTACGCACGTGAGGCCCAATCACAGAATGCAGTCACTTCATTAGTCGAGGAGCAGGAAGTTCATTTCACCGACGAGCAACAAGTTGTCCCCGTGGAATTTGAGATAGAACCTGCCGCCATCGGCAGCTTGATTCTGGAAATGAAAGTTGCCGAATCTTCGGAAGATCAATACGCTGGCGACAATCGACGCGAAGTCGAATTGGAAGTCGTTGAAGCAAGCACGCGGGTGCTGCTGATCGCTGGCGGAGCGAGTCGAGACTACCAATTCTTACGAAACCAGTTGTATCGGGATCGACACGCCAAAGTCGATGTTTGGGTACAATCGGCCAGCGGTGCGGTTTCCCAAGAAGCCGATCAGATTCTTCACGAATTCCCTCAGACAAAAGAGGAACTCTACGAATACGACTGCATTGTCGCATTCGACCCCAATTGGGAATTCCTCGATGCACGTCAAGTTGATCTGTTGGAATCGTGGGTCGCCGAAGAAGCAGGAGGACTTATCGTTGTGGCGGGGCCAATTTATACCCTGAGTTGGTCACAGAGTCCCGAACACACGAAAATTCGCTCACTCTATCCTGTCGAGTTCCAGCGCCGCCTGACTCTACTCGATGACGGCCTCTATGGTTCGACGACCCCATGGCCGATCTTATTTACCCGCGAAGGGGAAGAAGCCGAGTTCCTTTCTCTGACCGATGATCCGAACGAAAGCCAGCTGCTCTGGTCGGAGTTCCCTGGGGTCTATGGATGCTATGCCGTGAAAGGTCCCAAGGCAGGCGCCCGCGTGCTGGGTTACTACGGTGATCCCGATGCCAGTCTCACCGCAGACTATCCAGTCTACATGGCTGAACAGTTTTATGGTGGAGGGCGCGTGTTTTACTTGGGGAGCGGAGAGCTTTGGCGATTGCGGGCTCTGGATCCAAGCCATTTCGAAGTTCTCACTACCCGCCTGATTCGACATGTCAGTCAGGGTAGACTCATGAAAGGGTCTTCGCGAGGCCGTCTACTCGTTGAACAAGACCGGTACGCAGTTGGTAGCGATGTGGTGGTGCGAGCTCAACTCCTCGCAGCAAGTCGCGAACCACTTCTCGCCGACAACGTTCTTGCAAGGGTTGTCAACGACCAGGGTGAAGGCCAGAACTTGTTGCTCAAGGCGGACAAGAGCCGACCGGGGAACTTTATCGGCCAATTTACCGTCAAACAGGCAGGATCGTATCGTATCGAACTTGCCGTACCGGACTCGGTCGACGAACAAATGGTGCGCAGAATCCAAGCTGTATTGCCCGATCTGGAGTTTGAGAATACCCAGCGCAACGATGAGTTGCTTGCTCAACTTGCGCAACTTTCCGATGGCAAATACTACACCAGTTTGGATCACGCGATTCATGGTGACGACAGCAGCAACGAAGAGAATATAATTCGCCCCATTGATCAACTGATCGAAAGCCGCGCAGAAACCCGCATTCTACGTGGCACGCCGGACACTGACTTTACGCAGTGGCTTAATAAAATACTGATGGGAGTAATCTGTGGTGCCCTCTGTTTGGAATGGTTGCTCCGCCGCTTGATGAAACTGGCTTGAAAGATCACATGTCGACCGTTGCCCTATCCTATACGATTCCGAAATTAGTTCGCAGCAAAGTTCGCTCGCTGCGCTGGCTAGTGCGAGGGTATGTCTTGGTAGAAGGATTGGCGACCGTGGTGATAGGTATCTGCCTCGCCTTCTGGCTGATGCTTTTTCTGGACTGGATGTTTGAGCCATCGCCGCTAGTCCGTGTTGTGTTCGGCATTGGCGTCATTCTTGCGATGGCTGTTCTAACCTGGAAGTCACTCCTGTCTAGACTTTTTGCGCGACTTCCGGATAGCAGCCTTGCCCTGTTGGTTGAGCGAAATTTTCCAGATATTCAACAAAGCCTCGTGACTACCATCCAAGGCCAACGTCATGCGGAGTCGCTGACTCCGACAGAGTCTGAATTACTTGAGCACACGAGTGCTGAAGCCAGCGCAAAACTCGCCCATGTGGAATTGAGTCAAATCTTCCGCTACGGCCCCCTGCTCTGGAAGTGTGCCATCGCTCTATTGCTCTGCGGATCGATTGCCGTTTTTGCAACAATACATACCGACGCGTTTGCATTTTTCCTCCAACGCATCCAGTTGTCTAACACCCCTTGGCCACGCCGGGTGCAACTGGCAGTGACAGGCTTCGACGAAGTCGATGGACAGCGCGTCATCAACATTGCACGAGACGACAATTTTGAGCTGAAAGTCCGAGCTTCACTCCTCGATGAACACGTTGCACCAGAACAAGTCGAAATCCGCTACCGACTACCGGACGGACGTCGGGGCCGAGATACGATGACACAGATTGGTCAGGCGCAAGCCGGCCAGGCTGATTCTCAACCATTTCAGTACGAATTCAAAAACCTCGCGTCCGATATCAGCTTTGATTTGATTGGAGGAGACGACCGCATCTACGATCTCCGTTTGCATGTGGTGGAGCGACCTCAGATCGTTCGTACCGAGTTGGAGTGTGAGTTCCCGGCCTATTTGCGGCGTGTTCCTCAGACACTCCCATTCAGTGGCCGTATCGAAATCCCACAAGGTACGCAGTCGATTTGCCAGATCGAAGTCAACAAATCCCTACGCGGTGTGCAAGTCTACGATTCGGGAACAAAAGAGCAACTCAACGCAAGCATGTCGGCAGACGATCCACGACGGTTCGCCATACCACTCGATACTGCCAAGATTGACCGCGTACTCTTGGTCGACGTACAAGACACTGACGGCGTTAGTAACCGAGAGCCCTACCGCCTAATGGTTTCGGTCGTTCCCGACGAAATCCCAGAAGTCGCCGTCCAACTGCGAGGCATTGGTTCAGCGGTGACTCCCCAGGCTACGATTCCATTTTCTGGGGCTATACGAGATGACTATGCCGTCACTTCGGCCTGGATCGAAGGACAAACGGACAAGCTTGAACCACAGCGCCGTGAATTACCTGCCTCATCCATTACTGGACGAGACATCGCAGAACTGGGCCGCTTTGATTTGGCAGCCACAAGTCCGCAAACGCATAAGAAAACTCTGGCCCTCAAGCCTGGCCAACAACTTACGCTGTCGGTGAAAGCTCAAGACGCCTACAACCTTGAGCAGGCCCCCCACATCGGTTCCAGCCAACGGTTTGTACTCGATGTAGTCACGGATTCCGAATTGCGGTCAATCTTAGAAAAGCGGGAACTGGGACTCCGCCAAAGATTTGAAGCAATCCACGAGAAAATGATTGCCACACGAGAATTGCTAACGCGAATCGAGCTTGAACCCAAATCAGATGAGGGCACTCCACTGGCTGAAGAAGATAAGGTTCTACGCCGGGAGCGAGACAAGCTTCGTGTGAGTGGCGTTTTGCAGAATATCACGCAGTTAACATTCGAAACTCTGGGAGTCGCCGAAGGTTTTGAGGACATAGTCATCGAACTAGAAAACAATCGGATTTCCACTGAGGAGTTGACTGAGCGGCTCCAGAACAATATCGCCGAGCCACTCCATGAAGTTGCTAAGAATCTCATGCCGAAACTGGAAACACAAGTGCTCAAATTACCCGCCGCTCTCGACGAAGCGCATGAAAATACCCGTGTCCAATCCGAGGCAATTATCCAATCCGACGTGGTAATTGAGGCAATGCAGCGAATTTTAGACCGCATGTTGGAACTTGAGAGTTACAATGAACTAGTGGAGTTACTGCGTGGCATCGTCACTGAGCAAAAGGAATTGAACGAAGCGACCCGCGCCCGGCGACTAGAAAAACTCCGCAGCCTGTTGGACGACGAATAGGAAGTGATACCAGGAATTAGTTATGCCCCCTCGCTTGCGTCATCACGGTAACACCTACATCCTTGCTTGGGTAACATTGCTTGCGATAGTTATTCCCTGCGCCGCGCAAGCGGCCGAGCAAGATTCTAATCCGAGCCCACCTCAACTGGCCGAGAAAGAAGCCGGCCTCGCCGAACAGTTTGATCGCTTGGAACTCTTGGCAGGCCGCCTGGCCGAGCTTTCCAAATCAACCCAGCCTCGGCGCGCAGAGCTATTGCGGCAACTGGTCGCAAAGAGCCGAGAGAAAGAATTGCCCGAACAGTTTCGATCAGTCATCGACGCACTTAAGCAAGACCGACTCAGCGAGGCCAGTGAAGTCCAAACTTCATTGCATTCTGAACTGCAAGCCATGCTGGAGTTATTGCTCCAGGAGGATCGCGATCGGCAAATCGAATCTCAGACCAAGAGAATTAGCAAGTATCTGGCCGAGTTAAATAAGCTCATTCGCCAGCAACGCGGCATAAAGGCCCGCACCGCAGGGGGTGATTCTCAGGAAGAACTGAGTGATGACCAAGGACGCACCGCGGAGTCTGCCGGCAAACTTGGTGAGCAGATTGCTGAGACCGAAGGTACCTCGAAACTATCGCCCAAGAGTTCAGAGTCAAAAAGTCAAGATGCGAGTCCTTCCTCTGAAGGCAAGTCCGCTGAAAGTTCCGAAACTCCTCCTGGTGATGCTTCCCCGTCGGAATCCTCTCCAGCGGAATCGAGTCCGAGCGAATCTTCCCCGTCGCAACCCTCACCCTCTTCCGGCGAACCCTCCGAAGGAAAGCCTAGCAAGTCCTCAGGACAACCTTCCCAAGGCCAGGGAAACAACTCCAGCGGTTCGCCTCAGAGTTCTGACCAAGAACAGCAACAGCAGAGCCCTGCCGACAGTGCTGTTGAGAAACTTAAGCAGGCGCAACAGCGGATGCAACAAGCCCAGGAACGACTCGATGAAGCTCAGCGAGACGAGTCCGTGAAAGAGCAGGAACAAGCCCTGCGGGATTTAGAACAAGCAAAAGCTGAGTTAGAGAAAATCCTCAGACAGCTGCGCGAAGAAGAACTAGAACGCATGCTTGTCATGCTCGAAGCCCGGCTACGCAAGATGCTTGAAGCACAGAACAACGTCTACGACCAAACCCTCAAACTCAACGAATCTGTTGATCGCGTTGCCGAGCATGAACTCGAGATTGCCTCGGCCACATTGGGTCGCAAGGAAGAACAAATCGTCGGAGAGGTCGATCGCGCATTGATCCTCCTAAAAGAAGATGGTTCTTCGGTTGCGTTTCCTGAAGCACTTCAGCAGGTCCGCGAAGACATGCAGACGGTTGCCGGTCGTTTGCGAAGTGTCAAGACCGATAAAATCACTCAAGCGGTAGAGCAGGATATTATTGAGACGCTAGAGGAGATGCTCGCCGCGTTGCAACAAGCCCTAAAAGAGATGCGCGAACAGCGTGCCAGCCAACAGCAAGGGGGGGGTGGCCAACCAGGGGAACAACCTCTGGTAGACCAATTGGCCGAATTGCGTATGATTCGAGCATTGCAGATGCGTGTGAATCGTCGAACGGAGTTTTATGCCACGCTCATAAAAGGGGATCAAGCTGAAGACGCAGAACTGCTCGAAGCGCTCGATCAGTTGTCAGAACGACAGGGTCACATCTTCGAGGCAACTCGCGATCTCCATCAGGGGGCCAACCAATAAAAATGAATCATTTCATCCGTCTCAACGTGATTACCGCGCTACCCCTGGCTTGCCTCTTCGCGGTGCCTGCCTCTCTTGGGCAACTTACCTTCGAACCCTCATGGCATCCCCCGACCTATGAAGCGGTGCGCAAACAGGTCTTCTCTTGGATTGACGATATGCCCGTCAATCCGACTTTGTCCCAAGAAGCCCGTACACTATGGCCGTCAATGTCCCTGCGTGACACAGATGGTCCCGCACTTCTTGATTTAGTCGTCGAAACCGCCGCAATTGTGAACCCACAAGTCGCCAAACTTTTGGCTCAATGCAACGAGCAATCCTTTGAGCCGCTTCCTCCAGACACGACTTGGCTCAGTTCGAGTCAGCTCCCTGAATCGGTCCAAGAAAACGTGCGGCTCTATGTGGCGCGCTGGCTCACCCAACATGCCAGATACGACGACGCCTTGGCAATGTTAGACGACATCGATCCCGAAGATGTTGTCGACCCTGCCAGTCTGCTGTTCTGTCGTATGGTAGCTCATCATCAAGTAGTCGAACCCGACCGCAGTCGGGCTGCCCTGGTGGAACTTTTGGAACAAGAGGACGCGATCCCTGTCCGCTACCGTGAGGTCGCTGAGCTAATCGAGCAAGATCTTGCCAGCCTTCAGGATGAATCGCTCGATCACGTCTCACGGCGAATGAACGACGTGCGGCGTCGATTGGACTTAGGGCAAGCCGGAAAGCAAGTTCAGGTAGTTGAGAAAGGAGTTGTGGATTCATTGGACGACCTCATCAAGAAAATCGAAGAGCAACAGCAGCAATCAAGCTCGAGTAGTGGTTCTGCACAAAGCTCCACACCTATGCAGGACAGCCAACTCCCTTCACTCAAGGCGCCCGGAAAAGTCGACCAGAAGGACATTGGCAATCAGGCGGGCTGGGGAGACCTCCCTCCCAAAGAACGCGAAGAAGCACTTCAACAGATTGGCCGAGAATTCCCCGCTCACTATCGCCAGTTGATTGAGCAGTACTTCCGTGATCTGGCAGACGAAAACTCCAAACGACAAGCGCCGTAGCCACGCTGCTAGGATTCTATGCATAAGATTGTACGACATCGCGGCTTCCTCACTGGACTATTCATCCTGGCGTGGTCAAATCTGGCGATATGCGTTGAGCCAACTATGGTGACAATAAGCACCCTTGATGGTTTGAAGCAGGCTGGTGAACTTATTGAATGGACAACTCAAAGCGTATCCTTCAAAGACGCAGATCAACTCGCCAAGTTCTCTCCACAAGAACTGCTCCGGATTGAGTTTCAGACATCCAGAAGAAAAGCTACCGCTTCGGATATCTCTGTGGAGTTAATAGATGGCTCGCGTATCCCGGCAACTACCTTCGTTGTCATCGGCCATGAAGCCACATTAGAAACACCCCTCTCAGCGGTACCTCTTACGGTTCCGACGGCTCAGATTCGTTTTGTAGAGTTCCCTCAGTCCCGCCGGCCCACTGAGTCCTGGCAAAGCAAATGGGAACAGAAAGAGTTTACTGGCGACGTTCTCGTGTTGCTCAAGAAATCTTCCGCCGAGGTTGATTTTCTGACCGGTGTGATCAATGACATTACCGATTCTCAAGTCGACTTTACGTGGGAAGGTGAAACGATTCCTGTCAAACTTTCCAAGGTTGCCGCCCTCACGTTCTATCACGCTCAATCTGAAGAAATCGCGGAGCCTCTTTGCTGGCTAGAACTCAGCAGTGGAAGTCGTTTGCCTGCTGCAAAAATTGAGCGGAACGGCGAAAACTTGCAAGTCACAACCACATCAGGGATTCTCTTAGAGGTTCGCTTGAACGAAATTGCTGCTGCCGATTACTCAGTCGGCAAACTAGCCTACCTCAGCGACATGCAACCTCTGCGAGAAAAGTGGACTCCACTCATTGAGCTTCCCACCTCGGACAACCAACTAGGACGTTTGGGAATGCCTCGCCGAGATAGTTCGTTTGAAGGCTCTCCTCTGACGCTTGCCTGGCCAGTGGAAGACGATGCCGAAGGAATCACGTTGAAAACCTATCCCAAAGGACTGGCGCTGCGGAGTCGCACCGAAATGGAGTATCGTTTACCTCGAGAAATGCGGCGGTTTGTCGCTTCTGCGGGAATCGATCCGGAGACAGCCTCCCAGGGGAACATCCTGCTCACGATAACCGCCGACAGAGAAACACTGCTAGAGAGTTCCATCGACGGAAATCAGGGGCCCTTGAACATCGACTTAGACATCGCTGGAAAGCAAAAACTCCAGATTCTGGTGGACTATGGAGACAACCTTGATTTGGGTGATCGACTCCATCTTGTGGAGGCCAGGCTGATCAAATGAAATGGCTTTTGCTATGTTGTTGTGTTCTATCCCCTGCTCTGCAGGCTGATGCAGGTGCTGCCCCGACGAGCCCTGCGCCGGAAGTGCTCGCCATAGAGCAGCAGCGGGTCGATGTCATCAAGCGTGCCTCTGCTGCCGCGGTAGCGATTATGGAACCCTCCGGACAAGGTGGTGGTTCCGGAGTAATCATCTCGCCGGATGGTTTTGCACTGACCAACTTTCATGTCGTAGCCCCTTGTGGTGCTGCGATGAAATGTGGCTTGAACGACGGTCAACTGTATGATGCGGTGGTCGTTGGAGTTGATCCTGTAGGCGATGTTGCCCTGATTCAACTACTGGGCCGTGATGATTTTCCAGTCGCCGAACTTGGAGATAGCGATCAGGTGAAAGTCGGCGACTGGGCCTTTACCGCAGGCAATCCGTTCCTGTTAGCTGACGATTTTCACCCATCCATTAGTTGGGGAATGATCTCGGGTGTTCATCGCTACCAGTACCCAGCAGGAACTCTACTAGAGTATGCCGACTGCTTGCAGACCGACGCTGCGATCAATCCGGGCAACTCCGGCGGTGCCTTGTTCGACGCAAAGGGCAGACTGATCGGCATCAACGGACGTGGTTCCTTTGAGAAGCGGGGCCGAGTGAATGTCGGCGTCGGCTATGCGATTTCAATCAATCAAATCAAACGCTTCGTGTCGCACCTCAAAAGTGGCCGCATTGTCGATCATGCCTCACTCGGCTTCACTGTCTCCACTGAAGAACTTGGTCGCGTCGTCGTCGACGAAATCCTCGATACCAGCGATGCATTTCGTCGTGGATTACGCTACGGCGATCAGATTGTGAATTTTGCCGGACGAGAAATTCGAACGGCGAATGCTCTAAAAACCGCTCTAGGAACCTACCCCCGCGACTGGTCTGTTCCTCTGGAATTTCGCCGCGACGGGAAAAATTATTTCGTCGAGCTCCAACTTCCTGGTCTTCATGACCCGGCCCAACTGGTCGACCTAATCCAAAAACAAGCCGAATTGCCGAGCGAGCCTCCCGAGGGCGCTCCGCCAGAAAAGGAACAAGAAGATGCGCCGCTACCAGACATCCATGATTCGATGCCTGACAAGCCAGAGCTTCCGTTCGCTGTTTCATCTCGCTACGAAGAAGTGCGCGGCTACGCCAACTACTGGTACAACAGCCAGAAGCAACAACAGCTTTGGCAGAACTACGTTAGCAAGAATGCCCTGGAGAAGATGGGCACCAACTGGCAGATCGCCGGAACTCTTGCGGATGATGCTCCGTTCGAAATTCGGCTCGGTGCCAAACAAAGTCAAATGCGCATGCCGATGGGCCAATCGGGAGCGGTTTTTTCTGGAGATCTCGAATCGCAACTCAGTCCCCCCGGATCTGGAGGATTGCTGCTAACGCTCCATCTTTGGCAGCGCATGCTCGACAAAGGCCTCCAGCAGTTTGGTGAAGTCTATTACCTGGGACAATTGCCAGCCGGGCCGAAGGGTGAAATGCTCGATTGCCTCGTGGGCATCTACGGGGGAGTTGAATTCCGATTACTCTTCCTGCCTGAAGACGGTGAACTTGTGGGCCTGGAGCTCAAACCGGCTGATGACGCAGATCCATGTGAGATTCGCTTCGCGGGATTTTCTGAAGTCTCCGGCAGAAGACTGCCAACTCGTTGGCTGGTTCGGCACGGCGATAGGAAGTTTGCTGAATTGCAAATTGATTCTTGGCACACCGATGGCGATCCCCCATCACAACCGGGGGCGACGAATTGATGAAGCTGCTTAAGTACGCCACCCATTTAATTGCACTCCTTACTCTGTCGCTATTCGCCCTCAGCCCATGCGCCGCTGAAAGTACCCTGACAAGTGTGGTTCGCAAAGCACAAACCAAAGTCGTCAAAGTCTTTGGCGCTGGAGGGCTTCGTCAACTTGAAGCCCACCAAACGGGGATACTCATTTCTCCCACCGGCCATGTGCTCACCGCACTGAGTTACGTACTCGACACAGACGACCTGGCAGTCGTTTTGGACGACGGCCGCAGCTTCAAGCCAGAGTATTTGGGAAGCGACCCTGTGCGGGAGCTTGCGGTCCTGAAACTTCCATTGGAAGACGAATCCTTACCTTACTTTGACCTGCACAACCACACGACCGCCCAAGTCGGCGACCGGATTCTGGCGCTGAGCAATCTGTACGGCATCGCAACAGGCGACGAACCGGTCAGCGTCCTGCAGGGAACTCTCACTGCGATTGCCCCGCTCGATGCGCGGCGTGGTGCCTTCACAACTGCCTATCAAGGCAACGTTTATGTTGTGGACGCCTATGCAAACAATCCGGGAGCTGCTGGCGGTGCGTTAGTCGATTGGCAGGGGCATCTGCTTGGTCTGTTGGGCAAAGAGGTCAAGAGTCGTGTCACCGGGACTTGGCTCAACTATGCCCTCCCGACCGCCAGCTTTGCCGAGAGTGTGAACGGTCTGATCGAGGGCCATAGTATTGATTGGGAGCCTCCTTCGCAACTGCCGGAGCGATCGCTCACTGGCGAACTTCTGGGACTTCGTTTGGTGCCCGATGTGCTGCCATTTACCCCTCCTTATATCGATGCAGTGCGGCGAGGTTCTCCCGCTGAACGGGCTAGTTTGCGAGCCGATGATTTAGTCGTATTCGCCGCTGGTCGGCAAATTTCTTCATGTCGCGCCTTTTTAGAAGCATTGACCTACCTCGATAGTCGCGAGGAACTCGAGTTGAGCGTTCTCCGCGAAGGAGAACTCGTTGAGGTCACATTGCAAGCGGAAGGCCAGAATGCAGAAGAATAGACTCTTTCCAATTTGCATCGTGGCCCTGAGTCTCTGCCTTGTATCTCAGACATCCATTTTGGCCACCGAGTACAAATATGCACTCGAAAACGCTGCCGCGCATCAGGCAACTGCTGCAGTAGCTGACTCCGTGGTGCAGATTCGCACCGTGGGTGGATTGGAACGGGTCGGTAAAACTCAACTCAGCCAAGGCCCACTTTCAGGTCTGATTATCACTGCGGACGGTTACGTCGTTTCCAGTGCATTCAATTTCGCCCAACAGCCCAGTTCCATCCTCGTGCGACTTCCCAGCGGCAAACAGGTTTCAGCGAATCTGGTAGCTCGTGATCTAAATCGCATGCTGGTGTTGCTGAAAGTGGACTCTGACGAGCCATTGCCAGTTCCCGAAGCCGTGCCTACGGACGAATTTGCCGTCGGGCAATGGGCTATTGCCTTAGGCCGCACGTTTCAAACTGACAAAGTGGATGTCTCACTTGGAATTATCAGCGCCCTCAATCGTATGCACGGCCGGGTTGTACAAACCGATGCCAACATCTCGGCGGCAAATTATGGGGGTCCTCTAGTTGATATCCATGGCCGAGTATTTGGGGTTCTGGTCCCCATGTCACCTCAATCAAGTGATAGCGGTCCGGAAAACGCCGTCGCAGGAGCGGAGTTCTATGACTCTGGTATCGGCTTCGCCGTGCCACTAGAGCATGTTTACTCGATGCTAGATCGCTGGCGCGAAGGAGAAGATCTTCTCCCCGGCAAACTAGGAATCGGACTGAAATCGGGAAGCTCCTACACCGAACCACCGACGATCACTACCGTTTGGCCAGCGTCACCTGCGGCTGAAGCTGGTTGGCAGCCGAATGACACGATCGTTGCTGCCGATGGGACTGCTGTGGAAACCCAGTCCCAATTGCAGTTCCTCCTCAAACCACGATACGCCGGCGACTCCATAACATTCTCGCTCCGTCGTGGCTCGGGAGAAACGGCTGAGGAATTCGACTCCGAAATCACTCTTGCCGGCCAGCTTGCCCCCTATCGTCATTCGTTCTTTGGCATATTGCCAGCAGCTGACGGAAAAGCTGAAGGAATTGATGTCGCCAAAGTTTGGCCAAATAGCCCCGCAGAGGTTGCTGGTGTTCGAGCCGGAGACCGCATCACGAAAATCGGCTCCACCGCCGTACCCACAGCTCCGGCGGCTTGGGCAGCAATGCTGAACCTACAACCAGGCGAAACCGTGGAAGTTTCACTTCAGCGTGGCGACCAGGAGTTGTCTCTACAAACCAAACTTTCCGCGTTGCCTGAAGAAATCCTTTCCCAATCTCTCCTTCGTACTTCTAGCAAGTCATCCACTGAAGAGTTCAAAGCACTCGAACCGCAATTGCTCAAGCTTCCTGAATTTCCCCAAGAAGCCCACTACCTCCAACCCAAGCTATCGGACTCTCAACGTCCCGGTCTGCTAATTTGGCTCAGTTCTGAAAAAGGGGATGACGAGGAGGCAATGTTCGACGCCTGGCAAAAGGTCTGTCAAACGAACGGCATCATCCTACTCGTTGCTCGCCCAGGTAGTGAGACAGGTTGGCAAAGTGAAGACTTGGAATATCTTCAGCAATTGGTCAAGCTGGCTACTATACGCTTTCGCCCCACTCCTCGCCAAACTATCTTGGGGGGGCAACAGAAGGGAGGCCAACTTGCCTACGCACTAGCCTTTAAGGATCGCCGCACCTTCAGCGGTATCATCGCCGACAATGCCCCCCTACCGCGCACGCTTCAGGTTCCCGACAACTCCCCCGGTGGCCAACTTGTGGTACTCTCGATCCTGCCGGGAAACTCAACTTTCGCTACTCTTGTAAAGCACGACAACGAACAACTTCGCCAAGAAGGTTATCCTGTGAGTCAGATCGAACGCCCGGCTGGGACTGTCCTCGATGACGCGACCATAGAAAATATCGGTCGCTGGATTGCAGGGCTCAATCGATTCTGAGTGGACTTTACCCATCCCCCGGTGTTACACCCAGCACAATATCAAACTTAGCAGCCAACTCGCCAAGCTGCGAATCTTTGATCGGCACAAAGTCCACCATCAACGAATCGCGCAGCTGAGGCTCACGGATTCCACGCAGCACGCCATCGCGGTCGTTCTGCGGATGGCCCTTGATGTAGCATTGTGTAGTCAATTCGTTCTCACTCGGCAGCTTGATCTTGAAGTGGATATGAGGCGTCCTGCCTGGGTAAGGAACCGGCCGCACGGTGCGGAAATAATACTCCCCTGTCGAACCCGTAAGAAAGCGGCCGAATCCCTGAAAATTGGCATCCCGCTGGGCATGTCGATCAGCCGTGTGGAGGTAGACTCCCTTTCCATCAACCTGCCAGATTTCCACCAATGCATTTCGCAGCGGCTTGCCGGAAGAATCGAGAATTCTTCCCGAGAGATGCGTAATCTCTCCAATGGCGGGAGTAATGCCGTCGTTGATAATGAACAGGTCGTTGTCGGTGTCGAGCGGCAGTTGGTCGGGATAAAACGGCCCTTCGGTTTGCCGCGGGGTGAGTGTGAGTGCCTCGGCAAACGCTCCGCGCACGTTCCAGAACGAGGGAAGCACCAACCCGGCTGCTGTGGCGTTTGCACCCTTAAAAAACTGTCGCCGCGAAGGAGTTGCGTGAAAAAGTTTCATGGTTCTCTCTCCTCGATATTATTCCCACAGAGCCAACCGATATTGAACCCTGCTTATGGTACAAGGCCACGAAGGATCTTACATGAATGTATTCTATCGCCGATAAATTGGATGGATAGAGAAAACCTGCTGCTGAATCCCTTTTTGGGGAGCCGAAGAATAGCATTTTGCCGATTCTTATGGAGTTGTTAGAATAGAAGCAATGATTTCTATTCCAGGAGGTTCTCATGTCAGAATTTCAGATCAACTTGCCGGATGCGATTGGGGAATATGTCGGTGCCCAAATTGCAGCAGGCCGTTTCGCGTCACCCGATCAATACGTGCAAGCACTGGTCGCTGCCGACCAACAACACCAAAAAATTACTCGAGAAATTAGCGATGATCCCCACGTAGCCTCACTTCTCGAAGAAGGCTTGGCGAGTGAACCCGGGCGTCACTGGTCACCAGAGGTTCTTGCTGAACTTAAACAGAAGGTCACTGTCCAGACGATGGGCAAGAATCCATGAAGTTACCGATACGTCTGCGAAGTGCCGCAGAAAAAGACGTATCCCATTGCGCGCTTTTCTTGAACAGCAGGAACCCTCCAGCAGCGATCAAGTTTCTTGATGCGTTTGACGCCACGCTACTAATCTTACAGAGAACTCCAGAAATAGGAGGCTCTTGCAGGTTTGCTAACCCGCTTCTCGAAGGAATCCGCGTTTGGTCTGTAGCGAGTTTCAAAAACTATCTGATCTATTACCGCATCCTATCGGAAGAAATTGAAATAGTTCGCGTACTCCACGCAGCCAGGGATTTAGAGAGTATTTTTGGAGGTAAGGATTCTTAATTCCGATTGGAGCCAGTCAACCGGAGGGCGTCTTATTTTCTCTAAACCAACTCACTCGTCTTCCGTGGCTTGTCTCCTTCGGGCGTTTCATCGCTTTCGATTTCAAACCACTCCGGTTTAAACTCAATACGGCGATTTTCCCGCATCGCTATATTGGAGGTGAGGGCGATGATGGCGTCGGCCATGGCAATCTTGGGAGGACACTTCACTTGGTTCTCAGGATCTGGATTACGAATGCACCAGGCCCAGTGCTCAATCTCTTCCTTGTAACCGCGGCTAATGTCTTTTGGTGTGGCAACCTCAGCGAGAGCGGCACCACCACCGGTTTCGTAGGTATCCATGGCAGGGCCGCCATCCCCCTGGGTGACTTCGATCTTAGTTTGCGTGTCGGACTTCTTGAACAGAAATGCATCCTTCTCACGGTCGAGGATGAGTGTTCCTTTCGTGCCGAGCACCACTTCGCCGTATCCGCCATAGCCGTTTCCATTGATCGAGGAGTAGGTGACCACGATCTTCTTGTTGGGATCGGCAACCTCACCACCCTTGCCGTCCTCGTAGTAACCAAGGCCCGGGTACTCAAACATCGTGTAAACGTGATCGTCCACATCGCGGTCAAGCGGGAAGAGCGAGCGATGCCCCATGCCACTTACTGCCAACGGCATGACTTTTTGATGTCCTTCTCGCTGGGAGGCAATGAATATGCTCGAAGCATCAAGTTGATGACTACCCAATTCGGCCATGAGTCCGCCGCCGGTGCGATCCCACAATCTCCAGCGGATCAGTTCCTCCATGGGAGACCGCTGATAGCCATTGGATAAGGTTCTG
This sequence comes from Bythopirellula goksoeyrii, assembly GCF_008065115.1. NCBI lineage: Bacteria > Pseudomonadati > Planctomycetota > Planctomycetia > Pirellulales > Lacipirellulaceae > Bythopirellula > Bythopirellula goksoeyrii. Next base: position 3,444,881 of record NZ_CP042913.1, on the reverse strand, counting down.
TCTTGGTAGCCAAACGCAGCAGCATCCGTCTTGTAATCCATGATTTGATTACGCTTTTGTTCGACTTTCTCCGCCCACTTTTCTGCTTCGATACCCTTGCTCTGATCGCGTTTCGTCACCCATGCGAAATATTCTCTCAGCATGTGGTACTCATCACGTAAGGCAGCTACCGCCTTCGAGCCCCCTGCATTACTTGCGGCCTTTTCCAATGCGGTAAATTCTTCAGGTGTCAATGGCTCACCTGATTGATCCACAAACTTCTCGCTGGGCAGATCAGGAGACCAACTGTCTCTTCCCGGCAAGTTGTCGCGGTTCCATTGGGCACGGATGGAGTGCAGTTCACCAATCAAGCCGCTGGAGATTTGATCGACGGCATTGTCATAGAGAATGCTGTAGTGGCGTTGATGGCCGGTAGCAAGAATCTTGTTCGTCTCGTCTGACACTCGGCCCATCTCTTTACACTCAGCGACACTGTGGCCCATCAGCTTTTCAGTGAGTACATGTTTGCCAGCACGCATCGCCTTGATGGCTGCTGTGTTGTGCAACCAAAGAGGGAGCGCGATGATCACAGCTTCAACATTCGGATCGGCGAGCAGTGCCTCGTAGGTCTCCCCTTCTTTCTCGCCATAAACCTTGACCTTTTCACGAGCTTCTTGCTCCGTTTTCCAACCATAAACATCCATCAAGCCGGGGCGGGCGGCTTTGGTGCCGTCGCTGTTGAGATCTCCATGGAATGCGCGGTGAAAACTGTAAGGGCGAATGTCGGCAATCGCCACTACATCGATATAATCTGGGTTAAGCGAACCAATCAGCACGCCTCCTTCGTCGCCCGTGCCGATGATGCCAACTCGCAAGCGATCGTTCTTGATCGCACCGTAGTTGAAGTAGAGTGCGCCGAGGGTGGCCCCTCCAGCGGCTCCGCCTAGAATGGTCCCCTTCAAGAAGTCACGCCGGTTTGTACCCACTGCTTCCTGGAAATTTTGTTTGCCGATTGCCTTTTCTTCGGGCGTTAGATTCATCGTTTTCAATCTCCCTTGGTGGTGCCGCGTTTGGACCACCAGCGGTGGATAATGGAATCGAGCCCGGCGTACTTGCCTGCACATGTGGCGGCAAGCAGCAAAAGGGCTGCAAATTCGGTTAATTGATAATAGAAAAATTCCGATCTGGCCCCTGCCACCCACGGTGGCTGGGTAGCCATGACCATCAACAAAAACAAAGCTCCCAGGATCGCTGCAAGAGGGGTGAAGAACCCTATTAACAAACAGAACCCAATAGCCGTTATTACGCAAGCAACGAGCAAGTTGTTCCGCTGCAGATCTGTAACTTGAGGATCAGTTACGGCAGTTCTGACCCGATTTTCGAGCGAAGTAGTCTTTTGCTGCGAGGACACCAAGGCTTTGAAGTCTTCCGCGAGAAACTGATCGTAATTCTTTACCATGCCGACCCACTTGAGAGGGGTTCTTGATGTCTCGGCCTTTTTTTCAGCGACACGCTCCTCGCGGAATGGTATCTCATCGGCACCCCCCTGTTCTTCGGCATTTTCTAACCGCCACAACTGGTGCTGATAGTCCTGTATATCAAGAGCCTCTTCGGCCAAGAAATCCGCTAAGTTGAGCTCTTGCTTCGCGTACACTTCATCAGCTTGGTTGCGCTGCTCTTCACTAAGCGATTTGATCTTCTTGAAGGCATCAAGGCGAGCCTGCCAATCGGTGCGGATCTGTTCACCCCAGTCATTGCCGGGTGCAAACTCGGCGAACTCGGCTTCCGAGGACTTTCCGGCCTTAAGCTCTTTCTGCCGGCGATTGACGTAGCGAGTCACCCAAGAGGCTAGTTTGTCGGTAGCCTCGGGTGTCATTTCCTGCGGCTGAGCGAGCAGATCGCGCCAGTTGTGAGTCGTGGGAGCCTGGGATTGAAAGAATTCAGCAAATGGACCGGTGGCCCCGTTGAAAAACCCTTCGGCTGAAAAGGTCAAGTTCCACTCGTGACGACCGGGATCGTACTCGAATTTTTTGGCACCCTCGCTGAAGAAATGCCAACCGACTACCAATCGCAATAGGACAAGTGCAGTGATGGCTGACCAAGCACAGCAACCCGTGCTAATTCCACAAGAAGATGGACTTTCTTTTGGAGAACTTTCGCTCACAATGCTAACCTCAAGGTACGACAGGCACTACTTAGAAAGAAATCGTTGAATTGCCGTTCGGTGAAAAGCGACCGGTTCAGGAATTCGCCAAGCCTTGTATTCTAAGGTGCAGACTGTCGTTCCTCCAGTGCCAAAGTGGCGTGGGACTGCTAAAATAGGCTTCCGATTTCCTATAATTCGGTTCTTTTTTGGGTTGATGGTTATGCGAATTGTCCTTTGTTATCCCGTTGAGCTACGACACCTAGAGCAGATCCAAGCAGTTTGGCCTGGAGCCATGATTGTCGATGCGGGACAGGAAAGAATTGCCGCGGAGTTGGTCAATGCCGATATTTATTGTGGTCATGCCAAAGTCCCCGTGCCATGGAACGAAGTCGTCGCCAAAGGCAGACTACAGTGGATTCAATCCTCGGCCGCGGGAATGGACCATTGCCTGACTCCTCCGGTGATAGAGTCCGACATTTTAGTCAGCAGCGCTTCGGGGGTTCTAGCAAGACAGGTTGCAGACCATACGCTTGCTTTACTTGCTGGAATGCTCCGCGATCTGCCGACATACTTCCGTGCAAAGGAAAAGCGCGAATTCATCCGCCGGCCGACACGCGATTTACATGGTTCGACGATCGGAATCGTTGGCATGGGAGGCAATGGGCGGATTCTGGCCAAAGTCCTGAAACCGTTTGAAACGACCATTCTGGCCACTGACTGGTTCCCTGAGAACAAACCTGCCGAGGTCGATGAACTGCTGCCTGCGGATGCGCTCGACGAGATACTGCCTCGTGTGGATTCCCTGATCTTGGCTGCGCCGCTCAACGACTACACTCGCGGCATGATCGACGAGCGGCGCTTGCGGCTGATGAAAAAAGACGCAGTCTTGATAAATATGGCTCGGGGGCCTTTAGTTGTCGAAGGCGACTTGGCCAGGGTGATGCAAGATGACCATCTTTGGGGAGCAGGCCTCGATGTTACCGAGATAGAACCACTTCCCTTAGAAAGCCCGCTTTGGGAGATCCCCAATCTGATTCTCACTCCCCATGTGGGAGGACAGCGTGCAAGCCGTATCGACGACATGACCCGCTTGTTCGTGGAGAACTCGCGAAGATTTCAAGCCGGCGAGACCCTCATCAACCAAGTCGATAAGCACCTCGGTTTTCCGCAAGCTGGAGCGATCCTGTTTCAGACCTAGAGTGTCCTCATTCCCGGAGAATTTGGTAATCTAGGAGCCTTTTTGGCCTAAATTACGATATGGACTCTAGTTCGCTTATCGGATTATCATTCTCTTTTCCACTTTCCCGATTAGGATGGAATTATAGTGGATTCTAAGTACCCAAGATATTGCACCTGCTCTGCTCCAATTTTATTCCCACCATGGCGACCATTCACGTCGATACCTGCCCGCCGGTCTCCGTCGCGAAAAACTGATGTTGCACCTCGAGTTGACTCCTTCTCTCCCTCCCGATGTTATAGGTAACGGATGAACCCTTCGACAACGATTCTGCAAGGAACGCGGACGATCACATTCAACGGCGAAGAGTCTCGCCGTTGTCCGAGTGAGCTGTACCAGCGGTACGAGCATTTGCTCAACACTCAGTACATCGGCTGGACGGAGCATCTGCGCTTTCGCCGCTTGCTGGGAACTGGTGGACAAGGTGTGGTCTATCTCACCGATCGACGTGGATCAGACGGATTTACTCTTCCGGTTGCCCTCAAGGTTTTTTCGCCCGAGCGATTCTCGTGTCAGCAAAGCTACGATCGGGCGATGGAACGTATTGCTATGGTCGCTAGTAGCGTAGCAAAAATCCAACACGACAACTTGCTGGATGTGCAGAACTTTGCCGAGCGTAGCCGCATTCGAGTGATGGAGATGGAATGGGTCGACGGGTACGATCTCGACAATTTACTTACCCCAGCAATGCTATCGCGAGTTCAGCAGCGAGTGAACACACGTCGTTGGAAATACATTAACGATGTCATTGTCACCGCAGGCCATGTTCGTCCGCGCCTGAAACCTGGTGTCGCTGTGGCCATTATTCGCCAATGTCTGGCAGGGCTGGCGGCATTGCATCGAGAAAAAATCATTCATGGCGACTTAAAGCCATCGAATATCATGGTGAAACGAACCGGCCATCCCAAAATCGTGGACATTGGTTCTGCTCTCCAGTTGGACAACATGCCCGAGCAGAGAACCTGCACACCGCAGTATGCCGCCCCGGAGATGCTCGAGCGCAATGAGTTCACGGCTCAATCTGATTTGGCTAGTTTGGGTTACGTGCTGATCGAGATTCTGGCCGGTCGACCGCTGTTTGCTGGACTGCGTAATCTGGGAGAAATGCTCGAAGCCAAATGGACTCTTCCTCAGCGACTCGATTCGATCCTCCCCGATGACGTAGCCGATAGCGAACTGTTGATGAGCATCTGTCGTCGGCTGACTGCCCCCGATACTGTGCTGCGCTTCGCTAGTGCCGAGGACGCCGACACTGGCCCAGGTGGCTTGGCCGAATTTCAACGTACTCTGGTTATGGGCGATCTGGCCAGCGAATACGAAAACGAACTCCGCGTCTGGCTTGAGGAACTGGATTGAGAGTATTTCGAGCACTCCTGCCCGGCATTCGCGACAGCCAAAAGTGCCCATGCTACAGGCAGAATTCCGAGGATTGACGACTCGCACCGTCCGTGCCAAGCTATTCTCTTCCAGTGAGTTCCATGCCCGCAATTTCTGCAATCTCTAGGATTTATTGCAGGATTCCTACCGAAGGGAGTAATGGCCATGTCCGAAATGTGCTTAATCTTTTGCCTACTATTATTCGGCCAATTGGGCGATCGATATCCTATTTCCGAGACTGATTCGGTGTTACCGCTGGACCTTTCTGAAGAAGCGAGTTCCTCGCCCGCTGAGCAGCCTCCTCAGGATTCTGCAGAAACTGATTCGACAGCAGGACTCTTTGAAGATTCCCCACAGGACACTCTCGAACAAAATACCATCGAAGGCTCCACAGAAACTGATCCAATTACTGCCGTCGAAACTCCAGTCGTTACCCCACCCAGCGAAACGTCAAAGCCTGCCCCACCTGCAACGACTAGTGTCCCAAGCACCTCAACAGCCGATTCTCCTGACTCCATCTTGAAGAGCTTCAGCGAATCCGTCTCGGGAAGCCAATTGCCTGGCACTCCAGTTGCGCTCACTGAAGTCATTGCATCGTCTCCCACCCGCCGCGAGCAGACTCAGCATGTCGAGGCTTATTGGGACCTCTCCCAGGCAGTGCTTGATTATAATTTGGCACTCAAGGAAACGATCGAACTGGCAACGCTTCGTCGTGGTATTGCGCAAGCAGGTCCTCAATGGGAGCACAGTTTAAATCTGGCAAAGTCGCGTGAACAACTTGCTCTAGAGCGAGCACAAGTTGCCCAACAGCGAGTCGCCGCGATATTGAGTCTGACAAGCGAGGATCATGCCCCCTTGCCCAGCGATTTTCCCTTCGTAGGAACTTATAACACGAGGTTTAGTGAACTGTTTCCACTTCAGAATAGCATTTCCCAGGAACAAACTCCACGTATTGCGAAAGAGTATGATGGCTTTCTCACAGGAGCTGCTGGAGTTATTGAAAACCAAGCCAAAGAGATCTCCAACGCTCGGGAATGGATGTTCACTGTCAGCGAGCAGCGAAGCCCGAATACCGATGGAAAAGAACTTCTTACAGCCTATGAGCTTTTTGCGGCACGTCGCCGGTTATTTGTGCAAACCGTGGCCGACTACAATCGTGCTATCGTTCGCTACACTGAACTTGCCACTCCCGGCACCGTCGAGCCGCAACGACTTGTAGCCATGCTCATCCGAGTTGAAGGCACGCCAGCAACCACAGTCGATTCAGCGGTTCGTCGAACAAGTGCCGAAGAGCAGTTAGATTCTTCAGATGTGAGCCGATCTCAGTCTCGCTCCACACCGGAAAACAGTTGGAACGCCCTGCCAAATAACGCCGAACGTTCGATCCTGGTCCCCCGCCGATAGACGCTTATTAGAGATCCTCCGAGGCGGGCTGCATAGCAAGCTGGTCGGGTTTTCGATATCACTGCTTTCGTTGTACCATGGCTGCATGTCCCCCACTCTCGAATCCATCGCCTGCCGCCCTCTAGCCGCGCCATTCTACATCGGTCCGCTGCTAATCGATCCGCCAATTTTGCAGGCCCCAATGGCGGGGTTTACCAATTTTGCCTTTCGGCAAATCGTCCGCGAATATGGCGGGGCGGGGTTGTTGGCGACCGAAATGGTCAACGCTCGGGGTTTTGTCTGGCTTGATGAGCAGGAAGCTGAGCATCCCGATCGCCTCTGGGGAGTCGCCGAAGAACCCCGACCGCTGGCCGTGCAGATTTGGGACAATGAACCGGCCACACTTGCCAAAGTCGGAGCACGACTTGCCGGCGAATACGCCGTGAGTGTCGTCGACATCAATTTTGGCTGCCCTGTCCGACAAGTGACGCAAAAAGCACACAGTGGATCCTACCTTCTCAAACATCCCGAGCGAATGGGCGACATCATCGAGCAAGTCGTCGCAGCCTGTGCTCCAACGCCTGTCACGGCCAAGATTCGGCTTGGTTGCACGCGCGAGTCCATCAATGCCTGCGAGATTGCCCAGGTTGTCGAGGGGGCCGGGGCTGCTGCCCTTACTGTGCATGGTCGCACTGCCGCCGACATGTTCCGTGGCTCCGCTGACTGGGATGGCATCGCGGAGATTAAATCCCATCTCCACAAAATTCCGCTGATCGGCAATGGCGATCTCGATTCGGCTCAAAAAGTGGTTGATGCGTTCCAACGCTATGGAGTTGATGGTGTAATGATCGCGCGCGCATCGCTCAGCAAACCTTGGCTCTTCGCGCAAGCTGCGGCAGCCATTCGAGGTGAGCCCATACCTCCTGATCCCACGCTTGCCGAAGAAAAGCAATTGATGCTTCACCACTATGAGTTGGTGTGTGAGCGCTTTGGCGATGAGAGAGGAACTATGCTAATGCGCAAATTCGCCTGCTGCTACGCCCAAGGCCGTCACGGTGCAAGGGAATTTCGCAAGCACGTGGGGACAGTTGTTACTCCCCAAGAATTCAACCAAGTGGTTGAGAGCTTTTTCCCGGTTGGTTAGCCGCGCTTTCCAAGCCCCAGCGCGACATGGCACGGAATCTCAATCCGCGTCGCTGGTATCTCCAGTATCTATCGTAAGTGGCCCTTCGAGATCTTCCATCTCCGATTCGGGCAGTGTTAGCACGCGAAACAAACAGAAGCTCACCAAAGAAAGCACCGCTCCTACGGAGATTAGCATGATAAACCAACCAGAAGGCTGCATTGCATTAGTCCTCATGGGCAATAGTTTGAAAACGTCCTTCAGCAATCCAACGTTTTCCCGCAATGTTGATTAGGAGCAGTAAGAATATCCAAATCGTCAGGATAAAAAGGATCGACAGCAAGGGAATACCCCCCTTGCTCAACGTCTCGGCATAGTCGGGACCTTGAGTGATGCAGATGCCAATGAAGATGGCAAACAGAAAACCAGGAGTGACGTACTTGAGCATGAGTTGCACAAACCAGGGAACACGGATGTTTGCTCCACGATGCAACTCTTCGTGACCTCGATCGATTCCGAAGATCCAACCGTAGATAACTGCTTGGCACATAGCGAGAATGAAAATAAACATAGTGCCTACCCAGAAGTCAAACGTGTCCAGGGCCACCATTCCTTTAGAGAAGTAGACGACGAAACCACTCCCCATGGCTGAGACCAAGCCCAGCAGCGCAGCCGAGGCGTGTCGCTTAAGCCCCAGACCTTCTTCGAAGAACGCGATCACTGGCTGAAGCATCGAGAGACTACTCGTGATCGCAGCGATAAACAACATAAAGAACCACAGAAATCCGAAAAACTGTCCCCCGGGCATCACCGCAAAGACATTCGGCAAGGCATTGAAGCCAAGACCAAACGTACCTTGCTCTGTAGCAGCAGCCCCTAAGAAGATAAACGCCGCCGGCAGCGTAATCAGCCCACCGAGACAGACTTCGAAAAACTCGTTCATACTGCTGGCAGAAAGACCACTCAATGCGATATCGTCGTCTTTCTTGAGATAGCTGGCGTAGTTGATGATCACACCGAAGCCAACCGATAGACTAAAGAAAATCTGTCCTGAGGCTGCCAGCCAAGTCTTCGGCTGCATGAGATAATCTGTATTCGGATTCCACATCGCTCCCAAACCTGCGGAGACTTTTTCGCTACCGAGCGTCAGGACTCTCGCAAGGACGCACAATGCGCAGATGACCATGATCGGCATGGCAATCTTGCAGAAGCTCTCGATCCCTTTGCTGATGCCACGATAGATGAGTATGAAGTTGAACACGAACGTGAATATCAAGAAGACAAGGAGGTTGGAACCACCCTCAGAAAAGAGTGCGCCATCTGCACTGGCACCTACAAACTTATCAAAGAAGTTGGAATACTCTTTTGAATTCTCGCCCAACATCAGATCACCGGTGAGATAGTTAAAAGCATAGCCCAGGCACCAGGCTTCGATCACAACGTAATACATGTAGATCACGAGCGGGATGAGCAAGGCGATCGAGCCGAGATATTTGGCGAGCGGGTTTTTCCAAAGAGTTTGGAATATCCCCGGTGCCGAATTGAACCCCTTGGTTCCGCCGTAGCGGCCCATGGTCCACTCAGCCCAACAGAGGGGTATACCTAGGATCAACAGGCTAACGAAGTAGGGGAGCATAAACGCCCCACCACCGTTCTGGGCGGCTTGCCCGGGAAATCGCAGAAAGTTTCCCAACCCAACCGCTGAACCTGCTACCGCCAAGATCACCCCAATACGAGAGCCCCACTGGTCACCTCCTTGTGATTTGCTATCGCTCATGCGCGGACTCCGAAGCGTCTTGAATAGGTGAGGGATTTGGTCTAGGGTCGTCAAACTCGCAGCTACTTGTAGCGGATAAAGTCTTTTGGGTCAACACTTTACGCCAATCGCAGAAAACCGAGTAGTATTTTTCACATAATCCATTGTCAAAAATCGCCATTCGTATATGATTACCGATAGAGAAGCGATCAAAAACACTGTCAATATAACGACTTATGCCCGAAACTAGCCTACAGCATGGAGTTGATAATTCGACGAATGATCGAGAGATCATTGAGTTCGTTCGCCGGGAAGGTGCGGCCTCAATTAGTGAACTCGTTGAATTTACCGGAGTAACCGCCACTGCTGTGAGGCAACGCCTCACTCGGCTCATGGAACAAGGATTAATCGAACGGGAATCGGAGAAAGCTGGCCGGGGACGACCGACCCATCGTTATTCGCTTTCGTCAGCCGGAGTTCGCACCAGTGGCACGAACTACGAAGATCTGGCGGGGGTGCTGTGGGCTGAAATCCGGGCCGTTAAAGATCCTGATGTTCGCTATGGCCTGTTGAAGAGAATTGTGTCCCAGTTGGCAGATCACTACCGCGATCGGATCCAAGGGGACTCCATCGAACAACGAATGCAGTCTCTGGTAGCCCTAATGGGTGAACGGGACGTCCCGTTTGAAGTGACGCAAACCGATGGCTCCCAACTTCCCGTTCTGACAGCCCTAGCCTGCCCCTACCCGACTCTGGCTGAGCAAGATCGAACGGTTTGCTCGATGGAAAAAATGTTGTTCTCGGAAGTATTGGGAGAAGGGCTGAAACTCAGTTCCTGCCGCTTGGATGGAGCGACGCACTGCACTTTCGACACGAACGGCCGGTCAGCACCCACACTATAAACCTTGCGATACTAGCAACCCCTTGGAGAGAATGATAACCTTGACGGATTCTGGCGGTTCTTTGGGAAGCCGACCGGGGAAGAATAACCCCACGAACAAATGCAAAAGAGTAAAAGAGAAGAATTATGCCACAGCCATGGATTGAAGGACGTTTTGAAGAGAACGTGGTCACGACGACCGTCGAGCAGGCAATCAATTGGGCTCGTCAATCGAGCATTTGGCCGATGACGTTTGGACTTGCCTGTTGTGCCATCGAGATGATGGCTGCAGGCGCGAGTAGATTTGATCTTGATCGTTTTGGAGCTGGTGCGTTTCGAGCCACACCGCGCCAGGCGGACTTGATGATCGTCGCGGGCACTGTAACGTACAAAATGGCTAGCCGAGTGAGACGACTCTACAACCTGATGCCGGATCCTAAGTTTGTCATTGCAATGGGTGCCTGCACTGTGGGGGGCGGTCCTTACTTCAAGTACGGCTACCATGTCGTGAAGGGTGTCGACCTAGTCGTACCGGTCGATGTTTACGTCCCAGGCTGCCCACCACGTCCTGAATCCTTGCTCGAAGGCCTGATGAGAATTCAAGACAAGATCAAGGGGCATAAAATCGCCAAAATGGCCGGCAGCGCTGGCACCGGGCAATTAGGCCGCAAGCTGGAAGACGAGCTCCCTATGCCTCACCACAGTGGCTATGTTTACAGCCCCATCGACACTGAACCTGTCTACGATCACCAGAAGATTACTGGGTAAGACCTGCGGTGCTCAGCATCGCGGCTACCTGACCACTGACCATTAACCACTCACCACTCAATGTCTGAAACACTTAAAATTACGAATCTCCATGTGTCCGTCGAAGGCAAACCAATCTTGCGCGGCGTAAATCTCACGATCAATCGTGGCGAAACACACGCTCTGATGGGTCCTAACGGATCGGGCAAGAGTACGCTGGGCAACGTCATTATGGGTCACCCCAATTACGAAGTGACCGAGGGGACGATTGAGCTCAACGGCGTTGACATATCCGAGTGGGACGCGACCGAACGCGCCCGCGCCGGCATCTTCATGGCCTTCCAACGTCCGATGGCGATTCCCGGCGTGAAGATGGCCGACTTCCTCCGTCATGCGACAACCAACGTTCGCAATCCTGAACGCAAAGAGGGAGAGGAATTGATACCCATGCGTCAGTTCCGCAAAGAGCTGACCGAGAAGATGGGACAACTTAGGATGGACACCGAGTTTGCTCGCCGCTATGTGAACGATGGTTTTTCAGGCGGTGAGATGAAGCGTGCTGAAATCCTTCAAATGGCTATGCTCAAACCAAAATTCGCCATCCTCGACGAGACCGACAGCGGTCTCGACGTCGATGCCGTGAAGCTGGCCAGCCAGAGCATTGCTGAGATTGGCAGCGACCAGATGGGCATTCTGATCATAACGCACCACGACAAACTGCTTGATCAGAATACGCCTGACTTCACCCATGTGATGCTCGGCGGCAAGATCGTCGAAACAGGTGGCGTGGAACTCGCCCACGAACTTTACACAGATGGCTACGACCGGATTCGTGCCAGTTATCCTGAAGCAGCCGTTGCTGAGCAAGTGATGGCCGAAGCAGAAGCAGTTTAGAACACTTTTGAGCCTTCAATTCTCGCAAGAGAAGGGTGAATATAATGGCTACTGATATTTCTCAAGACGTAACCGCAGGTGAAATCAATAAGTACGATTTCATCACTCCATCTCACGATGTGTTCAAGGCCCAAAGGGGTTTGAATAAAGAGATCGTTGCGCAGATTTCCGAGATGAAAAACGAACCTGCCTGGATGCGGGATTTTCGCCTCGAATCATTCAAAATCTTTGAATCGAAGCCCATGCCCAAATGGGGTGGCGACATCGCGATCGACTTTCAGGACATCTACTACTACCTGAAACCTGCCGACCAGCAGGGAAAGACCTGGGACGATGTCCCGCAAGACATTAAAGAAACCTTCGACAAATTGGGCATCCCCGAAGCCGAGAAAAAATACCTTGCCGGCGTCAAAGCACAATTCGAGAGTGAAGTCGTCTATGGCTCTCTCCAGGAAGACCTGGGAAATAAGGGTGTCATCTTCACCGACACTGACACGGCCGTCCGAGAGCATCCCGAGATTCTCCGGGAATACTTTGGGAAGATCATTCCTCCTTCGGACAACAAGTTCGCCGCCCTCAACTCGGCTGTCTGGTCTGGTGGATCCTTCATCTATGTGCCGCCGGGCGTACATATTGATTTCCCGCTCCAGGCCTACTTCCGCATCAATGCCGAGCAGATGGGGCAATTTGAGCGCACGCTGATCATCGTCGACGAAGGGGCATCGGTACATTACGTCGAAGGCTGCACAGCGCCGATGTACACCACCGAGAGTCTCCACTCGGCCGTGGTTGAAGTGATCGTCAAGAAAAATGGCCGTGCCCGCTATACGACGATTCAGAACTGGGCCAACAACATCTATAACCTCGTGACGAAGCGAGCCGTTGCCTATCAGGATTCCCTCATGGAATGGATCGATGGCAATCTGGGGAGCCACCTCACGATGAAGTACCCAGCCGTTTATATGATGGAGCCCGGTGCTCGCGGTGAGATTCTGTCGATTGCGTTTTCCTCAAAAGGCCAACATCAGGACGCCGGTGCAAAGGTGGTACATTGTGCCCCGCACACCAAGAGCCGAATTATTTCCAAGAGTATCAGCAAGAACGGTGGCCGCAGCAGTTACCGTGGCTTGTGCAAAGTGGAAAAGGGTGCGACCGACTGCAAAAGCAACGTCGTCTGCGATGCCCTGATTCTCGATGCCGACAGCCGTAGTGACACCTACCCTTACATCGAGGTTGAAGAGCAAGACGTGCAGATCGAGCACGAAGCCAGTGTTTCGCGCATCGGCGAGGAGCAGCTCTTCTACTTGATGAGCCGTGGCCTTAGCGAAGCGGAGGCGAGCTCAATGATCGTCAGCGGATTCATCGAGCCGCTGATCAAAGAACTCCCCATGGAGTACGCCGTCGAAATGAATCGGCTAATCGAGCTGCAAATGGAAGGCAGCGTCGGCTAAGAGGCATTGTGAGGTGACTTATGGCTATTGGTTCGCAAGCGACTGTTGACGATCTCTACAAGGTCGATGGCAAGGCTGAGTTGGTCGGTGGGGAGATTGTACATATGAGTCCGACAGGAGATATGCCAAATTTCGCTGCGGGCGAAATCTTTGTTAGCCTTCATTCGTATGCAAAAGTTAACGGCGGACGAGTATACACAGATAATGTCGCCTTCTTAGTGAATCTTCCCAACCGCAAATCCTTTAGTCCTGACGCAGCTTACTATACAGGGCCTCGTGCGAAGATGAAGTTTCTACCTCAGGCCCCCGACTTCGCTGTTGAAGTACGTAGCGAAGGAGACTACGGCCCCGCAGCCGAGCGGGAGATGGCCGAAAAGCGAGCCGATTATTTTGCCGCCGGGACGAAGGTCGTCTGGGACGTTGATCTCCTCGGCGAAGACGTCATCCGAGTCTTCCGAGCATCCACCCCCAGTGAATCAACCGTTTACCGCAAGATTGAGACCGCCGAAGCCGAACCCGCCGTCCCCGGCTGGACGTTTCCTGTCGAAAACCTTTTTGAATAATTGAAACGAACAACCCCACCAACAACTGACAGATCTTGAATGATTGCTACTGCGTCGCCTACCACCGGTTTTAGCCAAGAAGTTTTTGATGCGTTTCTCGCCGAACGCGATGAACCGGGTTGGCTCACGGATCGTCGTGTGGCTGCCTGGAAACAGTTCAACAGTCTTGGCATGCCAAATAAGAAGGACGAAGAATGGATGCGGACCGATATCCGTCTGTTCCACTTCGATCGTTTTGCTCCCTTTGCCGAAGCAGAAGTACCGGCTACGATGCCCTCCCCACTGCTTGCGACAGGAGTTGACCTCGCTGGTCAAAGTGTTTCGCTAGACAGCCGCAGCCTTTCCAGCGAACTTGCTGACGAATGGGCCAAAAAAGGCGTTCTGTTTGGCAGTCTCGATGACTTGGTGAAGGAACATGGCGATCTGTTGCGTCCGTACATCGAGCGACAGCTGATCGATCCCAATCAGGATAAATTCTCGGCACTTAATGCCGCGCTGTGGAGCGGTGCGAATGTGCTCTTCGTCCCCAAGGGAGTCAAAGTTGCCAACCCATTCCATTCCTTCTCGGTGATGTCCGCCGGAGGAGTCGATCTCGGCAAGACCCTCGTGATTCTTGATTCCGGAGCCGAAGCCACTTTGCTTACCGAAACCGCCAGCACCGAGCCTGAAGCAGGCGGCATGCATTGTGGTTCGATCGAGCTGATCGTCGAGAAAGAAGCTCGCCTCCGCTACGTCAATCTTCAAAACTGGGGCAACGGCGTGTGGCACTTCGCCCACCAGATGGGTCACGTCGGGGCGAATGCCGGTTTGCAGTGGACTATCGGCGCCTTGGGAGCACGCCTGGCAAAGGTGAATCAGCATGTCGCACTCACAGGGCAAGACGCCGAGGCCCAGGTCAATGGCGTGATGTTCACCCATGGCAAGCAACATCTCTGCTACAACACCCACCAGCATCACAAGGCTCCCTACTGCCGGAGCGATCTGCTCTACAAGGCGGCTCTCCAGGACAAATCACGAACCGTTTGGCGAGGAATGATCAAGGTCGACGAAGCAGCCCAACGCACCGACGCCTATCAGCGAAACGACAACCTGATGCTTTCCACAGCGGCCCGCGCCGATTCGATCCCCGGTCTGGAGATCGAGGCCGACGATGTCCGCTGCACTCACGGCAGCACCAGTGGCCGCGTGGACGATCAGCAATTGTTCTATGCCATGACTCGCGGCTACACGCGTCAGGAAGCGGTGCGGATGATCGTCACCGGTTTCTTCCAGCAGGTGTTTGATCGAATCACGATTGAAAGTGTGCGTGACGCATTGGGCGAAGCTATTGGAAGGCGGGTACGGGACATCGAAGAATGAAATGCCAAAACTAACCACTACCAATCTGGCACTACTATTGGGAGCCATTGCTTTTCTGTGCTGTTACACACTTTCGGGTGGTTCTTATTCTGGAATGGTCATTGGCTTCTTATTGATACCAGGGCTACTAGTCTTTCAGATCATGATTTTGAAATACTTTCTTCCTCAAAAACCCAAAGATACAAACATTGAGTGAATTCATCGAAGCCGCCAAAGTATCGGAAATCGCCGACCCAAGCTCGCTCCTAGTAGAAGTCGACGAGCAACTCGTGGTATTAATCCACGCCGCAGGGCATTACTATGCCCTCGACGACGTTTGTACCCACGATGGCGGCCCGTTGAGCGAAGGCCCGCTCGACGCCACAGAAGGCTCGATTGCTTGCCCCCGCCACGGAGCCAAATTCGACATCAAAACCGGTGCCGCACTCACCATGCCTGCTACGAAGCCGACCCGCTCTCACGAAGTCAAGGTCGAAGGCGAGCAAATTCTTGTCCGCCTTTGCGAAGATTGAAACAACGAATTAGATACGAGGAGGCACCCCCATGCCCATCGCAGAAGACCATGTCCGCGAAGCCTTGAAACAGGTGATCGATCCCGAGTTATTCGTCAACATCGTTGACTTGGGATTGATTTACGAAATCAACATCGACGAAACCGAAGAGGGCAAGTCGAACGTGGCGGTCAACATGACTATGACCAGCCCCGCGTGTCCCGCAGGACCCCAGCTATTAGGCCAGTCCAAAGAATTTGTTGGCCGCCTCGAAGGTGTCAACGAAGTGGACGTCCGACTCGTCATGGATCCTCCCTGGACCCCCGATCGCATGACCGAAGACGCTCGCGACCAGCTGGGAATCTTTTGAAAGTGGAATTAGGATTTCGGAAAGTGGAATTGGAAATCGCAAGTCAACCGTATTCTGGCTAATAGCTAACGACTAATTGCTAACACCTCTTCCATGAACATCTTTGTCTACGAGTGGATCACAGGGGGAGGTCTGGTCGAAGAGCCTGGTGCGTTGCCCGCTTCACTACTCACTGAGGGCGAGGCAATGCTCGTCGCCTTGGCCACCGACTTTGCTGCTTTGCCTAATGCGAGTGTCTCAGTGTTACGCGATGCTCGGCTGGACGCCGTGCCACTCTCTTATTGCGAAGTTATCGAAGTACATTCACGCGAACATCAGCTCGAGGAGTTGATTCGACTTTCCTCCGAGGCCGATCATACGCTTGTGATCGCCCCGGAGTTTGATGGTATTCTCGCCAGCACAGTCAAGAGATTGCGCAAATCATGTGGACGATTACTCAACG
The DNA here is from genome assembly GCF_008065115.1 of Bythopirellula goksoeyrii. Classification (NCBI taxonomy): domain Bacteria; kingdom Pseudomonadati; phylum Planctomycetota; class Planctomycetia; order Pirellulales; family Lacipirellulaceae; genus Bythopirellula; species Bythopirellula goksoeyrii. The sequence continues at coordinate 3,428,683 of NZ_CP042913.1, read as the reverse complement.
CCAGCGATGAGTTCATCGCGATGACAGCCGATAAACATCGAACAGCCCAACATTTAGCCGCGGCTGGAGCAAGAGTACCGCAGGGAACTCTTCTTGATGCCGACGCCGAGAAGTTGCCGATGGACTTCCCCTACCCTGCAGTAATAAAGCCAGTCGATGGAGCGGGGTCACAAGATACTTATCTCGTGAATTCTTGCCACGACGAGCCCCCACCTCACCCCTGGCCCAGACGACTGGAGCGATACTGCTCTGGTATCCCGGCGAGTGTGGCTTTGCTATGCGGGCCTGAAGATTGCCTCCCATTGCCCGCTTGTCGACAGAATTTGACCGACGATGGCCGTCTTGGCTATTTGGGAGGTTCGCTCTTGTGGGAGACGGAATTGGCCGAACGGGCTACTAAGCTTGCATCTCAGGCCGTGAACTCCATTCCAGGTGCAATAGGCTACGTGGGAGTCGATCTAGTACTGGGCAAAGAGGCTGATGGTAGCGAAGATGTGGTGATCGAAATCAACCCTCGACTCACCACGTCCTATGTGGGACTTCGGGCGATGACCGATGACAATCTCGCGGGGGCCATGCTCTGCATCGCTACCGGTGAGATAGTAAGTCTCAATTTCAAACGCGACCCCTTGGAGTTCTCCGCCGCAGGCATGGTGCGGCGTCCCCTTTAGCCCCAGCCACGAAAAAACGCGTCGCGCAGCAAATGACGAAACCTGAATATGCCCCAGTCCCCAGCACCCGGTCCCCCCTCCTCGCTCTCGATATCGGCGGCGCAAACATCAAACTAGCCGACGGCAATGGCTTCGCCACCAACTGGCCGTTTCCCCTCTGGAAACATCCAGATCGTCTTGCGGATAAACTCGCCCAATGTCTTGCAAATGCACCCACTGCCGATCGACTGGTCGTGACCATGACCGGTGAACTCTGCGATTGCTTTGAAACGAAATCTCAGGGTGTCGCTGCTATTGTCTCAGCTACGATGAAGGCAGCAGTTAAGAGGTCCGTATCGTTCTATCAGACGAACGGTCGCTTTGTGAATTCGGCTGAGGCCATTCAATCTCCCCTGCTCACGGCTGCCAGCAATTGGCACGCCCTGGCATCGGCGGCCACTTACTATTGCGAAAACGATCCTGGCATTCTCATTGACGTCGGCTCGACCACCATGGATCTCATTCCCTTGGTAGAGGGCAGCGTGGCAGCCCTGGGTCGAACCGATACAGAGAGATTGCTAAACGGCGAGTTAGTCTATTCAGGCGTCGAGCGAAGCCCAGTCTGCTCGGTGATCTCAGAACTTCCGTGGACGGGCAAGTCGTGTCCCGTGGCTCAGGAATTGTTTGCCACAACTGCCGACGTATATCTCTTGCTGGGGAATCTACCCGAGGATTCAGCAGACACCAACACAGCCGACGGCAAGCCATTTACCGTTGAAGCTTCCCATACACGACTTGCTCGGATGGTCTGCGGTGATCGCGAGCTAGTATCATTCGACGACTCAGTAAAATTCGCCCAAGCGATCCGAGACGCACAACTTCGGAAAATGAGAGCGGCCTTTCAAAGCGTAGTTCACGCCATGCCCAGCCAGCCACAAACGATTATCCTCAGTGGTCATGGAGAATTTCTTGCTCGCCTACTAATGGGGGAACTTGAGATTTCGGCGAGCATTGTCTCGCTTAACGATGAATGGGGTGCAAAGTTAAATCGCTGTGCCCCTGCACATGCACTTGCCCTCTTGGCTCAAGAGAGTCTGTCGTGAGCGATCTATCAATACGTGTTGTCAAAGTGGGCGGTAGTCTGTTTGAACTGCCCGAACTTGGTAAGCGAATTACGACTTGGCTTAAGATCCAGTCCCCCGCTTACAATCTCTTAGTCGCCGGTGGGGGAAAGCTGGTCGATGAGATTCGCATGCAACAACTCGACGAACGCACGGCCCATTGGCAATGCATTGAGATCTTGGAGAAGACTGCTATTAGCTTGGCATCAAAACTACCTGGCGTTAGCATCGTAGATCTGCCTCCTGGCTTCAAAGAATCACAGCCCAATTGTGCAACTGTTTTTTCACCGAGTCGATGGCTTCGTGAAGTAGAACCCAACCTCCCAGGGACACGATTGCGAGAATCCTGGGAGGTGACGAGCGACTCGATCGCTGCAAGGTTAACGATTTGCTTCCATAGGGCAGAACTGGTGCTGCTAAAAAGTGCCGATGCACCATGCTTGGATTTCACGAAGCTTGCAGAATGCCGCTATGTTGACCGCATGTTTCCAGAGTTCGCACAGGAACTACCCGTCGTACGGATGGTTAATTTACGTCAGTTTCCCGGCGAGTCGTAGACTTGCGGCTACAACCGCGAGCAAAGTGAGAATTGGCAGTGGATCCTCTATGCTTCCTGCCATTCTTGAGTTTCCGCCAGCTGCTTGACATCTTCTAAATCCCCTTCCACACATTTCTTCATCGGTCCCATCATCAAGAGAGTCAGTGGCGCCATAGCTTTGGCTAGCAAGGTTGTCGCCTGACAATCAAAATCCACTTTGACGGTCGTTCCCCAGATATCGGGAATCAACACGTAAGTCGCGACGTAGTGTGCACCACTCGAATCACATTCAACCGTGTAGCCATGCGGCTCATCAAAAGCCGTCACCACCATCTCTTCGGTCGTCTGCTTGCCGAACGTTGTCCGAGTTTCACGAAAACGCGTCCCTGCACCCATTGGCCCATCAGTAAGAACCTCGATCTGGTCAATCCCCGATATATTATCTGCTGCGTGTTCCAAATCACTCAACAATGGAAACACGATCTCGGGAGGTGCCGCGATGTGAGTCGAGAGCGAGAACTTTGACATGGGATGGGTTCCGTTATCAATGGACAAGAGAGGGCCATGTGACTAACGAATTATACCGCAAGCAAAATCAAAGAGCAGCAAAAAGGGCCGCGGAATACCGCGGCAGATTTCTGCAGTTAGCGAATTTCAAGGCACTCGGATGACAGGGTGCCAATATGTCGTAATGATCGATCTGCGAATATCCGTACAAACGGCGTTCATCCGCAATCTAATTCCTTATCAATCCTCGCAGTGTTCTCAAATTGATAACGTCCAACTTTACCCCTTTTTCCTCACCCTTCGGAGTTTCCATATACATAGGCACTTTGCGAAAGCGCCGGTCGTTTAGTAAAAAACGAAATGGCTCCAATCCCATCTTCCCACGACCGATGGCTGCATGGCGATCCACTCGTGAGCCAAACTCTTTGAGACTATCGTTCAAATGAAACGCCTTCACAAGCTGGACACCTAGTGTGGAGTTGAGTTGACGCATGGTCGCTTTGTAATTCTTCTCGGTGTCCATGGGATACCCGGCGGCAAATATATGGCACGTGTCAACACACACTCCCAGCCGATCCGGATCGCGCACCCCCTCGATCATCGCTGCTAGTTGCTCAAATTTCCACCCGAGATTGGTCCCCTGCCCCGCGACAGTTTCTAACAGGCACTTCGCCACTGCCCCGCGAGTTTGTTTATGCACTTCATTGAGCGCCTTCACAATCCGCTTGATCCCCCGACTCTCGGTGCTGGTCGTGTAAGAACCCGGATGGGTCACCACATAAGGAATCCCCAACTGATCTGCCCGCTGAATCTCGATGATAAACGCATCGATCGATTTCTTCCACAACTCATCGTCGGGACTGGCAAGATTGATCAGATAAGAGTCATGCGCAATTGGATGCTTGATTTTCAAGTCGACGAGCGCCTGCTTAAATCGCTCCGCCTGCTCATCCGAGATCGGCTTGGCTCGCCACTGGTTGTTATTCTTCGTAAACAACTGCACACAAACACACCCCGCGCGCTGAGCGGCCTCGACGGATTTGTAGTATCCGCCAGCTATCGACATGTGAGCTCCTAGAATCGCCATGAGAACGAGAATAAAGGGGGATCGCGGCTGGCGAAAGGGGAGCGACAAGGATTTCTGACTCCTTTGACTTGAGTGGCACGGCGCGAACCCTTAGAATATGCGGCTCATTCGGTTCAAGAATGAGCCGGCTCACTAACGACAAACACCTTATAGCCAACACTCCCATGCAACGCACTTTTATCTTACTTAAACCCGACTGTGTCCAACGCCGCCTGATGGGGCAGATCATCACCCGCTTCGAGCAAAAGGGCCTCAACTTCGTCGCTATGAAAATGTTGCGGATTACACCCGATTTGGCCAAGCAGCACTATGCTGAGCATGTCGAAAAAGGTTGGTATCCCACTCTAGAAGGCTTTATCACGGGTGGCCCCGTGATGGCAGCAGTTGTCGAAGGGTTGGAAGCGGTCAAAGTTGTGCGGGACATGCTCGGCGCGACTAGCGGTTTGAATGCCGTTCCAGGCACCATTCGCGGCGACTTTAGCAGCAGTCGGCAGATGAACCTTGTCCATGGCAGCGACAGTCCCGAGGCAGCTGTGAGAGAAATCGCACTCTACTTTGAAGAAAGCGAAATGTGCGAAGATACGCCGACAATATCGAAATGGATGCTGGCGGCAGACGAGTAGCCGTATCACAACGGTTGTTAAGACATTGCGTTGTAGCTATTGCTTCCAGACGCGCGGCCGCACGACTTCCTTAGCCAAGCCGAGTTTCTCCAGCAACACGATCGTGAGCCAAGTAACGTCGAATTCCCACCATTTGTGGCCGTGGGCGGCAGCGCGTTGGTCGGCGTGGTGGTTGTTGTGCCAGCCTTCGCCATTGGCCCAGAGTCCGACGAGCCAATTGTTGCGACTGTTGTCGTCGGTCTCGTAGTTGCGGTAGCCCCAAACGTGGGTCACTGAGTTCACACTCCACGTGATGTGCCAGGTGAGAACCGTGCGGACAAAAACGCCCCACACCAAGAGGCTCGCACCGAACTGCACTCCCGCAGCCACCGAACCCCACAACGGCCAACCGATCAAAAAGCCAGCCAGGAAAAAGACCACCATCGAAGCGGCATACACCTTCAACCAATTCTCGCTTTTTTCAAGTTTCATATAGAACGGGTCTTTCAATATGTCGCGAGTGAAACGTTGGTAATCGTAGACATTTGTGAAATCGCGATTCTGAAACATCAACCAGCCAAAGTGACCCCAGAGAAAATTCACCAGCGGGCTATGGGGATCGGGCCGATCATCGGAGTGTTTGTGATGAATGCGGTGCATGGCGATCCAGCAAGCAGGCGTATCTTGCATGGTACAGACACCGAGGATGGCAAAAGTGTGCTCAAGCCACTTAGGTGTGACGAAACCCTGATGCGTCAGCAAGCGATGGTAACAAAGGTTGATACCAAGGGTGCCGAAAACGTAGAGCCCGAGAAAGGCGAGAACCACGCCTGTCCAACTGAAGAAATAGGGAAAGAATGCCAAACACGCCAACACATGCACCGCCGGAATTCCAACGGCATAACGCCAGCGCACTTGAATCGGATTGACTGCCGTTGCAGGCCATTCGAGATGGTGCGGCCCGGCATGCTCGTGACCTTTCGGAGTGACATACTCCTCGTCAGTGATGTGCTCAGGTTTGTCGGGAAGGGTATCGGTGGCCATGGCTCTTGCTCGAATAAGAAGTGGCGTTCAAGTGTCTTGTAGCGCTCAGTATACCGAAAACAGCCGGCGGCTTAAATGGTCACATGAAGCGAATCTGGCTGGTTTTCTCGGTGTGCGAACCCGCACAGTGCAGCAGGACATGCCGCTATTCGGGAATCTGTCGGCCATGCGGATCCTGGTCCGCAGTGTCGAGTTCCGCTGCCAATTGGATCTGAATATCCTCATCGATGAAATGCTCAACACGGTGGGCTGGCTCGTGGACGTGATCCAGTGGCATTCCCAATTGCTCGACAAGGTAGGTTTCCCACAATCGGTGCGAGCGGACCAGTTTACGGGCAGTTTCCCGTCCCTGGTCCGTCAATCGAAGTCCACCGCTGGCATCTACAATGTTGCCGGCTCGCTGCAGCTGGGAGATTGCAAAGTTCGCCAGCCAGCCTCCACCGACTCCTTTCGCGGTTTCCGCTACAGAGAAATGCTTCTCGCTCCCGAGTTCTTCAACGCGATAGAGCATTGCGAGCACATCGTCTCGCAATACCAGCAGCGACATTCGCACATTGCGTAACATACTGCTAACAAGTCCATAGCGAGGTGAAACCAACACGGCCAGAGCATACAAGCACCCTGCCACAACAGTCATCATGCCGCTGATGCTGGTGTCCCAGTAAGTAGCCGCCCGGAAGCCCAGGACCGCAGCAGCAGCACCGAATATCACGGAAAGTAAAACCATCCAACCTAATCGGTCAGTAAGCATATATGCCGTCGACGCCGGCACAATCAGCATCGCCACAACCAAAATCGAACCAACCGCTTCAAATGAAGCCACAGTCGTCACCGACACGAGCACCATTAACAGATAGTGCATGGCGGTGGCGGAAAATCCCATTGTTGTGGCCAACGCAGGATCGAACGAACTGAGCTTAAATTCTTTCCATAGGACCAGAATGACAGCAAGATTCAAGAGCATGACCATCAGCGATGTGAACAATTGGCGTGGCATCCCTGCTACGCGAATCCCGAAAGGCACATACTCCAGCGCCCCCTCATAGACGCAACCGATATCGAAATGCAGTCCGCCTGAGAATTGCTTTACGAGCACGACGCCAACCGCAAACATTGCCGTAAACACGATGCCCATACTCGCGTCACTGGGGACTCGTAGATATTGGTGCAGCGATTGCGTCATGAAGGTGGTCAATAGTCCCGCAATCACCGCACCCACAAACATAGGCACCATGCTGCGTGAACCCGTGAGTACAAACGCGATGACTAGACCGGGAAGCACTGCATGAGAGAGCGCATCCCCCATCAGACTCATCTTTCGCAAGATGAGAAAGCAGCCTACCAGCGCGCACGCCGCATTCACCGTTACCCCCGTGAGCACGATCCAAGTCCCGGTCGAGGGCTCGCCAAATAAATCGATAACTTCAATCATTCGTATGCAAACCGTAGTCGCGACTCTGCAAGCCGCCGGTCTTCCTAATTCTCAGGGCTCAACTCATGCGGCGACTCAGGCACCTCCGCTGCAATCGCGGGAAGCCGCCCCTCCTCAGCCAACTCCTGTTCCAATTCAACCAACAACGACTCAGGCAATAAATGCTCTACATCATCCGCATCCCGATCTACATGATCAGGAGCGATGTTGGCATGCTCCATCAGATACAACTCCCACAATCGATGAGCCTTGGTGAGCTTCGCCGCACGATGCAAACCAAGTGGGGTCAATTGCACTTGTCCCTCGCCTGAATCGATAAGTTCTTCATCTCGGGCCCGTTCAAGTACACGCTCAAGCGAGTTCCAATGGCGATACTCTCTCACGTCTCTTAATGGGATGACAGGTACGTCTGGTAAAGAGGATTCGCTCAGTTCGAAAAGGGTACGCAACAAGTGCTCGTCCGCTATCCGACGGCGCAACCGATACTCGACAAGGAGTCTTGCGATCAGACCTCGTTGAGGTGCGAACAACAGCGACACCACAAACAGCGCAGCAGCGGTTAGCACAATGGCCGCGCCTGCTGGAAATCCACGCCCCAATTGTGTGCCCAAAAGTCCTGCCGCCGCACCAAAACCGCAACTTACCACCAACATCATCGAAAGACGATTTGTCCAAAACCGGGCGGTCGCTGCCGGCAGGATGATCATCGCCGCCATCAGAATAACCCCGACGATCGGGAGGCCTACGATGGTCACCACTGCTAGTGCTGCCATCATCGCCAGATCAAGCCAAATCGTCGGCCAACCCTGCGATTGGGCAAAATCCGTGTCGAAGCAGACGACCAGAAATTCTTTGTAAAAAAGAACAACCATCGCCAGAACAACGAGGGCCACGCCAGCCAGTAATAGCACATCGCTGGTGAGCATTCCCCCCGGCTCACCGAACAAATACGAGTGGAGTCCTGCCTTGTTTCCACCGGTTGAAGGTTTCTGTACAACTGACAAGAGAACCACGCCGGCCCCAAAGAATGTGCTCAACACAATCCCAATCGCGGCATCCTCTTTCGTGCGTGTCCAACGCAAAATGATTGCAACGGCGACAATGGCGGTAAGTCCACTTGCTAAGGCCCCCAGTGACAAACCTAGCAAATTGCGATTTCCGGTAATCAAAAATGCCAGACACACTCCTGGCAGTGCCGCATGGGCGAGCATGTCTCCCACCAGTGCCCTGCCCCTCAATACTGCAAAACTCCCCACGACTCCAGCCATCCCACCCAAGAGGGCCGTGCCGAGCGCCACCTTATCGCTGAGAGAAAGACTGATCATTGCAAAGGTTTGCTACGCCGAATCGCCTCGGCCGCCTCATCGAGAATAGTCAAGCGACCGCCATAGGTCTTTTGTAAATTCTCCGTCGTGAACGTCTCTTCAACCGGCCCACAAGCGATCAATCGCATGTTGAGCAGAATAACGAAATCGAAATAGTCGCTTACCGTCTGCAGGTCGTGATGTACCACTAACACGGTCTTTCCGGACGAGCGGAGTTCCTCGAGCAATTCTACGATGGCCGATTCCGTGGCGGCATCAACTCCGGCAAAAGGTTCGTCGAGAAAATAAATCTGTGCTTCCTGAGCTAAGGCTCGTGCTAAGAAAACCCGCTGCTGTTGACCACCGGAAAGTTGCCGAATTTGCCTCTTAGCAAACGCCCCCATGCCGACATGCTGCAAAGCGCGGTCGGCAATCTCCAGCTCGCTCTTGCCGGGGCGTCGGAACCATCCCAATCGGCCGTAGGTTCCCATGAGTACCACATCACGCACAGTGACGGGAAAATCCCAGTCCACCGACTCGCGCTGTGGCACATAACCGATCAGATGCCGTTGCTCCTCGTAACTCTTGCCATAGATCTCCACCTTGCCGCTGGCCAGATTTACCAGCCCCAGTGCAGCCTTGATGAGCGTGGTCTTCCCTGCTCCATTGGGCCCCACGATGCCTACGAGTTTTCCCTCGGGGATTTCTAGATCAATATCCCACAGCACCGGTCGCCGATGGTAGGCAACCGTCATGTCATGCACTTCAAAGGCTGTCTGACTCATCGATGTATGGTCTCTGCTGGGCTGGTCGCTTCAGTGACCAGTTTGGAGGCCTAAGGGGAAAGGGCGTCAACTATGGTACGGACATTATGTCGAATCATCCCAGGGTAAGTGCTGTCCTCGGTCCCGGCCGGTCCCAATGCATCGGCGTAAAGCTCCTCCTCGGGAACCTTCAAATCATGCCCCGCCGCCCGACATGGCTCCACCAACGCACGCACCGTTCGCGGCGCAACTGCCGACTCGACGAACACAGCGGGAATCTTGCGCTCGACCAGCATTTTCTGGATTTCCTCTTGATGGGCCAGATCAATTTCATCCTCGGTGCTGATTCCCTTGAGCCCAAACACCTCTAGACCATACGCATTTCCGAAGTATCCGAACGCGTCGTGAGCTGTAACCAAGACTCGACTATCCTGGGGAATTTTAGCAATCTCAACAGTGCATTCTTCGTTCAAAGCTCGCAATTCTGCAACATACTCGGCTGCATTCTGTTGATAGTCTGCTGCGTGATCCGGATCGAAAGTGCCCAACATCGTAGCAACGTCCTCGGCGCAATCGGCCCACAGTGCCACGTCATGCCAGAGATGGGGGTCGTAGTGTCCAGCAAATTCAGGCGGTTCGCGAAGCCGGGGATCGTTTCGCTCGACGATCCCCTCTGTCACAGCAAAGGTCGCCTTACGACGGGCCATCTGCACGAACATCTCCGTCATCCGTCCTTCTAGATGCAGACCGTTGTAGAAAATCGCATCAGCATCGTTCAACTTGCCGACATCGGAGGCGATCGGACGATAAAGATGGGGATCCACGCCTGGCCCCATCAAAGCGTCCACTTGCACATGATCGCCACCAATTCGCGTGAGCATTTCAGCAACTTGGCCCGTGGTGCAGACGATCTTTATTGGGTAGCTGCCCGAGAAAGTTTGTCCACTATTGCGTGGCACATCATGCTGGGATGGATTACAACCCAGAATGAAAACCAACCCCATTCCCGCGATCTTTGTCTTTGAGCTACTCAGGCGACGGATCAATTGTCCTAGATACTGAAATACCATAGAGATTGTGTGTCCTAGGGATAACGAACTTGATCCTGCATGAGATTTCTGGCGTTCTGGCCGGCTTCTTGCCAATTGCCTTCTTGGGCCAAATCGAGAATCTCCTGTAACCATCGAGCTTCTTTCGCCGTTAGTTGAGAGCCTTCGCTTGCGGCCTGAATTTGTTCATCAATTGTGGCAAGCCGGGTCTCATCTTGCAGATTACAGCAAGAATACAACGCGGTGCTAATCTCATAGGTTAGTTTACTCACGTCCCCGTATTTCCAGCGAGGCATCAAGAGAAAAACAAGAAGCACAAGCAAACTTGCCAGGAGTAGGACTTTCTTGGGATGATCTTCTACACTCATGGATCACAACTCCGTGCTGAGGACTTCGCCCTCAGCAATGCTAGACATTTCGGCCCACAGATAAATATTCACGTCCTCAGATACGAAGCGCACGGCTCCGTCTCCAAAGGAGACGTTTCCTCCTCCCGGATGCTCGGCAAACATTTGGCCCACATGGAACGTGGGGAAATTGATCGGATGAATAATAGGTGAATCTGAGAGATCTAACTCACCTCCCGAAGGCCCACCATGGACTAGCACGAGCGTTGCTGCCGCGTCGTCCCCATTATCAGGAGTTTCAAACTTGGGCAAGGTAAGTGCGCCAGGAATGACCCCCACCCATGTCTTATCGCTCAACAGCGAGGAATGTTCTCCAAGAAAAATGGTGTTCGACAAACCATCCGAGATTTCGCGAAATTCAACTCTTGAATTGCGATAGAATGGCCCGTCCCCGACCTTGGAAACGTCGCCATTGACTTCGACCTCAATCGTTTCGCCGGAGTAGATGTTGGTAAAGACTTTTTGGCTTGGTCTAGCACCGCATTCCCCCCAACAGGATTCTTGACCATGACTGGCAACATAGTGAGAGCGCCCGACCTCGACTTGTCTACCTTCAATCGACAGTGGATTACCGGAGGAATCCGATACGAAAAAAGGGTCTCGGGAACCTGAGCTGGAGGGACACAAAAGGGTTTCAACGTTCTTATTGATCACCTGCTCGTACTGAGGAGCCCAAAGGGGGAGGTCGCGGTCGGTTTGCTCACTGATGGCGGATTGCTCCAAGTAGGGCATCAAGTAGGATCCCCATCCCCAGCCAGGCGGAGCGTCCCAGGTGCTGGCATCACGCGTGGCAGGCGGGGGAGTAACTGTCGAGTTAGAAGAATAACCGGGCGGCAGCCGGCCAAAACTCCCCTCGTAGTTGTGGATCGCTATCCCAAGTTGCTTGAGATTGTTCGTGCATTGCATCCGCCGGGCAGCTTCCCGGGCGGCTTGTACGGCAGGGAGCAGCAGACTGATCAAGATCCCGATGATCGCAATCACAACCAAGAGCTCTACCAACGTAAAACCGCTTTTCATCGCACGTTTCATACCAATACTCCGTAAAAATCTATTTGTAGCCTGTGCTACATTTCCCTTGAAGTGTATCATGTGCTAAACTTATTACAAGGGCAAATGTCCATTTTTTTTCTCGCAGCGGAGTTTCGCTCGTTTTGGCTGGCAAAAAGCAGAAAGTGAATCGTCACTCTCGGGTTCGTTCCGACCATCGGACCGAATTGGCCGAGGATTATGTCGAGGCAATCGCGAACATCCTGGAGGCCTCTGGCACTTGTCGGGCGGTTGATCTGGCCCAACAGTTCCAGGTGAGTCACGTTACGGTCAACCGCACAATTGGTCGATTGGAGCGAGATGGCTATGTCACCACAGCTCCTTATGCCCCCATTGAACTGACGAAAGCTGGCTGCCGCTTGGCCGAAGCGTCTCAGCAACGGCATGAAGTGGTCTACCAGTTTCTTCTGGCCATCGGCGTAGGAGAAGCAGCAGCTTTGATCGACAGCGAGGGAATCGAGCACCACGTAAGCCCGGAGACGCTCGAGGCGATGAAGGCCTTCTTGGAATCCTAGCCTTCAGATTGTGGCCGTCGGTGGAATCTTGCCACTCCAACCGCGGGCTTCCGCCAGCTGTTAGGAAGGAATATCCCAACGTAAGAACGCCGAAAACCGCATAAATTTTCTCGAAATAGAAGAGATTTGTTTTCCCGACGTGACAGTTGTGGTATCCTATAGCATCAGTCTCGAACATTTCCGGTTCCCTTGGTGCGTTGCGGTTTGCCATGCGGTTCATGAATTTTCATTATGTGAAGCGCTACCGCATGGAAATGAATCTGCTGCGTTGGCAGGCGCCTGTCTTGCGGCTGCCTCATGGGTATCTTCTCGTCCCCTGGCACCATTCGCTCACTCAGCACCATGCTGAGGTAAAATATCGTAGCTTTCGCGATGGTATCGACGCACAGGTGTTTCCCTGTTTGGGTGAGTTGGAGGGCTGCGAGCGTCTGATGTCTGAAATCAAGGCGAAGGATGGATTTGTGCCAGAGGCAACTTGGCTGGTTGAATATATCGGGGATGGCCTCAGATATGCAGAGTACTGCGGTACCATCCAGGCAGTACGAACCCAGAAAAACCGCTCTAGTATTCAGAACGTGGGGGTCTTGGCCGAGCACAGAGGCCTTGGCTTAGGTAAGGGCCTGATGCTGGCCAGTCTGCTGGGTATGCAGCAGGTAGGGATAACCCAAGTCGGACTGGAAGTCACCGCGGAAAACCGCAGTGCCGTGCAACTCTATCACCAGCTCGGTTTTCGGTCGGTCCGAACCCTCTACAAGTCAGTTGAACTTGCCTGCGCGCCGGCAGGCAGTTAGGCTTGCGTCCATTGCTCTCGGGGCGAGTACAACTGCCCTCTGCGAAGCACGGACGATTCGAGTGCTTTGTCATATCTAGTTTTCATGTTATCAAAGCACTAGGCGATATTAGGATTTGCACCTCTCAATGACCGCGACCCGCGACCAAAAACTGCCCAACACGATTTTCGCACACCGTCTGTCCAACGGGATGACTCTCGTCGGTGAGCCGAACGACTCGGTTCAATCTGCTGCGATCACTTTGCTCGTTCCTTGCGGCTATAGTGCCGACCCTACCAACCGGCTTGGTCTTGCGTCCGTAACTTGTGACATGGTGCTGCGAGGAGCGGGAAGCCGCGACGGTCGAGCCCTTATTAATGACCTCGAAGTACTTGGCGTTGAGCGTGGAGAATCCGTTGGTGCCTCACAAACGAGTTTCAGTGCTGCCACACTAGCAGAAAACCTAAGCGAGACGCTAGGCATCTATGCCGACATTGTTCGGCGACCTCTCCTACCTGCCGACCAACTCGATGCTGGTAAGTTGGTTTGTCTGCAGGAAATTTCTTCCATCGACGATGAACCTTCGCAGCGGCTTATGATCGAATTACGGAGGCGGACTTATCCAGAACCTTGGGGTCGTTCAAGTCACGGTAGTGAATTGGGAATCAACGCAATCACATCGCTTGAGCTGCAAGAGCACTGGGCCCGCTACTATCGCCCTAATTCTGCTATCTTGGGAGTTGCTGGCAATTTTATATGGAAACAACTGGTGGATCAGGTAGAGGAACTTTTCGGCGACTGGAAGTCGAGTAACGTACCAATGGTCGTCGAAGAGCAACTCGATCTGGGAGATCCCCACATTAAGTTCGATTCAAATCAGTGCCACATCGGCATTGCTTATCCGAGTGTTCCGTATCGCGATCCAAACTATTTGCGGGCCTGGGCGGCAGTAGGTGTCTTGAGTGGTGGCATGAGTTCACGGCTGTTTACAGAAGTGCGGGAGCGCCGCGGATTGTGCTATACCGTGAGTGCTTCGCTGCAAACGCAACTCGATCGGGCTCGCGTGCTGTGCTACGCGGGCACTTCGGAGGAGCGGGCCCAGGAAACCTTGGATGTTACTTTTGCCGAACTACTGAGATTGCGGAAAGGTGTTTTACCTGAGGAGTTATCACGGCTCAAAGCCCGGATCAAGAGCGGACTGATTATGCAACAGGAATCAACCAGTTCACGAAGTGGGTCCATCGCCCGCGAATGGTATCATCTGGGCCGAGTTCGCACACTTGATGAACTAGGTCAGTTAGTTGATGAATTGAAAGGAACTATGATCAACGAGTTTCTAGAATCACATCCTCCTCGAGACTTTACTTTTGCTACATTAGGCCCGCGTCCGTTGGAGTTGCCCCGTGAAGTTTCGTAGTCACACACTTGAGAACGGCCTGGAGATCGTAGCCGAGTGCAACGACACCGCCCATTCAGTTGGCTTGGGTTTTTTTGTACGTACCGGCGCGCGAGATGAAACCGATGCCGTTGCAGGCGTGAGCCATTTCCTGGAGCATATGGTTTTCAAGGGAACCCCTCACCGAACAGCGGACGATGTGAATCGTGAGTTCGACGAATTGGGAGCGCATTACAACGCCTTCACCAGCGAGGAAAATACGGTTTACTATGCTTCGGTATTGCCTGAATATCAGGAATCTGTGATCGATATCCTCGCCGATATCATGCGCCCCAGTCTGCGTGATGAAGACTTCGATATGGAGAAGAAAGTCATCATCGAAGAGATTCAGATGTATGCCGACCAGCCTCCCTTTGGCATGGATGACAAGATCAAAGAATTGCACTACGGTCGTCATCCTCTGGCTCGCAGCGTGCTAGGAACCGAATTCACCGTCGGAGAACTAGCCGTCGATCAGATGCGAGACTACTTTGAGTCACGCTACGCGTCGGACAATCTATTCATCGCTGCAGCAGGCAAAGTGGATTTTGATGCCCTGGTCAAACAAGTGGAAAGCCGTTGTGTTGACTGGAAACCGGCTCTCACGGTAAGAGAACTCCCTCCGTACGAATCGCACACTGGTTTTCAGTGCGTACCACGGCCTACTTCGACCCAACAATATATCCTGCAACTGGCCGATGCTCCAGCAGCAGAGGACGATCGCCGTTTCGCCGCCAAACTCTTAGCCACGATGTTCGGCGACGACTCAGGAAGCCGACTCTACTGGGAATTGGTCGATCCTGGATTGGTTGAAAGCGCCAGCCTGGGCCACTATGAATACCAAGGCGCAGGAATGTACTTCAGCTGGTTGAGCTGTGCTCCCGAAGACGCGGTCGCCAACTTTTCCCGCATGAGTGAACTTCAAGACGTTGCCCAAGAGAAGGGATTCACAGAGCAGGAACTGTATCAAGCCAAAAGCAAGGTGAAGGCTCGTGTCGTACTCGGAAGCGAACGACCACGCAACCGACTTTTCAATGTCGGAGGAAACTGGCTCCAACGGCGCGAGTATCGCAGCGTGGCCGACGACTTGCAAGCAATCGATGCGGTAACGCTTGATGAGGTCGAGAGACTTCTTACTGAGTTTCCGATCAATCAACACACGACCGTTACGATTGGCCCATTGAAATCTTGGCCGAGCTGAATCATCCCTTGAGATACTTCTCAAGCTCATTCTCACGAAATCTAACCGCATCCCAATGTCTGTCGGTCAACAAATCGCGACGGCTGTCAGGTACTGTGTAAGCGTGACATTCCTGTTCCGTGCCATCCGCGGTCAATGCTACGACCGGGATCCGCTTATAGAAGCTCGATTCGTAGGTATCTAGCTCAAAAAGCGTGTCCTCATCGAGCCCCACATACAACAGGCCGCTCACGACCGAATCACGGTCGGTGCGGATAATGCCTGGGTAGAGTGCGCCTTTGACGTAATAGATTTCATAGCCGCGTAAAGACGCCGGCTGGGCGGGGAATTCGTCGATGGAGATGCGTTGCCACACCTCGGGGAACATCAAAGTGCCGTAGGTAAACAAATTCATGAAAGCGACCGGTGCGTAGTTAGGATCCGTAGATCACGTGGACTACAAGCTTACCGAAACCGCTTCACAGGTACCAGAGTACACGTGATTTAGCTTATTCAGACCATTGTAGGCAGCCACTTTATAGCACTCTGCCAGAGTGGGAAAGTTGAACACATTGTTGACAAAGAATTCCGCATCCCCATCCAAGGCCATCACCGCCTGGCCAATGTGGACCAACTCCGTGGCACCTGTACCGATCACATGGACACCAAGAATCTTGTGGGTATCCTGGTGAATCAGCATCTTCAGCATTCCCAATTCATCGCCCAAGATCTGCCCGCGGGCGATCTCCCGGTAGTTGGCGATTCCCGCTTCGTAGGGAATTCCCTCAGCGGTAAGCTGCTCTTCCGTTTTGCCAACCATCGAAATCTCAGGTACGGCATAGATACCATAAGGAAAAAGGGAAGTGTTGTAGTTCGTAACGTCGCAACAACCGAACGCATGGCAAATCGCCCGACGACCCTGCTCCATGCTCGTCGATGCCAACGCCGGAAATCCAATCACGTCACCTGCCGCGTAAACATGCTCGATATTCGTCTGATAGAATTGGTTTACTTCCAAACGCTCACGATCGTCGAATTCAATTCCGACATTAGCCAACCCTAACTCGCTGCATACGCCTTGGCGTCCGACGGCATAGAGAAGTGTTTGAGCCCGCAGAGTCTTGCCTGATTCAAGTTTAGCCTGCACGAGTTGGTGCGTTGATCCATTAACGAATTCGACTTCTTCAATCCGCTCCACCTTCTCACCGAGGCGGAGAGTAATACCTTGCTGACGCATAAAGTATTGAAATGCGTCGGCGATTTCCTGATCCAAGAATCCCAACACGCGGTTACGACCCTCAACGAGCGTAACTTGGACTCCTAGGGCCGCCATTATGCAGGCGTACTCCGTGCCAATCACACCGCCACCTACCACGATCATGGTCCGAGGCAGATGGTTGAGGCGCAATACTTCATCACTAGTAAAAATGGTACGCTCGTTGAAGGGTACTGACGCTGGACGCGCTGGCTTGGTTCCCACAGCTACCAGAAAACGATCGGCAGACAAACGCTCCTCGCCGCCGGGGCCATCGATCGCCAGCTCATTAGGTCCCGTGAATCTGGCCTTGCCCCACAGCAGGTCGACCCCATTGCGATCAAATTGGTCGCGGATCACATCCCATTCGTGCCGAATCACACGTTGCGAAAAGCTAACCAATTCAGCAATTGTGATCTCACTGACTCTTGATTTCGTGCGTCCAAAGTGCCCCTTATGGTTTGCACCGGTCAAATGCAAGACGGCCTCTCGAAGGGCCTTTGATGGAATCGTCCCTGTGTTGATCTGTGCACCACCAAGCACCTGGCGTTTCTCGACAATTGCTACACGCTTGCCAAGCTTGGCGGCCTGGATGGCACCCTTCTGGCCGGCAGGACCAGTGCCGATGGCAATACAGTCGTAGTGTCGCATGAGAGGTTCCCAATGTGGTAGGGTTGCAAGGCGGGAGGGGCGAACTGAATCCTACTCTTCGCATCGGCAAATTCTACTAAAATGCATCAGAAAGAGAAACCTTGCCGGAATTACCGGTAGACTAGGCGGGCAAAGCACTTCCGCATACAACGGTTGTAGGGAATCGAGCTACAGTCCAAGGCCCAAAGCTATGTCACTATTCGCCGCCGCAGAAGCCGAGAATCGTCGTCAGGCCCAACCTCTGGCCCTGCGAATGCGCCCCCAGACCCTTACAGAGTTCGTAGGCCAGCAACATTTCCTCGGCGAGGGCAAATTGCTGCATCGACTTATTAAGGCCGACCGACTCTCAGCCCTACTATTTTATGGTCCGCCAGGGACCGGAAAGACTACCCTGGCTCATCTGCTGGCCACAGAAACCCGCTGCAGTTTTCGCCAACTCAATGCGGTTACCAGCGGCGTAAAAGACCTTCGCGCCGTCATCGATGAATCACGCGATTCACTTGCCACCGAAGGTTTGCGCACCCTTCTTTTTGTTGATGAAATCCATCGCTTCAACAAAACACAACAAGACGCGTTGTTGCCCGATGTGGAAGACGGCACAGTCGTCCTGGTCGGCGCGACAACCTCCAATCCATTTTTTGCGGTGAATAGTGCTTTGGTGAGTCGCAGCCGGGTGTTTGAATTCCAGCCGTTAGGCATTGAAGATGTTACACAACTGCTTAATCGCGCATTGACCGACCAAGACCGTGGCTTGGGAACGATTCCAGTGAATTTGCATTCTGATGCAGCCCGCTTCCTGGCTGAAACTTGTGACGGGGATGCTCGCCAGGCTCTCTCGGCTTTAGAGATTGGGGTCCTCTCCTGCGATGACCGGCCGGTCGAATTCACCCTCGAATTGGCTGCCGAGTCGGTCCAGCGCAAAGCGGTGCAATACGATCGCGATGGCGACGCCCATTACGATGCCATCAGCGCATTGATCAAGAGCATTCGCGGTAGTGATCCCGACGCAGGAATCTATTGGCTTGCCCGAATGCTAGAAGGAGGTGAAGACGTCCGGTTTCTCGCCCGCAGGCTGGTGATCCTGGCTAGTGAAGATGTCGGCAATGCTGATCCCCAGGCATTGCCGTTGGCCATTGCGGCGATGCAAGCTTGCGAATTTGTAGGCCTGCCTGAGTGCCAACTCAACCTAGCCCAGACAGTCGCCTATCTGGCCTGCGCACCAAAGTCGAACGCGGCAACAGTTGCGATCGGCGAAGCCCGCTCGGATGTTCGCGAGGGCCGTACTGTCCCTGTTCCTATGCATCTGCGTGACAGCCACTATGCAGGCGCCAAACAACTCGGTCACGGAGATGGATACGAGTACGCTCATAATTCAGAAGGTGGCGTAGCTGCGCAAGACTATCTCGGAGTCGAGCGGGAGTATTATCGCCCCGTAGATCGAGGATTCGAGCGAGAAATGGCTAAGCGTTTGGAATCGATCCGAGCCAAACTACCATCAGCTCATTCGGCTAAGCAAGAAGGCGACAACGAGTGAACTCTCCGATCTCAAAAATCAGCATACGAGAGATCGATTTCACGAAACCCTCTGTGCTTTCGTTGATCGCCGCGAATATGATCCCCCTCTTGGGGGTGCTTTTTCTCGGGTGGAGCACTTTCGCCATTGTGGTCATTTATTGGGCGGAGAATGTAATCATCGGAGCGATCAATGTCCTGAAAATGCTCACCTGCGCACCCACGATAGAGACCATGCATCTCGCCAACGTCACCGAGAAACAACTAGCAGGGAATAGCAAGGCAGCAAAAAAACTCCTGGCACAGCAATCATCTACGATGCCAGTAGCTCATCATGCCTCGAAACTCTTTTTTGTGCCATTCTTCATTTTCCACTACGGCATGTTTTGTTTTGTCCATGGCGTGTTTGTCTTCAGCCTCTTGGGACGAGCAGATGACATGCCCTTCGGCGGTCCGCTTGAATTAGGACCGCATTTCCTCAAACAGCTTTGGCACGAGAATTTACTCTGGGCCGTACTTGCACTGGCTGCGAGCCATTTGTATTCCTACTTCACGAATTTCCTATATCGTGGCGAATATCGACGGGTGACCGTACAGCAGTTGATGTTTCAACCTTATGGTCGAATCGTGGTCATGCACGTTGCTATTCTCTTGGGAGCCTTCCTAATTGTGGCGCTCGGTTCACCCGTGTGGATGTTGGTGATCCTCATAATCGGAAAGACTTTGATGGATGTTGGCCTCCATCTAGCAGAGCGTGAGCACAATTCTACTATCGACACGTCACCAACAGTTGTCACTACATGATTATCTTTCTTTCAATATGAATCCTCCACCATCACTACTTGACACTCCTCGCGAGAAAATCGCTGTAATCTTAGTCGATCATGGCTCCCGCCGTGACGAGAGTAATATGCTGCTACTCGAAGTCGTTGAGGCCTTCCGGGCGCACTCCGCTTGGTCAATTGTCGAACCCGCCCATATGGAGCTGGCTGAACCCTCCATAGCCTCGGCCTTTGCTAAGTGCGCGGGGCAAGGGGCGGAGTTGGTGATCGTGTTTCCCTATTTCCTCTCGCCAGGTCGGCATTGGCATCAGGATATTCCCCGCCTGGCCACTGAAGCGGCAGCTGCCTGGCCTCGTGTGCGGTATCTGGTAACCGCACCATTGGGTCTACATTCCCTACTGCTAAAGGTAATCGATCAGCGGATTACCGCCTGTCTGGAACGAGTCGCAGGTGATCGTGCCCACTGCGAGCTGTGCGATGATAGCACTGGCTGCACGATGCTGCCAAAACAATCCTGATTGATTGACATTTCCGATTGGGGAAAGTTTAGCGTCTGGGCATAACCTGCCGATACCTCTCTTAGGCGGTAGATAAACCAAGCGCGACTTTGCGCGCCTGTTCATCTTTGGTATCGCATTTCTCATCCCAGGATCCTTGTCCGATGTTTCGATTCATTGTATTGCTCACTGCTCCGTGGCTACTCACTGCATCCAGTCTGGTAGCCGAACCCATCGTTCCTGGCACGGGTGAACAAGTCAAAATGGTCGGTGATAACTTCGAGGATCCCGGTTGGTCGTACATCATGAACGGGCAAAAGGCGAGCCATGAACAGGACGAGGAGCAACGTCCCCCTGGGGGGCGTTCGCGTAATGGTCGGTGGTACGAAAGCGCCATGCGTGGACAACCCGATTTCATCAAACGGGTTCCTACTCCGCCCAATGGATTGGCAGGTAGTAGGGGCGCCCTCATGCTCCGCACGAGTCTGTCAGGCATTCCTGGCCAGATCTCCAATAAGCAAATGCAAGACGATTTGCTCATGAATGTGATGAGCCGACTGGGGCAAGCGGTGCCCGTAGGTTGGACACCTAGCTTCACAGTTCGCGTCTACTTGCCGCCGTTTGATAAATGGGAAAATCGCACCGGCGCATCATTTGGCGTGCGAGGAGATTGTCGCGGAAGAAATCTCGAAGGTAATGTTGAAGCCTATTGGCCAGGATTCTTTATTCTCTTCCGAAGCGAAACCAGCAATAACATCGACGAGGACTATGCGCAACTTAGTTTCCGAGCTCAGCAATCAGGACTCGATTTGGCTGGACCTAAGATCATGGAGCCCGGATGGTGGACCTTTGGTATGACATTTACGCCTGACGGTCGCGTCCATTATTACGCCCATGCAGGAGTTGAGGACCTTACTCCAGAAGATCACCTCTTCAGCAGTTTCGCCTATGGCTGGGAGTGTCTCTATTTCGATAACATGTTCGTCAACGTCGCCAACTGGGAAAACGGCCAAAATTGGTCAACCCCATGGGTTATCGACGATCCGCAGTTCTTCGTGGTCCCTCCCGAGGGACAATCGCTCGCTAATCTTGTCCGTCGCCGTAGTAGCAACTCTCGGGTCGCTAATCGCACCAGCACAGGCAATGGCAATCGCCCGCATTCCTCTTTTGGCAAACCAGCAAACAGTTTCCGCAGATAGGTCAACAATACCTTGCATCGCTGATAGCCATCGCTCGTAGGCGATAATTGATTTCTGAGTTCAGCAATCTGTTTCATATCAAGTTCGTCTGGTAAAATAACAAGATGCCAACTGTGCTTCGTAGCGGACCCTTCCGATTCTACTTTTACGCAGGAGACCGTGACGAACCGCCACATATACACGTAGAGCGAGATGAACGTGAAGCAAAGTTCTGGCTAGACCCTATTCGCTTGCAATACAGCCTTGGTTTTGCTGCTCATGAGATCAATAAGATTGCGGCAATAGTCAAACAACATCAACAGCAGTTATTGGATAGTTGGGATGAGTACTTCAACGATTGACACTTCGTTTCACACAGCGAGTAAAGTCAGTCTCAATGACGTTTCGCTTACCGTGGACCTCACCGACGGGCGTACGATTTCAGTGCCCTTGGCTTGGTTCCCTCGCCTTTTACACGGAACACCAACGGAGCGACAGAACTGGCGCTTGATTGCCGGTGGTACTGGGATTCATTGGGCAGACCTTGATGAAGACATCAGTGTCGAGAACCTGCTCTCTGGCAAATCCTCTGGCGAGAGTCAGTCTTCACTCCAAAAATGGCTCGCGCTGCGCACTTCAACTTCCCCCAGAGAATGAGCATTAGTGGTACGATAGCACAAGTTTCCTTGCAAACGTGCGATGACCTTTGGACCACCCACAGCCTCTCCCTCTATGCCTCATCCAACTTGGGAATTCTGGATCGATGTCGGCGGCACTTTTACCGATTGTCTCGCCCAAAGTCCTGATGGAACCGTCCGACGGCATAAACTTCTAAGCTCTGCCGTCACCAAGGGGACCGTCGCCGCTGGTTCGACAAGAGAGCGAATAGTAGACGCCTCACGAATCGGCGATCCAGCAAGCTTTTGGGAAGGCTTTGATTTCACTCTGCTTGACGCAACAGGTTCGCCAGTTGCTCAGTCTAAGGTGGTTGGCTTCAACCAGCAAAATGGTGAGTTGCAATTGTTTCCGCCTCTGGCAGAACCACCGCCACACAGTGGCTGCTATGAAATGCGCTGCGACATCGAAGCACCGGTGCTGGCAATCCGATATTTGCTGGGGTTGTCACTCGCCGAGTCGATACCATCAGTCCGATTGCGATTGGGGACTACACGGGGGACGAATGCGTTGCTCACACGTACCGGTGCCCGGACCGCGTTGGCGATCACCCAGGGCTTTGGCGATCTCCTGGAAATCGGCAGCCAGGAGCGGCCGGAGCTGTTTGCTCTGCGAGTGGTCAAGCCTGCACCACTGACTGAATGTAGTATCGAAATCGCTGAACGCGTTACCGCCGACGGTTCTATTTTGATGAAGCCAAACCGTGACATAATACACAGACAACTCAGCAATCTAAAATCGAGTGGTATCGAGTCCCTTGCTATTTGCCTACTACATGCTGATTTGTATCCTGAGCATGAATTGATTGTAGAAGAAATTGCACGTGAGGTTGGCTTCCAAGAGGTTAGCCGATCGAGCGAGGTCGCCCCGCTGGTGAAAATCGTTCCTCGTGCTGAAACCACTGTCGTCGATGCCTACCTCAGCCCCGTGCTGCGCAACTACCTAGACAACCTGCGGGCGTCTCTCCCAGGTAGCCAGATCCGGTTGATGACCTCCGCCGGCGGACTGGTGGGAGATCAAGCATTCCGCGGTACCCAGAGTGTGCTTTCTGGTCCAGCAGGTGGAGTGGTAGGTTACGCCCAGGTTGCTGAGGCGACTGGGTTTGAACGTGCAATCGGCTTTGACATGGGGGGAACGAGTACCGACGTCTCGCGCTTCGATGGTTCTTTTGAGTACGAATATGAAACCTGCAAAGCAGGCGTGCGGCTTGTCACTCCCATGTTGGCGATCAACACCGTCGCCGCCGGAGGAGGTTCGATATGCCGATTTGACGGAACACAACTAACCGTGGGTCCCGCAAGCGCCGGTGCCGATCCAGGCCCTGCCTGTTACGGTCGCGGTGGGCCTCTGACGGTCACCGACCTCAATTACTATCTGGGCCGTATCGCCATAGACAAGTTTCCATTTCAGCTTGACCGCGCTGCCGTCCAGCGCAAACTTGATTCGCTGGTCGCTGACGTCTGTGAAGCCACCGAAGAACAACTCAGTTGTGTAGATTTAGCCGAAGGACTTCTTACGGTCGCCAATGCAAACATGGTCCGCGCGATTCGTAGTGTATCGATTGCCAAAGGAGCTGACCCCGCCGACTATTTGCTCGTTCCCTTTGGGGGGGCAGCTGCCCAACATGCTTGTGCGGTGGCACGCGAACTTGGCATTCGGCAGATTCTGAATCATCCCGACGCTGGTATCCTCAGTGCCTACGGCATTGGTCAAGCTGACGTAGTACGTCATGCGGCTCAAGGAATGTCACAACTACTTGCTGAGAGCAACTACAAGCAACTGGCGGCTGTGTTTGATGAGTTGGAACAAGCCCCCTACGCGGAACTCATTGCCGAGGGAATCCCTTCCACACAGATTGAGATCCATCACACGATTGATCTGCGATACTTGGGAACCGACGTACCTCTCAACGTTCCCTTCGCTTCATTCTCCAACGTCGCAAGATCATTCGAGTCACTCCACCGGGAGCAATTCGGCTACGTTCCCACCGATATACCGATTGAGATTTTAGCCCTACGAGTCGAAGCTCTTGGCAAGACAGGAAGCAAATCAATTGCTTCGTCGCGCTGCCCCGTCAATCAAGTCACACCCACCACTCACGCCGCTTGCCGGCTTAACGGCCAAGACCTTCAGATTCCCTGCTACGACCGAGCAGACCTCATCTCAGGTGCTACTCTCACCGGCCCTGCGCTAATCGCTGATATGCATTCCACGATCCTCATAGAAGCAGGTTGGCAATGTGAAACGCTCTCCGGCAGCGAATTGCTCCTCACAGACAATTCTCCCGATAGTATCTCTGCTCAAGAAAGTTCTCAGCAGAGTGAAGCCGTCATGTTGGCCGTCTTCAACAATCTTTTCGCCGGAATCGCCGAACAAATGGGCCATGTGCTGCGACGAACTGCACTCAGCGTGAACGTCAAAGAGCGTCTCGACTACAGTTGTGCCGTATTCACCGCATCAGGTGACCTCGTTGCCAACGCTCCACACGTCCCAGTTCACTTAGGTGCAATGAGTGCCACGGTCCGCGGAATCATCGCCGAGAATCCAAACCTTTCACCAGGCGACGTTTACATCTCGAACGATCCCTACCGCGGAGGCTCCCATCTTCCCGACGTGACAGTCATTACCCCCGTGCATGATCCCTCCACAGGTGACCTGCTGTTCTTCACCGCCTGCCGTGCCCATCACGCTGAGATTGGCGGCGTGCGGCCTGGCTCGATGCCCCCCCGTTCCCGCACACTCGGCGAAGAAGGAGTGTTGATCTCCAACTTTGCATTTGTGAAGAACGGCGAATCACGAGAAGCCGAGCTCCGGAAACTGCTGTCACAGCCTCCCTACCCTTCCCGCCGTGTGGAAGAAAACTTGGCCGACATTCGCGCCCAGGTTGCCGCCAACCAACAAGGTGCCCGCGATTTGCTAGCCCTCGTCGAGCGATATTCCTTGCCCGTAGTCCAAGACAAGATGCTCGGTATCCAAGACGCCGCCACTGCAAAAGTCCGCCACGCACTTGCCAGTTTCGGCAACGAAGATCGTGAATTCACTGACTACCTGGAGACTGCCGAAGGGGAAAGTGTGCCAATCTGTACGAAAATCACATTCCAATCCGATGCCGAAGGGCCTGTAGCCAGCATCGACTTTACTGGGAGCGGCCCCGTCGTCGAGGGCAACCTCAATGCCAACCCAGCCATTGTCTCCGCCGCAGTGCTCTACGTACTGCATCTCTTGGTCAACGAAGACTTGCCACTCAATGAAGGTGCCCTTCGCGCCGTGAATATCTACCTGCCTCCAGGCCTCTTGAATCCGCCCCGTGGTGCCACCCTAGCAGAAAGCCCCGCGGTCGCCGCTGGCAATGTTGAGACTTCCCAACGCGTGGTTGACGTACTCTTGGGTGCCTTCGGCGTGGCCGCCGCCAGCCAGGGAACCATGAACAACCTTCTCTTTGGCAACGCCGAGTTCGGCTACTATGAAACCATTTGCGGCGGCAGCGGTGCTACGCATGAAGGCCCCGGCGCCAGTGCCGTGCAGGTTCACATGACCAACACTCGCGCAACCGATCCTGAAATCCTGGAACGCCGACTCCCGTTAAGTTTACTAGAATTCAGCATCCGCCGCGGCTCAGGTGGGGCTGGGGTTCATCACGGTGGCGACGGTGTCGTGCGGCGATTGGAATTCCTCGAACCGTTGGAATTGTCACTCATCACCGAGCGTCGTGGACCGCACGCGCCCTATGGCTTGAATGGAGGAGACCCCGGGCAACTCGGAAAAAATATTTTGCACTTGGCAAAAGGCACCAAGATCGAACTCCCCGGCATCTGTGAGCGATCAATTGAGCCTGGGGATGTACTAACCATAGAAACGCCGGGAGGTGGTGGCTGGGGCCCTCGATCTTAATCTAAAGGGACTCTTAGCTGTGTATTCTCTTCCCCGGACCGTGACATCTAGATTGGATTGCCTTACAATTCGGGTGTTTCTAATTCTAGTTTCATCTCTCTCACATAATGTGCCATGAAATTCTCTACAACGCTCCTCGTAGCTTTCACTCTCTTTAAAGTTGCTTACTCGCCAGCTGCCGAAAACTGGCCCCAATGGCGAGGCCCTGATGCTTCTGCCGTTGTTTCATCCGGCAACTACCCGGCATCTATCACCGAGGACAATATCGCTTGGAAAGTCGAACTTCCCGGCCGAGGTTGCTCCACCCCTGCAGTCTGGGGTGACCAGATTTTCGTGACTTCTGGCATTGATGGTTCCGACGGTGTTGTCTGCTACGACTTCGCGGGCAAAGAACAGTGGCGACATCTGTTTGGTCCTGAGCGTGCCGGCAAACACAAGAACGGTAGTGGCAGCAATTCCTCACCCATCACCGATGGTGAGAACCTTATCGTGTATTACAAGAGTGGCACGCTCGCCTGTTTGGACTTGGCTGGCAAAGTACTTTGGGAATCGAACCTCCAAGAACAATATGGAGAAGATACTCTATGGTGGGACCTGGGCACTTCTCCTGTGCTGGTTGGTGATCTAGTAATCGTCGCTGTAATGAACGACGGAGATGGATTTCTAGTCACCCTGGACTTGGCCACCGGCAAAGAAGCTTGGAAGACAGACCGTGTTTATGAAGTCCCCAAGGAATGTGATAACTCCTACACGACTCCCGCACTCTCAAGTGACAAGAAAGTGATCGTCACTCTCGGGGCCGACCATGTGACCGGCCACGAAGTGCAAACCGGAAAGCTCTTGTGGGAATGTGGCGGTCTTAATCCCGCAGGCGAAGCCGCTCAGCGGACAATTGCCTCACCAACTGTTTCCGGAGACATCGCCATCGTGCCTTATCGTCGTGGTGAAATGCTCACCGCGATCGAACTCGGCGGGCAAGGCGATATCACTGGCACCGGAAAGCTATGGGAAGTACCCGCGAAGGCCGGCGATGTGCCCACGCCCTTGGTGAACGAAGGTAAGGTAATCGTACTGAGTGATCGTGGGGATCTGACTTGTCTCAATATTGAATCCGGGGAGGAACTTTGGACAGCGGAACTGCCGCGCGGCCGCGCCAAGTATTTTTCTTCTCCCATACTGGCCAACGGTCTGCTCTATTGCCTGCGAGAAGACGGCGCGATTAACGTCGGTCGGATAGCCGACGGGTACGAGCAACTGAGCGAATACAACTTTGACGAACAATGCGTGGCCACGCCAATCCCGATCCGTGATCAGTTATTCATCCGGGGAAGTGAGCATTTGTTTTTAGTGCGATAAGATTGCTACATAATCAATAGCCCTTGATTTCCCACCTTATTCAGGGCTTGTCGAGACCAGCCGAAGTGCTGATAATCCACGGTTTATTGCCCTCTATACCGTTCCAGGGCGGCCACGCTCTCAACATACCGATTCCTCGTCCAGTAAAGTAAAGGAAGACCATGCCACGCAACAAAACTTACGACAGCATCGCCACTGCGATTGGTGATACCCCTATGATTCGCATTAATCGGCTGGTTCCTGAGGGGCAAGCTACCGTGTTCGCCAAATGCGAGTTTTTCCAGCCACTCAATAGCGTCAAGGACCGAATTGGCGTGGCGATGATCGAAGCTGGCGAGAAGGCTGGCCATGTGAATTCCAAAACACTCATTGTCGAGCCGACCAGTGGCAATACGGGGATCGCACTCGCCTTTGTTTGCGCAGCCAAAGGGTATCGACTCACACTCACCATGCCCGAGTCGATGTCGGTTGAGCGACGTGCCTTGTTGCGAGCCATGGGCGCCGAATTGGTCCTCACACCTGCTGCAGGGGGAATGAAGGCAGCAATCGAAAAGGCGAGTGAAATTGTCAGCGGCACTGAAAATGCTTGGATGCCGCAACAGTTCGAGAATCCCGCGAATCCTGGGATTCACGAGAAGACCACAGGCCCAGAAATTTGGGAGGACTCTGGAGAAAACATCGATGCCATCGTCGCCGGTGTCGGTACAGGAGGCACTATCACCGGGGTGGCACGATATATCAAGCCGCGAAATTCTTCGTTCAAAGCCTTCGCCGTCGAACCAGCAGATTCGCCAGTCATCGGAGGTGGTCAGCCGGGGCCACACAAAATTCAAGGTATCGGTGCCGGGTTTATTCCTAAGAATCTGGATACGACCATCGTCGATGAAGCGATCTCGATCAGCAACGAAGAGGCGTTTCAATGGTCTCGTCGCCTGGCACGCGAGGAAGGTATTATGGCCGGTATTTCGAGTGGCGCGAATATGTGTGCCGCAGCCAAAATTGCTGCTCGGCCAGAGTTCGCCGGCAAGCGAATCGTTACGATCATGTGCAGCCTTGGTGAGCGGTACCTGTCGACACCTTTGTTCGAAGGTCTCACAGGCTGAACGAGACTGGCTCCGCATGATCACGCTACCGATTGTCGAAACCACGAGATCGCCCAATGGGCGGCAGCGGCTGCCCGAGTGGCTGCGGGTGAATCTCCCCGCCGGCGGCGCACAGGCTTCGTTCAATGGTACGCATTCAACGGTTGCAGAAAACCAACTGCATACGGTTTGCGAAGAGGCTCGTTGTCCCAACATCCACGACTGTTGGGCGCGTGGCACGGCTACTTTCATGATTGCCGGCAAGGAATGTACGCGCGGCTGCCGGTTTTGTTCGGTCGAGACTCTGAAGCAACCACCGCCACTGGAAACAGATGAGCCAGAGCGCCTGGCCGACGCAGTCGAGCGGATGAGTTTGGCGCATGTCGTTATCACGGTCGTCAATCGCGACGATCTCCCCGATGGTGGCGCCGATCATTACAAGCGATGCGTGACGGCAGTCAAGCGGCGGTTGCCCGGGACAACTGTGGAACTCCTGTCCAGTGATCTCGATGGTAATCATGCAGCACTCACCCATCTGCTGAATGAAATCCCACTAGCCGTCTTCGCGCATAACGTCGAATGCGTACCGCGGCTCGACAAACTAGTCCGAGATCCTCGGGCTTCATTTGCCCAAAGCCTCGAAGTACTGCGCCAAGCCAAACAACTACGTCCTGATCTCTGGACTAAAAGCAGCCTCATGGTTGGCTTGGGTGAGACAGACATGGAAGTGACTGAATCAATGCAAGCTTTACGCACCGTTGGCGTGGAACTGCTAACCTTGGGTCAGTACCTCGCCCCCGGCAAACCGGGCACTCGGTACCTGCCTGTAGACCGGTTTGTTCACCCTGACCAATTCGAGTCATGGAAGAATGCGGCATTGGCAATGGGTTTCCTCGGCGTAGCATCCGGTCCGCTCGTCCGCAGTAGCTATCGAGCAGGGCTTCTCATGGAGGCAGCACAGCAAGCACAATTGGCGCAAACTTAGCTCCTGGATCGTCGGCCGTTCGCTGTGCATCTTGCAGAATCAAATCGAGATTCACCCCGCAATAGCTTGAACGCGAGAGAGAACTCAACAGTTCGATCGCTCTACGCGCATGTCGGCCGACACCTGTTGGATTGCCCTCGCATTGCTTCACACCTGCCGCCGCCAGTTTGATGAGCCCTTTCAAGAAATCGGCATCTGTTCCCTTGCGGCCGGCCGCATGCCACAAGGCTTCCCATGCTTCGTGGGCCTCCCAGAAGTAACCGTGATTGAAGAGATCGACCGCATAGAGGAACGTCTCGCTCGCCTCCCAGTTTATGGGATCAAGAGGCGACTCGGCTGACTCCGTTTCACCGTGCATGTGACCGCTCGGATCACTCACAGGATGGGGCGTTCCACTGCCCGGCACGTAGCTGTAGGGCGGGAAAGGTCGATTACTAAAACGAGGAACTGGCGAATCAGGCATCATGGCAGCGCATCGGGGGCCATCATCAGTTCCACATGAGCCGACAGTTCGCCATCGGCCACACGCAGGTCACCCTGCATCCCGCGGAACCACTCCAAGAACGCGACCTTAAACCCTTCGGGGACCTCAGTGAGCATAAAGCGATTGGAGACAGGCAATGCCGTTGAGGACCAAACTGGCAGCGAACCCTCGGTCTCATAGAGCTGATATTCACCGCCCAAGGCACAGGCAAACTTACCATCCACCAAACGTTCGGCGAATTTCAAGCAATCCTCACGTGGAACATGAAGCAGATTGGCAAGCGAATTCATCATTCGACTGGGGGACACCGATGTCTCCCTTGTACGCGAATAGGCCAAAGCGCTGACGGTTTCGGAAATCTGCTTTCCTGTGAGATCATCAGCTCTCACCCTTACTTGGGCAGGCCGTTCCGCAGGTTCGAATCCCAATTGCGGTTCGACTTCTCGTATTACGTCTGGCTTGAATGAAATAAGCAAGAAATTGTCCGACTGTGCCTGCCACATCTGGTCACCAAGCGCCTGGGGCTCCGGACCGTTAGCATGCTCTGGCCCTTGCAACATTTCAAGTAGTCCCGGTCGGGGCCAGGCCCCCACATAGCCTCGAACCAACTCACTCCTCGCAACACCCGGGGACACTTTACCTTGCTTGACGACTAGCGGAGAACGAAAATCGCGGAGTCCTCCAAACAACAAATGCGGCTGGCTGCCACCTCCGATCAAGGGCACTGGCAGATCGAGCACCGCTTCGAGCGACACCACATTACCAGAAATCGGTTTCATCTGTTCGTCGATGGGCTCCCCAAGTGAGTCGATCAGTCTTCCAAGTCTTACTTTTCCCAAGGGTGCTGCAATCGCATCGATATGTAGTGTGTGATCCTCCTCCGGAGTGCGGGGCAGACGTTGGACTCCAAATGCGATCGGTGGCATCTCGCCCACTTCTTCAGCAAAACTAGCAAGGAACTTTCGATACGCTTCAAGCTCGGCAGCCGAAGCTTGCTTAACATCGATGTCACCCACGGGAACAAAAAAGCCAGGGGTACCTCGAAGCGAATCCAAGTGACCGTCGTCTGTTTCCTCTATGCGGCTCCCATCCGCGCGAATCCCAAAACCCTTAGGCAGAATACCTGTAGCAATCAACTCCTCGGTAGTAATTGCTGGCAATCCTTCACATTCTGCAGCGTAACGAGCCATCTCAACAAGGTGTGACTGCTGGGCAGCCTGCTGGCGGCGTCGGGCTTCGACCCAGTACTCGGGCGATAGTAAATTCTGGAAAAACTTTTCGGAGAAAAAACCAAAGATCGTATGCTCTTTCTCCAGTAGCAATTTTTGGCGTGCCTGCCGGAAACTCGGCAAGGAAGCCAGCGAGTGGTCTCCCTCTCCTGCTTCAAAAAACCGCTCCACAATCTTACGAGACGTTGTCACCAAATGAAAATCGCCTGACTGGGCATAGTAGGTCCGTAGTTGGCCGTCGGGTGTAGATATCAGTGAGACGTCCTTGCCGGCAATGCTCACCGTTGTCTCTGTCGCATCAGGAAAGTATTGCAAAGAATCTCGTCGTTGCCGCATAAAATCTTGGGAGAGAAGTTGGTTGTTCCGAGCCTGGACCAGAATACCAATCGCAGCTCCCTGCCGCATATAGGGATCCAAACCAATCAAAGCTGCATCACTAATGAATTGAGGAGCAAGAACCCTAGAGAGTACATTTTCCCTAAGTGACAATTGTTGTTCGATGCGACTCATCTGGTTCCCTTTGATACCGCGACGCATCAACATGTTCTTTAGGTCACCGTCCCACTTTGCATTGAAATCGCGGAACCAAAAGTAATTATTGAAATTGCCGAACCGCAAGTAAAAACACTCTTCCGGTACATGGGTGGCCAGGGCCTCGAGGGGTACCTCATCCAACTTCGATTCATCAACTTCCACTGCAGTCCAGTTGGGAGGCGGCGGAAGCTCCTGCAACTCTTGTGAATCGGCACTCGTTCCCAGCACCATCTCGCGGTCGACTGCCAGGAGGGCCGCTTCGCCACCGAACATCTCTTGCAGGGCCGAATCTTTTTCCTGCAGCCCAAATAACCCTCCACCAATTTTCGGCACAGGACGATTCAAACGTCGGGCGAAGGAAGCCACCAGAAAGTTCTCGGCAATCGGCGGAAACTCAGGATCTTTCTGCAAACGCGACCACCGTTGGGTGAGTTGTTCCCACCACTCGCCGAGCAAACGTTGATGTCCCTGGGCGTTTCGCTGCGGTTTAATGCGCACTCCCTGCTCCACCGGGGAATAAGCCGAAATATCAAATGGCTCGTCTCCGCGGAACAGAAAATACATCGTCACCGTGCGAGGTGTTTGGATTCCTAGCAACCCGCGTAGGAATTGCCGAGCTGGTTCCACTTTCACAACCGGATAGATAGCACGGCCATCCTTCTCGGCGACCGTAAACCGCTCATCATTGAGTGGCAACGACGGCTCACCTCGAAACACGTCCACCGTCACTCGGGCAACCCCCAAGGGCTGGCCGATATAGGCCTCGACTTCTGGGGCAGCATGCGAGGACGACACCATCACCGAATAGGTGAAAATTACAGCAATGAGATTGCGAGCCGAATTGAGAATTATCACACGATTTCGAGACATCTGCTCCCTCTTAGATTCATTACAATCAGTGGTTACTCCCGTGTTTCATGCTACAGGCACAAGTGTTACGAGGCTAGAGGCTGAAACAACAATGAAAGCGAGACCTTCTCGCCGGAGGCACACTTGTGAGCGGAACTCCCTGAGCAAAGTGTTGGTCAGGTCAGATCAATGAAGTAATCCACACCTCAACCAAAGACTTGCTCAACACCAGCCGACTCTGCGACAATAGCTAGCATGTTCTTGCCGAGATTTACATTAAGATCAACACTTAAGTGGGTGACAATTTGTGCCCTGTTCAGCCTGGTGTTGGCTCGTGCCGTCGCCGGTAGCTATTGGGCGATTGCTCTGAGCGTGGCCGTCTTGAGCATCGTGTTTGTACTCCTCGTCCATGCTTGTACGTATGTGATTGTGATGGCCTTGTCGAAAGTGCTCAGGAAAGAACAGTTGCCCTCTCGCACTCCGCAAGGCGGAATCCAAGCCAATCCAGATGATAGGTATCTCCCCGAATCTACTGCCTCGCCTCGCAGTTCTTGAACGTTGCTTCTCTATGACTCACATTCGACAACATACGTTCGCCAGGGTAAAGTGGATAATCTTCGCTCTATTTTTGATCAGTACTTGGAATGCGATTCCACCAGAAGCGCCAGCCGCAAGCGGTCTTCTTTTAGAGTTACCCGTTTCACAAAACAACACTCCGCGATACTCAAAACAGTCAGCACTTCGTCTCAATATTGACACGAATTGGATCGGCGAACATGGTTACAGGCCTGTTCGTTTCACCTTCAAATCACTGCTTCCCATACCAGCTGATGTCCAAGTCACGATTCGATTCTTCGCGGCACGCCGGTGGGACAAGAATCCAGCCATTGTCGTTGAACAAGATTTCGAGCTTGCTGCCGGAAGTACTTTATCGACCTTTTCAGTCTTAGTTCCTGAATATGTCGAATGGCGATACATTGGCTGCGAAACGTGGGTCGATGGAGTGCAAGATAATCAGCTGAGTATGGAACTTGTTCAGCATCCAAGGTCTTCGAATTCCCAGTCGGGATACGGCGGCTACAACTTTTCAGCAATGCTATTGAGTCCAGCAGGTTATCTTAGCAACAATCGCCTACTGAGGGAGATTGGCGGAACACCTGCTGAAACTTATGCTTGGCGTAAAACTGAACTACCTTCGACATGGGTCGACTACTCTTCTTTTGACGTAGTGATCACAGTTCTCGATGAACTGGAATCTTTCAATACGATGCAGCCTGTACGACTTGCTGAACTTCTAAGATGGATTCGTTCAGGGGGCAATCTGTGGGTGTTTGACGCCGGCAAACAATACGAGCAAATCTCCCAAGTCGAAGCCGCGTTGGGGATTTCCGGTGAAGAGGGAGAACTTGAGAGCGGCTCCCAAGCACTTCTGGAACGCGGCTGGCGGTTTCCCAAGGTCGACAATCCAGGCACCGATAAGCTGGAAAAACTCCGGCAACTTCAAGCCCCCCTATCTCAATTAACGACTGAACCCGTTGATCAAGACGCTACAGAACCTCAGGATTCAAGAAAATGGTTCACGACACGACTGTTGGGAATGGGTACGGTTACGGTATTTGCTGAGTCCTCAAGATTTGGCAAAACTGCGGAAGAGACTTCATGGGCGATCACACAATCATTGCTCGCTGATCGACTTTCCTGGGTTGGCCGTCACGGCAACGATCCAGATGCGGGGAATGATAATTTTAATGACTGGTTAATTCCCGATGTGGGAACCGCACCAGTAACGGCCTTTCAAGCCCTGCTCACTTTGTTCGTGTTGGGCATCGGACCAGCAAATTACCTCCTACTGAAACGACGCGAGCAACTTCCGCTTCTGCTCCTCACGGTCCCAGTGGCAGCCTTGGCAACGATATTTTTATTGCTTGTCTATAGTTACATTACTGACGGCTTTGGAACGATAGTTCGTGCCCGTAGTTTCACCCTCCTAGACCAACGCTCGGGGACAACGGCATGTTGGGCGAGGCTCTCTTACTTCTCGGGAATTGCTCCTGCTAATGGACTGGAACTGCCAACCGATACGCTGGTCTATCCGATATTGCCCGCCTCCCGTACTGGCAATCGCCGCATGATTCGTGGGCTTGCACAGCAGCGTCGCGAATTACATTGGGATGGCACAGAAAAGCTTATTGATGGTTGGCTAGCCTCTCGGACCCCAACCCAGTATTTGACGATCACGAGTCGCGAGGTGCAGAAACAGATCGACTTCGAGCAAGTGGCCGAAGGATTGCAGGCGACAAATCAACTGGGCGTCGATATCCGAATGCTTGCTGTGGTGGATGACGAGGGTAGTTTTTACCTGTCTGAAGAAATACCTGCGAACAGATCGATTCTGCTACCGGAAACAACTCAAAATCAGGCGATGATGCAATTACGAAAACTCTTCTCTGACAACGAGCCACAGTTTCCTCCTGGCACGGCTGAATCCATTTCTGTTGACGGAAACATCGTCTCGCTTCCTCTGGCACAGAATCTAATGGAAACCCAGATTGCTGCGATTTCCTCTGCCATATCGCAAGGATGGAATCCTCGTACATTTGTTGCCATCACGGAACATGGCATGGATCTCTCACTCGGACTCGCTGACGTTACCGAAGATGCCAGTTTTCATGTCGTGCGAGGGAAATGGTAATATGATCCAAGCCCGGCAGCCAATGATTGAATTGAAGAACCTGCATCGCCATTTCGGCAAAACTCGGGCGGTCGACGACATCAGCTTCGAAGTTTATGCGGGCGAGGTCTTTGGCTACATCGGCCCCAATGGTGCCGGCAAAACCACCAGCATGAGGATTCTGGCGACTCTCGATGAACCAACCTCCGGTGATGCTTTTGTCGACGGGTTCTCCGTCGTCGATGATCCCGACCGTGTACGACGTCGGCTTGGTTTCATGCCCGACTATTTTGGCACCTATGATAATGTGAATGTTCGTGAGTACTTGGACTTCTTCGCCCGCGCCTATGGTTTACGCGGAACTGAACGGAGAACAGCCGTTGATTCCGTCATGGATTTCACTCTTCTTGATACTCTGGCCGAGAAACCCATTAACGGTCTCTCCAAGGGCATGAAGCAGAGGCTCTGTCTGGGCCGCACTATGATTCACGATCCAGCTGTGCTCATACTTGATGAGCCTGCCGCAGGACTGGACCCCCGAGCTCGGATAGAGCTGCGCGAAATGATCGATAGGCTCTCTGATCTCGGCAAAGCGGTGCTGATTAGTTCTCACATTCTCACCGAACTTGCCGAGCTGTGCGACCGAGTGGCTATCATTGAACAAGGACAGCTATTGGCTACGGGTAGCGTAGAAGAAATCAGCGGACATTCTGAAACTGTCAGCAGAGTGTGGATGCGTGTCCTTGGCAATCCTGACAACTTGGTTGATTGGCTAGGCAAACGTACCGACATTACTGCAATCACTCTTGAAGCGGGCAAAATAGCCTGTACGCACGAAGGTGGACAAGAGAATCAAGCGGTGTTACTACGTGAAGTCGTAGAAGCTGGTTTCCGCGTTCTGGAGTTTTCCAGCAAAGTTAAGAGTCTCGAAGACGTGTTCTTGTTTGTCACCGAGGGGAGAGTGCAGTGAGTGCTGGAACAATCCCCAATCCGTCACCCGTGCAAGAATCGGTCGAACAGGCTGGCTCGATGGGCATGTTCACCTCCCTACTAGCTTGGCTAGAGCGGATGATCGACCGCGTAAACCCGATCCTCGTCAAAGAGACTCGGCAAGCCCTCAAAAGCCGCCAGTTTGTTGCGACATTTCTCATCGTGCTGATCGCTTGCTGGGCAGCAAGTTTCGCCGTCGTGGCGATTATCGGACCCGACGTCTATTACGTTGCTTCTGGACCAACCATGCTGATTGTCTATGCGATGATCTTGGCAATTCCCTTGATACTTATCGTTCCATTTACCGCTTTTCGATCACTGGCTGCTGAGCAGGAAGAAAATACCTACGAGTTGCTCTCAATCACATCGCTCTCTGCAAAGCAAATCATCAGCGGCAAGTTAGGCAGTGCTGCCGTGCAGATGATGGTGTATATGTGTGCGGTCAGTCCTTGTATCGCTTTTACCTATCTCTTGCGCGGTGTCGACATACCAACCATTGTGTTCATGTTGATCTACTTTATGTTCTTGTGCATGGGACTATCAATGCTGGGGCTTCAAGCTGGTACAAGTGTGAAGGCACGACAGACACACGTATTAATCTCCCTGCTATTTGTCCTCTCTCTAGCCATTGTTCTGCTGAGTACCATTTCCGTAATTCCGGAATTCGTTGAAGAAGGGT
The DNA here is from genome assembly GCF_008065115.1 of Bythopirellula goksoeyrii. NCBI lineage: Bacteria > Pseudomonadati > Planctomycetota > Planctomycetia > Pirellulales > Lacipirellulaceae > Bythopirellula > Bythopirellula goksoeyrii. Next base: position 3,391,931 of record NZ_CP042913.1, on the reverse strand, counting down.
TAGTCAATTTCCAAGAACGTTGGTTCTGGATTACCAACTTAGCAGCGTTGAGTTTCTACTCCTCACTTTTTGCACTCCTACACGCAACAGCAGCAGCTCAAATTGGTTTCAACAGCGACAATCACTCGACTCCTATAAGAAAATGCATGCTTATTTTGCATGCCTGTATGATCGGTTGGATTGGTGCGATAGTCTTCATTGAACCGCCGACGATCGAGTTCTTCCTGCAAATGGTTCTTACGGCTACCGCAGGTTCAGTCGTTTTCTGGTATATCATGGGGGCCTTTATGACCAGCGAGTGGCCCCATCTATCACGCAGAGTCATGAGAAGTTTGCCATCCAGTACGTTGGGCAGAGTGTTTCTCACCTGGTTCAATCCAGGACCCCACACGGGTTACATGTTCGCCGTGAGTACACTGACGGCAATGACCATCGCAGGGTTGGCTGTTACGGCTTGGGTCCCCACTTCAAGGAATTGGCCCTCTCACAACACCGTCGTCTACTTTCTCCTCTTGAGTTGGTGCTATTTCGTGATCTTCCTCGGCGTGGGAAAACTCATTACTAGTCTCATGAGGACCGTCACTTACGTTCAATTGTCTGCGGGCTTCCTGATTCAACTCGTGCTACTTCTGATCGCTTGTGGTATTCCCCAAGTGATCTACTTGATGACTCCGTCACTCCGAATGGGCAGTGACTTCTCTTTCTTGCAAGTGTCTAACCCCATCTGGACGCTCGTCACACTCATCGACAATGGCCCCCAAGCAGTCGAAGCGAACACTCTGCTCATGATTCTGGTTCCAACAGCGATCATAGTCCTCCTGCTGAATCTCCGCACCCTGGCCGTGGACATTCAGTATTTGCCGCGATCACTCCCGGCCAGAGTTGCTCAAGATGAATCTGAACTGCATCCTTTAGCAGAAGTGAAGCCCGGAAACCCCTGGGAGGAAGAGGCGACGGAAGCCTGAATGGCTTAGAGTTGTACCTACTGGATAATACCCCAAGGTGCTTCAAGGAATCCAGCGGCTGGGCAGAGATGCTATGCCGAGGGATGCTCCCCTACCGGACGGATCTAGGAGGCTAAACCACCAAGCGTAAATCCTCAGGTCAATTCACCCGATGGGTCGTGGCATTCAAAGAAAACTTCTTGTTATCAACTGGGTTGATAGGAATGCCCTCAGGCAAGTAATTGGGATCGGCTCCAATGTCGCTCAGGTCGTTCAACGGCCACTTTCCTTTGGCAATGTACCACTCTTCAACCGCCTTATTGATGGTCGTCCGATAATGGTCGCGAACGCGATATTTGGCGATGTCATTCGATCCCGTGAATCTCGGTATGACGATAGCGGCAAGAATACCTACCATCGTTGCCACTGCAAGTACTTCGAGCAGTGAAAAACCGCTCCACTTCTTTATAGATTTCATGGTTTTGCAGCTCCAATGCGATTCCGCGAGATCATCCCAATCGTCAACTTTGCTGTGAAGCAAAGCGAACTAGTCATGTGCTAACAAAACGTAGGTTATTCCTATTGGCAGGTGGTGTTTTTTCAACAATTTTTAGCGAGCACGCCCAACTATTCGGACTGTACCAAAAAAGCAGCGGGAAATACCGAGGAATAAACAAGGTAAGTGGGCCTAAGTAGGCCCAGTATCCCACGATTCGATCCCCAAGCTCTGAATTAACACCCGGTAATTAGACAGCACATTCTTCTGCCTCCGGACGATACACGCCTTCCAACACATCACGGCGAGCGATAAGGCCCAACAACCGCCCCTCGTCTACGACCGGCAATCGTCGCACTCGATGAGTAAGACAGAGATCAACGACCTTCGAGACTGGCTGGTCGGGTCCAACTGTGATCAATTCGGTGGACATGTGCTTGAGCACTTTTTCCTGGCGGATACTTTCGTCGTAGGCAATCACTAAGAGAGCAAATTCAGTCACAATACCCACCAGTTTTCCATGGGCATCAACCACCGGGAGACCAGAAATATGCTTTTCCAGCAATAGCTCGATCGCTTCCTGAACGGTGGCATTTTGCCCAATCGTCACTACGTCGGTCGTCATGATGTCTTTTGCGGATAGCATCTTGCTTTGCCCTTAAAGGAATAGATGTTATTGAAGGGGAATCCTCTGGTCACAAGGAAATTGCCCATGTTTCACTCATAGTTTAGGCCGCAAACTTACAAGAGTGGCTTTGATCAGGGTGAGATTTTAGGGGAAAAAGCACTTGCAGCGTGGCTTAATCGTGACACGACACCCTTCCTGTCTAAGTTACGTAGTATAATCATGATGACCGGTAGGATTGGAAAGATGCGTGGGTTCCCAGGCGAATCACACTGCCTACGATACTCTTCCGATTTGAATAGAGGAGAACACTCATGATCACGACGGGTTGAAATAGAATGGCGCTCTCTCGAAAGGTCGATCTCTCGAATACTGCCCTAGCTTTCCGCGGCTACAATGCGACCAATCTGGGCCGGACGGCAGAATTACTGGCGATCGATGCCTATCACGGCATCTTAGAAGAAGAACTTCTGCGTTTTGCCGACGTATGTTCAGAAGTAACTGGCAGGCCAGTCAACTTAATGGATCGAGTAAAATCGCTAAAAGAACCTAGCCTCGAAAATTATGCCGAAGCGATTTCTCTAATCGCTGCAGTCGAAGTTGCCCAGTTGCGACTGCTCCATGAAGTTCATGACGTGGACATCGCTCGAGTTGGTCTTTCGTTTGGTTATAGTCTGGGGGAATTAGTCTCCATAAGCTGCGCAGGCGTCTTTGATCCCGCAGAGATGATTCGCGTCCCTCTGGCCATGGCGGCCGATGCGGTGGCGTTGGCAGCTGATGTAACTATGGGCGTGCTATTTTCCCGCGGACCAAAGATCAATCAAGCCGATGTCGAGAGACTTTGCCATCAGATCACAGCTGATGGAGACGGCACGATTGCTATTTCAGCAATGTTATCTCCCAATACCTTTCTCCTTCTGGGTCAAAGAGACACAACAGCCCGATTCAAAGATACCATGAGGGAATTGCTCCCCTACCGCGCCCAGCTACGTACCAACGACATGCGATGGCCCCCTCTGCATACCCCGATTGTGCGACAAAGACAGATACCAGATCGTGCGGCGGTTATGATGGAAACGCTTGATGGTGGATTCCTCCCTCCTAATCCCCCTGTGCTTTCCTTGGTAACGGGCAAACTGAGCTACAACGATCACTCAGCCCGCGAGATTCTTAGACAATGGATTGATCAGCCTCAACGCCTGTGGGATGCTATCGACTACTGTTTGGACAAAGGTATTGAGCGAGTCATCCATATCGGCCCAGAGCCGAATGTTATCCCTGCCACATTCCATCGCTTAAGCGAGAACATTTTGGAGCAAACCAATTGCAACTCGCTGAGTTGCTATGGATTGAAGGCCGTTTCCCACCTGGCCCGCCGTCCCTGGCTTTCCGGCATGCTGCCCGGCCGCGCCAATCTGTTGCGTGCCCCCTATGTGGAGCACATCATCCTCGAAGATTGGCTACTAGAAAACGCGCCAGTTCCCGTATAGTCGCAACCCACGAAGATTAGCCGCGATGCGCCCGCCGAGTGGAGCTCGACAGAGCAGAGCGTGTTTCATAGGTGATGGGCGTCTCATTCTGCTAGTAAAACCCCGATAACGGACATCCCTACTTTGAAGCCACCTCTGGCAGAGAAGTCCCACCGAGGATTGGCATCTCCAAGCAAACCGCTTGCTGCGCATTGCGCAGAAGTAAGTACGGCTGTGAGAAGGCGGGGTTGTTCCAAGTGATCTGATCCTCAGGAAACACTCGCATGCTTGCCAACTCCCGGTATTCTTCTGAGTTAATCTCTACCAAGATTAATTCTCCAGCCTCAGACAAGATGACCAGAGAGTCGCCGATAGCCATAATCTGGCCATGCCCAATCGCCGGCAGCCGTCGCTTTTTCCATTGAATTTCACCTTGTTCGATATCGATACATTCGAGGATGCCACCATCCAGGCCATAGATATACCCGTCGCGAACTACGACGTTACCCATCTTTGTTTTCATGACCTTCAGTATCGGCGGACTCCAGAGCGGCTCGGCTTGTATGTTACCCGCCTCATCTTGCACTAGTTGCAAGAGCGACGCTCCGACACCATAGCCCTTGGATAGAAACACGCGATCTCCTGGAAGGGGTACTGGCTGGGAGGCAGTTGCATCGCTGTCGCTATTGCCAAGCCAGGGAGATTCCCAAAGCACTTTGCCGTCATCCGCAGAATGAGCCGTTACATAATCTTCGTTCACAGAAAGAATCTGCCGTTGACCGAGTAGTTCACAAACAACTGGCGAAGCATAGGAAGATCGCCGATCCCCTGCCGACCACACCTGCTTGCCTGTTTCGAGATCGTAGGCGACGAGCGAAGCGCCAGGTGCCCCCACACTTACGAGAACTAGTGTCGACTCGCCTTCCGTTTCAAGAATCACGGGGGAACTTGCTTTGCCCCACATGATGTTCTCAATGCCGTGTTCTGCCAGAGTATCATGAGACCAAATTGATTCTCCTGAACTTGCATCAAGGCAATTGACGATACCCGTAGCACCCATCGTCAAGACACGACCATCATGTATAGTGGGAGTCGCCCGTGGTCCAACATAACCAAGGGCACCTGGTCCACCAGGATCAAATCGCACAGGATCAGCATGAGACCACACGATTTCCCCTTCGGGATCTTGGGTCGCCACACGATAGCAGACGACTAACTCCTGCTCGCCTCGCTGTTCCTGCGTTATTGCATAGTCGCCTACGATAGCAAAGCCCGACCAGCCAGCACCCACCGGACACCGCCACTTTTCGAGAGGAGGGTGAGCTTTCCAGTCAGTGGACAGCTGTACTTGGGGAACTTCGGCCCAGTAGCCGCCACCCAGAAAGCCTGGATAGTCGTGAGAAGTCGTCTCCCATTGAACGGCAGAGTGTTCTTCGCCAACGGGTACTTTCAACTTTTCATCATGTTTGGCCGACCAACGCCATCGCCAGTTGACTACCCCAACGTCTCCGTTATTTACAAACTCAACGGAGGATCGAAATACCAAGACGCACAGCCAGGGCAGTCCCGCCCATAACAGTCGCTTTCTCAACGAACTGCGGCGACAACAAATGATCCATCCTGATACCCCTAAAAGGAGTACGCCAATTCCGATTGGAATCGAGAATGTCTTGACGTCCTGGTCAAATTCGCTGGATTGGATGACAGCAAGGCACCCAACCACAAAAAGGAACCACGATAGAGGAAACCAACGCAACCGGGAATATTCCGGAGAAGTTATCGACTCGGTTGTGGATGGTTCAGTGGTCACAATACAATCCATATATGGTTATAATTCCAGTTAGCTAGAGTATCGACTGTCGGAATCGTAGGTCCGGAGTCTCGGTCAGGCAACATGAGAGAGAAAGTCCAACTCTGGTTGCTTATTATCGATACTGAGACTAAAAACGGGGGTTCGGCTAATGCACTCTCAATCATGGCTCACAAGTCTTTCAAAATGACAAGTATTCGATGAAATCCTCTTCAACGGAATCATTGGCACATCAATGGGCCCTCGTGACCGGCGCATCCGGTGGAATTGGTGGCCAGATCGCACGAAATCTTGCCGCCGAAGGTGCAAACCTCATACTCCATACTCATCGCAATGCAACTACAGCAAAGAAGCTGGCCGATGAAATCAGTGAGCTTGGTCCCCGCGCTGAGGTCGTGGAATGTGACTTTTCGGACATTCAGAAGTGCCTCGATTTCGCCGACGCCGTTTGGCAAATTGCTTCACTCGACATCCTCGTTAACAATGCCGGGGTCGATGTCTTGACCGGCGAGGCGGCCGACTGGTCCTTTGCCAAAAAACTCGAGCACCTTTGGCAAGTGGACGTGCGAGCAACAATCGAACTATCTCGGTCCTTTGGTGAGAAAATGCAGGAGCGCGGTAGCGGAGTCATCATTAACATTGGCTGGGATCAGGCGGAACATGGCATGGCCGGCGATAGCGGCGAGATGTTCGCAACTGTCAAAGGAGCTGTGATGGCCTTTACGCGTAGTCTTGCCAAGTCCCTCTCGCCTCAAGTTCGAGTGAATTGTGTTGCTCCCGGATGGATCCAAACGGACTGGGGAAAAGGTGCTTCTGAATATTGGCAAAAGCGTGCCCGTACAGAATCGCTTGTTGATCGTTGGGGAACACCAGACGACGTGGCCAATGCGGTCCGATTCTTGACTTCTCCAGCTGCCTCGTTCATCAATGGCCAGATTCTCAACGTCAATGGCGGTTGGGCCGGTACCGCCGACAATCGTTGAGTCACAATTCGCACAAGCTTCCATGGCCATCGAACACATTCATTTCGTCACGGGACGACTGGCGCGACACTCGTTGGAACAGATCCTTCCTGAGCTGGCCGAAGAGTCAGGTTTTTCCTATTCAGTTGACGTCATGCCGATCACTGTGGCGGCCCTCATGACTCCAACTTGGATCGCCAAGCACATCCGAGTGCCTCCCGACGCAACCAAGGTCCTTGTACCTGGCTACTGCGAAGGAGATCTGGCACCATTGCAATCTGAGACCACCGCCACTGTGGAACGGGGCCCCCGCGATTTGCGCCAGCTGCCGCAATTCTTTTCTCGTCAATCTATTCCTACCGACTACGGAGCCTATGACATCGAGATCCTGGCAGAGATCAATAATTGCCCGAGATTGTCGCTCACTGAGATACTTTCCGTTGCAGAACATTATTCCCAAAGTGGAGCCGATGTCATCGATCTTGGTTGTGATCCCGGAAACACGTGGACCGATGTAGCAGCGGCAGTCCAGATGCTCAGAGATCATGGAATGCGAGTCTCTATCGATAGCTTGAATCCCGAGGAAATTGCTCCCGCCACCAAGGCCGGCGCCGAGCTCGTGCTAAGTGTCAACTCCATCAATCGCGCTGCGGCGCTCGAGTGGGGCGCAGAAGTCGTAGCCATACCTGATGACCCTCGTACCTTGGCCGGTCTCGACGAGACCGTCGAGTTCCTCGCGAGCGCCAACGTGCCCCTGCGAATCGACCCGATTTTGGAACCGATCTCGTTTGGCTTTGCCAATAGCCTGGGTCGCTATCTCGAAATTCACCGGCGCTATCCCGATGCTGAAATGATGATGGGCATAGGCAACCTAACGGAACTGACCGACGTCGATTCAGCTGGGATCAACGCCTTGCTCTTGGGCTTCTGTCAAGAATTGGGCATTCGTAGCATCTTGACCACGGAAGTGATCAACTGGGCCCGCACAAGTGTGAAGGAATGCGATTTGGCTCGTCGACTCATGTATCATGCTGTTAGCAACCAAGTGTTGCCCAAACATGTTGAACCTGATCTCCTAATGCTTCGCGATGAAGAAGTGATCGCTCCCACTGAGGAGCAACTCGAACAACTAGCTACCGAAGTTCGCGACAACAATTATCGCATCTATGTCTCAGGAGATGAGATTCATCTCATCGCGCGCGACTTGCATCTTCACGACTCCGACCCGTTTACTTTGATGGAAGCATTGCGCACCGCAGGGACTGACGGAGGCTTGCCCAAGAACCTCGATGCCGATCACGCCTTCTATTTGGGATACGAGATGGCCAAAGCTCGGATCGCTTTGACCTTAGGAAAGAACTACGTTCAGGACGAATCACTTAACTGGGGGCTTGCTACCGTACCAGAACATCGACACTATCTCAAACCGAAGTCGCAATCTAGACAGCAGGACTAGCCGCAGTGCCCTCAACCAATCTAAAAGGTGACGAAGATTCTTTTCCCATTGTCATGGAATTGCCCTCAACGCTGACTGCAGTTGACGCTTTCAGGCGATTGTCAAATTTGCCGCATATGATCTATTTCGACAGCGGTGTAGGTTTTGGGCGATTGGGGCGGTATTCTTTCATCGCTGCCGACCCTTTTGATTGGATCCAGCAATGTGATATTGAGTTTGGCCCACTAGGAGAACTCCAATCCCGAGTCGACCAATATCAGGCTGCAAGCAGAAAGGATCTGCCCCCTTTTCAGGGAGGACTGGCGGGGTTGTTTGGGTACGAGCTAGGACGTTCCCTTGAGCGAATTCCTGTTCCACGAATGACAGACTTCCCCATTCCTGCACTCGCTATTGGTTTCTATGACGTGGTCATCGCTTTTGACCATGAACAGGATCAGACCTGGCTGATCTCTCAAGGGTTTCCAGAAAAAGAACTTTCCGCTCGAAGACGGCGGGCACAGGAACGAATCACACAATTTCTCAACTGGCTGGAAAATCCTCCGCAGGCAACATCGACTAATGAAAAGTATCCAATAAACTCGCTCGCACCACAGTTTGATGTTGGCCTCGGCGAGGTGACTAGTAACCTTTCTGCGATCAATTACCAGCACATGATCGAACGCGCCGTTGAATACATTCATGCTGGCGACGTATTCCAAGTAAATCTATCCCAACGACTGCTTTGCCCTGCGAAAACTTCTTCTCCAGAACTCTATCTCAAACTTCGGAAGAGAAATCCGGCTCCCTACGCGGGATATTTTGATCTAGGGGACTGGCAGATATGCAGCAGTTCCCCCGAATGCTTTTTGCAGGTACGAGACCACTGGGCAGAGACGCGTCCCATCAAAGGAACCCGCGGCCGTACGCATTCGCCCGAGGCAGACCTCTTCACAGGTAATGAACTCCAGTTGAGCGAGAAAGACCGTGCGGAGAACGTCATGATAGTCGATCTGATGAGGAACGACTTCTCGCGAGTCTGTACTAGTGATAGCGTGCATGTCGCCGAATTCTGCCAAGTGGAAACCTATGCCCATGTGAAACACTTGGTTTCCTCAGTTAGAGGCGAATTAGCTCCAAACGCCACGCCATTGGACTTGTTGCGGGCCTGCTTCCCAGGTGGCTCGATTACCGGTGCTCCCAAAATTCGGGCGATGGAAATCATTGCCGAACTCGAGCCAACTGCTCGTGGGGCTTATTGCGGTTCACTTGGTTATCTAGGCTTTAACGGACAGATGGACAGCAGTATCCTAATAAGAACCATTACAGCAGGCGGCGGTTGGTGGCAGATGCCCGTCGGAGGCGGTATCGTTGCTCAATCTGATCCTCAAGATGAGTACCGTGAAACCTGGCACAAGGCGCGCGGCATGATCGCCTCACTAGATCTCTAACAGTCCATCGCTACCAACAAGCTACCATCCACAATGATTCTGCTCATCGATAACTACGATAGTTTTGTTCACAACCTTGCGCGCTACTTTCGCCGACTAGGATGCGAGACGCTTGTTGTGCGAAACGATGCAGTTTCGCTTGACGAGCTCGCCCAACTCTCTCCACAGGCAATTGTCATATCACCTGGTCCAGGCTCGCCACAAGAAGCTGGCATCAGCGTCGACCTCGTCAGAACTTTCTACGCAAGAATTCCTATCCTCGGTGTTTGCCTGGGACATCAAGCAATCGCAACCGCGTTTGGCGCGAATGTCATCCGCGCGAGAGAACCCATGCATGGTCGCACTTCAGCCGTCACACACCAAGAGACTCCTCTCTTTTATAAAATCCCCTCGCCTTTTGATGTATGTCGCTATCACTCCTTGATTATTGGTCCAAGCTCGCTTTCCGATGAATTAGTCGTCACGGCACAATCTGTTGACGGAACAGTCATGGCTATTGAGCATATTGAATTCCCTCTGGCCGGAGTACAATTCCATCCTGAAGCGATATTGACGCACGACGGCTATCGACTGCTGGCTAATTTTTTAGGAATGGCTGAAATTCCGTTCGACGAATCGCTCGATCAACTATCAGCTTCGGAATATCGCTTCGCAGAATACAAACCTTCTCCTCTTCCCGTTGCCCCTGTGACATTTTAAGGAGCGAGTTCATGATGTCGAAAACATCGCTACCTCAACTTGGATCCGACGGGCGAATTCTCGAAGCGATTGTTACGACGTCCAACAAAGATGGCACGATCAACATTGCCCCGATGGGCCCCCTCGTCGATGACGGTCTAGAAAGGCTCGTATTGCGTCCGTTTCGCACTTCCACGACTTACAAGAATCTGATACGGACCTCGCAAGGTGTACTGCATATCACCGACGATGTACTGCTTTTTGCGAAAGCTGCGATTGGCACAATCAAGCCAATACCTGAGTTCCTCGAGTCCGATCCCATGGTGTTGGCAGCGGCATGTCGCTGGCTGAAATTTGAAATCGTGTCCGTCGATGATTCTGCAGAACGCTCGATAGTTGTCGGCCACACGACCAAGCGCGGCCATATCCGAGAGTTTTTCGGGTTCAATCGCGCTAAACATGCTGTTCTCGAAGCTGCTATCTTGGCAACCCGGATCCATATCTTGGACGCGAAGCTCTTGCTATCCGAATTGGACCGCTTGGCATCTCCGATTCAAAAAACCGGCGGTGCCGATGAACTCCAAGCCTTCGCTCTACTGCAATCCTTTGTGCATCAAGAACTTGCGGTTCCTTTCGAATCGGAGATCTTGCCAAGATGAGTCGCCGCGTGTTGGTTCGCACTCCCTGTCGTCTTCACTTCGGACTCACCAGTCTGGGGCACTCCTGTGAGCGGCCTCAGTTTGGGGGAGTCGGCGTGATGATCGACGTCCCAGGTGTTCACTTGGAAATTGTTCCCGCCAAACGCTTCGGTATCGAAGGGCCCCTAAGTGAACGCGTTGCATATTTTTCCAACAGCATTTTCCATCGGCTTCAGTTCAGCTTTCCTCCAGAGCTATGCATACAGGTCCTATCAGCCCCACGAGAACATACGGGTTTAGGCGTCGGTTCCCAGCTTGGCCTGGCTGTGGCTGCCGGGTTGGCTGAGTCGTTGGGATTTCCCTGGCGCGATCCGAGCAGGCTATGTCAATTAACGGGAAGAGGCCGACGGTCTGCCGTAGGAACCTATGGTTTTCTTATGGGGGGGCTCGTTGTTGATGGCGGCCATTTGCAACATGAACCTCTGGGGCGACTTACCTACCATGGAGCACTACCCGATGACTGGCACTTTGTCTTGCTCACTCCTCCAAGTCTTGAAGGTCTTTCAGGGAAAGACGAAGACCTTACTATTGCCGACCTGCCACAGGTCTCGGTAGAAGTAACTCAGCAACTAGAATCACTTGTAGCGGACGAAATAATACCTGCTGTTGAAGCTACTGATTTTGAGCTTTTTTCTCAATCGATTTATCAGTTCGGCTGTATCGCAGGAGACTGCTTCGCTGCAGCCCAAGGGGGCACTTTCTACTCGCCTGCGACTGCCAGACTAGTTGCCTGGCTCCGCGAGATAGGTTTTCAGGGGGTCGGACAATCCTCGTGGGGGCCTACTATCTTCGCCATGACACCTAGTCTGAAAGAAGCCCACCGACTCAAGACTGCCGCCAAGGCGCACGAAATCTATAGTGACTACGAAATTCAACTCGGGCCAGCCTCCAACACGGGAGTCCAAGTAGAAGTATTTGATTAACGTCTACAGCAACCCATAGTTCGTGAGCGTCTTGCGCAAAGAGACTTCTTCATCACTTGTAAGCGGCGTCATTGGCAATCGCAGTTCGCCCGTGTCACGCGTGAGCATCTTCATGGCGGCCTTGATGGGAATCGGATTCGTCGAGAGCCCTAGCATATCGCGACAGAGGGCAAATAGCTTGTGATGCCACTGCTGAGCCTCGGACAGCTTCCCTGCCTTGAAAGCGCTAAGAAGGGAAACCATGTCTTGGGGGACAATGTTGCCTACGACCGAAATCACTCCGCTGGCCCCAACGGAGAGCAGTGGCAGAGTCAAGCTGTCGTCGCCGCTAAGCACCGTAAGATTTGTATTCCCCAGAATTGCCGAAGCCTGATCCATCGAGCCCGTGGCTTCTTTCACCATGGCAATATTGTCTAGCTCCGCCAGCCAGATGATTGTTTCCGGTTCAATGTTCTTGCCCGTTCGACCTGGGATATTGTAGATACACTGAGGAATCCCCGTTTCCTCGGCCAGACATTTGAAGTGCTCGTAAAATCCTTGCTGCGTTGGCTTGTTATAGTAGGGCGCAACCTGCAAGGCAGCATCGGCTCCCGCTTTTTCTGCCGATTTCGTCAGCCGCAGCGCTTCTGCCGTGCTATTAGAACCTGTGCCCGGCATTACCTTGATCCGTCCTGCCACAGTTTCACATACGAAGGCAATCACACGCTCATGTTCCTCGTGAGACAGCGTGGGCGATTCACCTGTCGTTCCCACAGGGCATAAGCAATTCGTCCCCGCGGCAATCTGAAATTCGATCTGCTCCTTAAATCGAGCGTAATCCACCTCATCGTTCTTGAATGGGGTGACGATTGCGACCGACAAGCCAGCAAATGCTTCTCCCTTGGTAGCCATGCGAGAATTCTCCTCCTTGGAGCTAGGTAGTGGGGTTAGAGTTCGGCAGGTAAACCAAGCATGATAGCGACAGAATGGCAGGACTTGCAATCGCCTGCACTACAACTTGATCAAACGTTTCATATCCCTCACGGCTTGTTCCAGCCCGACCATAATTGCCCGAGAAATAATGCTGTGACCGATATTCAACTCACACATATGAGGGATTTCAGCAACAGGACGCACATTGCGGTAGGTGAGACCATGCCCAGCATGGAGCGTGAGTCCCTCCTCATGGACTAACCGACCGGCGTTGAGCAGGATTCCAAGCTGTTCTTGAGTCTTGAATCTCGCTTCGGCGTAAGCCCCCGTATGAAGCTCAACTGCCGTGGCCCCCGTGGCAACGCCGGCCTCGATCTGAATAGGATCCGGATCTAAGAATAAACTCACTATAATCCCGGCGTCTTGCAGGCGCTTGACGGCGTCGCGCACTTGATCTTGATTGCCAGCCACATCCAGCCCCCCCTCGGTCGTGACTTCCTCGCGCCGCTCAGGAACCAACGTTGCTTGATAGGGATGGCTCTGGCAAGCAATCGCAAGCACATCCTCGCTACAAGCCAGTTCCAAGTTCAGTTTCACGGCAACCGTTTGCCCCAGCAGATGCAAATCCCGCTCCTGAATATGCCGTCGGTCCTCCCGCAAGTGGAGCGTAATCCCATCCGCCCCCCCCAACTCGGCAAGAGTCGCAGCCCATACGGGATCGGGCTCGTTCGTCATCCGAGCCTGACGTACCGTCGCCACGTGATCGATATTTACTCCAAGCGTTGGCATGGTGGGTCTTTCTATTCGCTGGTCAATACGTACTGAAGTCCGCTGGGATCGATAATAGGGCTCATAACAGTCCTGCCAGCTCATCATGAATCGAGCTTTCCACACAATTACCCTGACACTCTGCAGCAGAACAGGTTCGACGAGGAAACTTGACATAGCAGCCCTAGTTTTCCAAGTCATTTACATCATACAAGGCCCTTCGCAGTTTGTAAGCTAGACTTTTCTGAAGCGACCCGAAGTCGATTAGTCACCAATTCCGAGGGTTGCTCAAACCTTATCACCAGTTTGGAACTTTCTCCTCTCAGAACAGAGAACAATCTCTCCGAGACGTACGCCGTACTACACCCAAGATCTACAACTTGTTTCGCAATCCAGGATCGAATCGACATGAACTGTCAAAAACTCGCCACCCTTGTTCAACGGCTCCAACCAGAATCTTCCACCCAAGATATCGCTCGGCTGTGCCTACTACTATCACATGACACCGAGAAGCTCGAAGAGCTGCAGGATGAACAGACACTGCGAGCTGCCTGGAGTGAAGTTGGTCTCAAGCTGCAAGCCGCGACGGATCAACATGCAGCCATGACCCAGGAACTCGAAGAGTTGGCAAGTTCCGATCCCGAGCAATTCAACCGTGAGCAGATTTGGATTCTTATCCGCGCCATCAAGGTGCAAAGCCAAGTATTGCAAATGTACGTGGGCCAGCCTGCCTTGGACGTGTAAATTGGCAACCCGAAGCGTAAGCGAGGAAAATTGCTGCAAGTTGTTCCCTCGCTTACGCTTCGGGTTAACATGTGCTTCGGGTCAAATCCCTTCGCTGAGCAGCCAGCCCGCCACGTTCATGTAGAGCACGATACCCACGATATCGCTTATCCCAGCGATGAAGGGGGTACTCATCAACGCGGGGTCGAATCCCAGTCGATCGAACATCAGGGGCAACAGCGATCCCACAATTGTGCTGCAAGTCACTACCAATACGATCGTCAGCGGAAGCACGAGTGCGTCGAAAACAGTGGGAGCCATGAAGCATCCGACCAGATATCCGATCAACGAGAGGCAACTCCCCAGCAAGAATCCGATCACCAATTCTCGAAAGAAAACTCGCCGCCAATCTGCAGGCGTGATTTCTTTGGTCGTCAAAGCTCGAATCATCAGCGTCGCCGATTGACTACCAGAATTCCCTCCCGTGGATATCACTAAAGGGAGAAACCATGCGATCCAAGCGAAACGTTGTACATTTTCATTGTACGATTTCATCGCTAGCGCCGTCAGCAATGCACCTCCGAACAGCAAAGACAACCAACCTACTCGATATCGCGTGAGTTGCAGCCACGGAGTCGCCAAGTAACTTTCTTTGAGCGGCTCTACCGCACCTGCTTGATAAGCGTCCTTCGAGGCCTCTTCCTGCAACACATCGATGATGTCGTCGTGAGTAATGATGCCTACCAATCGCTGTTCAGCGTCAACGACCGGAATGGCGAGGAAATTGTAATCTGCAACTTTCTCTGCGACGGTTTCCTGGTCGTCGCTGGCTCCTACCGTGACCAGATCCCGCGACATCAAGTCTGACAGTAACATCTGCGGCTTGTTAAGATGAGTAACCAACTGCCGGGCAGACACTAGCCCTCGCAGATGCATTTCTGCGTCGACGATATAAATATAGTAGACCGTTTCGAACTCATGCCCCTCTCGACTGATCTCCTCAAGTGCCTGGCGAACAGTCAAGTCCTCCGTAAGGCAGGCCACCTCGGAGGTCATCAACGCACCTGCAGTCCCCTCTGGATAGGCCCGCAGCCGCAGAATATCGCGCCGTTCTTTGGTGGGTACCAGTTTGAGTACTTTCTCCACCACAGTTGGGTCAACTTTTTTGATCAAGTCGACCCGATCGTCGGGTGCCATGTCGGCAATGAGATGGCTCAACTCGGCCGGCTCAACCGCCTCGAGAATTTCAATCTGCATCTCTTCAGGCAGATACGTGAAAATCTCCACGCGAGTCGAGCCGTCGGCAGCCCGTAGTACTCCCCAGGCTTCCGTTGGGGAAAGCCCCTCCATAAACTCTGCTGTTCTTGCCGGATGCAAAGCAGTACAGAACTCTTGCAATTCCGCCAAATTGTTGGCGGCCAACATTTCACGGAGTTCAGGAAGGTAGAGCGTATTCATAGTGTGCACTGGGCGTTGGTTGGGAGACTGGCGGTCGTGCTAGTGCTTTGTCATTGCTAGGAATTAGGGTGCGAGACGTCGCAAACTTAAACCTGCAAAATAGTTCTGACGTCTCGCACCCTAATTTATAAGAGTTGTCAAAGCACTAGTGTATCGACAAGTACCCCTACTTGGCAGGACCACTTTTGCCAGTCTAACTAGGCTTCAAAATCGACCCAAAACGCTTGAATTGACATTTTCCATAGTAACAGCTAGCCTAAAGGAGCGAGCGAGACATTGTCTACCTCGTAGTAGTTACATTCCCTCGGGCAATTTGCCCCCGTCTTGCCGATTGTCCCCGTAATCTAGAGGACAATTCGCAAGCCGGACCTAATAGTGTATTGTTGCGTCCCGCTTTCCTAATAGAGTTCTCCGTTGTCTGAAGAAAATTCTACCCTGCAACCCGATCTGGAAGATTGCCAGCGAAAAATCGGGTATCAATTTCACGATCCCTCTTTGCTGAGTGCTGCCCTGCAACACGCCTCGGGGGTTTCGCACCGCTTGGCCTCCAACGAGCGAATGGAATTCCTTGGCGATGCAATTCTCGGCTATGCCGTCTGCGAACAACTCTACCAACAGTACCCTGACTATCTCGAAGGGGACATGACCAAGATAAAGTCGGTCGTGGTGAGCAGAGATACCTGTGCGAATGTCGCCGAGAAACTTGGCCTTCCTGAGTTCCTCATGTTAGGCAAAGGAATGGCCGCCGATCCCGAAATCCCACGGTCCGTAGTCGCGGCAGCATTGGAATCACTGATCTGCGCAATCTATTTGGACGGTGGCATTGAGCCGGCCCGCCAGTTCGTTATCAAGAATATGGAATCCGAGATCGAAGCGACCACCTCGGGCGAGTTCCGTGGCAACTATAAATCCCAGCTCCAACACTTCGCCCAGCGCGAACATAGCCTCACACCCGTCTACAACCTGCTCGACGAAAAAGGCCCCGACCACAGCAAGTGCTTCAAGATCGCCGCCCAGGTCGCCTCACAACAATTTGCTCCTGCTTGGGGCCGTAGCAAGAAAGAATCCGAACAACGTGCCGCCCACAACGCCATCAACGAACTAGCCGGCAAACCCCTCCCCTACCCCACTGATGAACTCTTCGACGAAGAGTAGGTTTAGCCACGACTCGGCAGAAGAGACCTGCTCGATAAGGAGGAACGCGTCACTGCCGCCCCGAGCCTTGGCCCAAGAATCCTAGTAGAAGTTGGCCTTCCGATCCGCGATAATGGGTTTCTGATGGAAAGAAGTTAGTTCCTCTCTACCGGATACGAATTCAGCAAGTTCTCGCTCGGCAAGCAGGACCTACTCGCCTGGTACAGGGTTCTGCTGCCTATGTTTTGCTGGGAGTTTCACAGATGACCAATGAGTGGACCAAGCCCGAACATGCCTTGGAGTATCTTGGCCGATTGACTCAAATCCCTCACCGCCAAGAGGGAGAAGCCACTCTGATCTCCGAAGTTCCCCCCGAGGCGACTCGCGTGCTGGATCTGGGGTGCGGGGATGGCCATCTTCTGAGTATCGTGCTCGCCCACTGCCCCAAGGCCGAGGGCGTCGGGCTTGATTTCTCTCCTACGATGCTTGAAAAAGCGAAAAAGCGGTTCGCCGAAAACCCTCTCTTGTAAGCTTGGCTGAACACAACATGGACGATCCGCTTCCGAACCTAGGGTCATTCGATGTCGTAGTCTCGAGTTTTGCCATTCACCATTGCGAAGACGCACGCAAACAAAGTCTCTACCAAGAAATCTGGAATCTCCTGGAGCCGGCTGGAGTATTTTGTAATCTGGAACACGTCGCCTCGCCAAACGAAAGAGTCCACTTTCGCTTTTTCCATGCACTGGACACGGATCCCTCAGAAGAAGACCCCTCCAATAAATTGCTTGATGTGGAAAGCCAACTTCAGTGGTTACGAGAACTCGGATTCGCAGACGTCGACTGCTACTGGAAATGGCGCGAGCTCGCACTCCTCATTGGCCGCAAGCCGTCCAAGTAAACTTTGCAGCAAGTGTTATCCGCTGCAGAATTCTGACTTTGTTTGCATAATTCCCCCGGAAACCGTTGTAGATATCACTCCCTTGTTCCGTGATAATAGAAGTTCAGAAAGGGAAGTTCTTCCCACATCATCTCAACATACTATCTACAATTCATTAATCAAATCTATCCACCCCATGCTCACCGACCTCAAAGCCTGTCACTGCTGTGGCCAAATCCAGCACACGCCGCCTTTGGCGCCGCGTCAATTGGCCGCCTGTGCTCGGTGTGGTTCCACAGTCTGTCGCTACAGTACGCACTCCGCCAGCCGTACGGCGGCGTTGGCGACTGCCGCCTTTATTCTCTATTGGCCCGCGATACTGCTGCCCATTTTGCAAATCGAACGACTTGGACGTCATCATCAATCTAGCTTGCTCATGGGCACCATCGATCTGCTGCGGGAAGGAAGCTGGTTTGTCGGAACGGTTGTTCTGCTCTTCTCAATTGTCTTCCCACTTGTGAAAATTGTCTTGCTACTAGAACTGAGCCTATTGGGAATTATGCACCGAAAACACAAAGCGATCACCTACCGCATCATGGAACAGGCTGGCAAATGGAGTATGATGGATGTGATGTTGATCGCGTTCATGGTCATGCTGGTGAAACTCGGTTCGCTCGTAGAATTTCATTTTGGGCCCGCGGTTTGGGCCTTCGTCCTCTGTGTGGCGATGAGCATGTGGGCCTCCCTCTCCTTCGATCCACATTCGATTTGGGGTGATGAACGTGCCTAACCCAGCCCCCGAAAGTCAAATACCCGAATCTGAATTTCCTACAGCGCATATCGTAGCTTCAGCCGGGCCAGCGGAAATGGTCGGCAAGTTAAGATCGCGTCTTTGGGGTATCACGCTTGCGTGTCTGGCAATCGCAGCAGCGCTCGTCTGGGCTGAATTTCGCTCAACAGGTACCCAGATCGAGATTGCCTTTGCCGACGGCAGTGGCCTCGTGCCAGGTGACATGGTACGCTATCGGGGAATCGACGTCGGCGCAGTAAAATCTGTGGTCCTCAATGCGGATCTAGATCAAGCGATCGTGACCGTGGAACTCAACGCCGAATCTGCGCCGCTGGCACGCGAAGGAACTCGATTTTGGATCGAGCGGCCTGACATTCGCTTGGGACAGGTCCGCGGGTTGGACACACTCATGGGAGGCCGCTACGTCGGTGTGATCCCTGGCCCCAAAGATGCCCCCTGGGCCAATCATTTTGAGGGCCTCAGCGATCCACCTACTGTCGTGGAAAACATCTTCGACGGTTTGGAGGTCGTGTTGGAGTCGAGCCAGCGTTATGGATTGGAGCGAGGTTCGCCGGTCAGCTATCGGGGAGTCGAGATCGGGCATGTCATCAGTGTGGGTCTCACGAACAATTCGTCTCGTGTCGTGGCCCGCACCTTCATTCAAGGTGAATATCGCTCCCTGGTTCGCGAGAACACTCGATTCTGGAGCAACAGTGGCATCGATCTGCGATTTGGTATCCACGGATTAGAACTTGATGCCGAAACACTCGCCACCATCGCCGCCGGCGGGGTAGCCATGGCAACGCCCGATGTCCCCGGCAACCGCGTGGCGACGGGACACCGCTTTGAGCTGGTAAAATCGCCCCGAGACGAATGGCTCCGCTGGCAACCCCACTTGGCTATCGGCAGCGCCTTACTTCCAGAAAACGTGCCGATTCCGCAACCTATGCTGGGTGTCTCTCGTGGCGAGAAACAACTAGGTCTGTTCGGCGGACGACAACGGCGCGGCTGGATATTGGTATTGGAAAACGAGAAACTTCTAGGACCTGCAGATTTGCTCACCGCGGAGGATGAGGAGAATCGCGAGTTGGAAATTAGCGGCAAGACGCTTGACCTCAACATCCCGGAGTCTACCACGTCTCATAGATTGGCTACTCGAAGAATTGCAGAAAACCTTTCCGGCAATGACTCTGTTTGGCCAGCTGCACGCATCCGCTCGATCACCGACGGTGCTAATCTACCAGCCGAATTGGTTGTTACCTGCGGCACGGACAATCTCACGATACCCTTGTCAACCGACCGAATGGAAATCCAGAAAGATCAATGGAAAATCGATCCTGCGATTCCCTTGGACGTGGACTGGCATGGCGCCAGTGTACTCTCGGCAGAGGATGGATACTTGATCGGAATTGTCCTGCATACGCCTGACGGGATGCTTATTGATCCAATTCCGATTGAGCTCATCGAATAGAGCAATTTCGATAGCATTGGCGTTAGTCACCAGTGACAACTTGAATACCGGCGGTTAGCGCCGATCCGCTCACATCAAACTAACTTTCACTGATTGACTCCAACACTTCCCAACGAGCAAACACAGCAGCCAACTCTTCCTCTCGAGCCTTCAACTCGATGCCTTGACTTGCAATGGTCTCTGCAGGTTGCTTGTAGAATTCCGGATCAGCCATCGTGGCATGGATTCCGGCAATCTCATTTTCGAGCTTTTCAATTTTCGCCGGTAGACTACTAAGTTCGCGTTGATCTTGATAAGAAAGTCGCTGCTTCGACTTCGCTGAGACTTTGGGAGGTACAGTTTGAGAACTCTTCTGTAGGGAATCCATGACCTGCTGAGGTTGCTCGCGTTGCCGCAGCCAATCGTCGTAACCACCAACATATTCCCTGGGGCCGGTCTCCTCAAAAACTATCGTGCTAGTAACAACATTATTGAGAAACACCCGATCGTGACTCACGATGAGGAGCGTACCCGCAAAATCGATCAGTTGCTCCTCAAGCAGTTCCAACGTCTCCGCATCGAGATCGTTGGTCGGTTCGTCCAGCACGATGATGTTGGCAGGCTTGGCGAACAACTTGGCGAGCAACACCCGGTTTCGTTCCCCTCCGGAAAGAAAGCGCACCTGAGTGCGAGCTCGATCGGGAGTGAACAGAAAATCCTGCAAATATCCCAGCACATGACGTTGCCGTCCTCCGATTGAGAGTTGATCACTTCCCTCGCCGACATTGTCTTGTACAGTTTGTTCTTCATCTAGTTGCCCTCGTAGTTGATCGAAGTAGGCAATCTGGAGATTGGTTCCTAAACGGACTGATCCCGATTGTGGTTGCAGCTCGCCGAGCAAGAGTCGCAGTAGGGTCGATTTGCCGACGCCATTAGGACCGATCAAGCCGATCTTATCGCCGCGCATGATCTCCGTCGAAAACTCCTCGACGATCGGATGGTCTCCATAACTGAATGAAATATCCTCCACTCGGGCGACCAGGGCACCAGAGCGCTCTTCGGTTTGAATTTCGAGCTTAGCCTTGCCGACGAGTTCTCTGCGTTCCGATCGCTTCTCACGCATTGTTTTCAAGGCGCGCACACGACCTTCGTTGCGAGTACGGCGTGCCTTGATCCCCTGCCGAATCCACGCTTCTTCCTGGGCTAGTTTTTTGTCAAACAGGGCATTCTGTTTTTCCTCGGCAGATAGGGCAGCCTCTTTGCGCACGAGGAACGTAGGATAGTCACATGACCAATCAAACAAGTGTCCTCGATCGATTTCTAAAATACGCGTCGCAAGTCTGCGCAAGAACGCCCGATCGTGGGTCACAAAGAGCAAAGTCCCCGGCCAGCGCTGCAGGAAGTCTTCGAGCCAATTGATTGCAGAGATATCGAGGTGGTTTGTCGGTTCATCAAGCAGCAACACACTCGGGTCGCGGGCCAATTGCTGTGCCAATAGTACCCGCCGCTTCATCCCAGCCGACAAGGAAGAAACGACCAAGTCCCCGTCTAGATCCATCTCGTTCAACAACCGTTCGACCCGCACCTCGAATTTCCAGTCGTGGCCGTCGTGTTCTTCATGCCCCTGATAGCCCTGGCGGACCACTTCATTGACCGTCCCCGGCAAATTCTGCGGAACCTCCTGCGGCAAGAGCCCCACGGTCACGCCAGGCGACAGCTCACAACGGCCATGATCCGGAACAATTTCTCCTAGCAGGATCCGCATGAGGGTGGTTTTTCCCGCCCCATTGCGTCCTAAGAGCCCAATTCGCTGGCGCGCCTCGATCTGACAAGAAACATTATCCAGAAGAGCTGGCCCACGAAAGCCAACCGTAACGTCGCTGAGCTGAATGAGAGCCATCGGATTAAATTTGTCGACCCTGAACAAGTGACATATTACAGAAGTGACCAAGGCTCAGCATTCGAAGGGCAAAAGATCTCAACGGGCTACTCGCCTCATAGGGGATTTCCAAATTGCAGGGATTCCAGACAATTATCTTAGATCCTTCGTCGTAGAATAAAGTCATGTTGCTGGGGAAAGTCATCTTACTGAGTAAGCCGCGATTGGCAACGCGAGATTAGAAAACTCGCTCGGCGATCAGGTTGAAATACGCTGGAAAGCTCGAATATCATCGATTATTCCTAGCATCAGAGTAATACGGAAGTGTATAATAAAAGTCAGGCGACGGGTTCGAATTCAAGTTCGGAACCGACTGGAACAGAAGAGATGAAATTCTATAGATCTGACAGCATGAACGTATTTCGAAGAGTACTTTCTAATAGAACATTCCTGGGACGGTATCTATTAACGTCAAAACGGCTCGTCGAGCTAGCCTTCGCGACAGTCTTGCTTGCGGTTGCATTGTGCCCTTCGGTTCAAGCCCAGCAAGAGTCTCTCTCGGCATGGGAGGCTGCGGATTTTCGCACTTGGAGCTTTATTCCCTATTGGACGAGTCAGGCACAACTTCAATCTTTTTCCGGCGACGGGATGTACGATCATGTCTCCGACGTACTCTATTTTTCTGGAGTCCGGCCGACTGCAAATGGCGACTTGAACTACCATCCGTGGGCAGCCCAGCACCTTGCAACTCTCGCCGCTCAGCAGGCTGCACATGACTTTCGCTATCACATGAGCATGTTCGACACGGCTGGACCGGGAAGCACCGATGACGTTTGGAATTCGATCGTGTCGAGCTCGACCAATCGAGCCAATTTCGTTTCCAATGTGAAAGATTTCCTCCTTGCGAACAACATGACTGGTTTCAATCTCGATTGGGAGCGTCCGGCCACCGATACGGAATGGGCCAATTACACACAACTCGCAAAAGACCTGAAAGCTGCGATTGGGCCGCTGAGCATGGACGTCTCCGTCGACGACTACGGATTCGCCGATTCCGACTGGGATGACACTCCCGTATTCGACGCGAGGACCTATGACCAGCTCTTCATCATGGGATACCACTACGGCGCCGCTAGCAATGTGACCTTCGCCAATGGAAAACTCGCCCTCACGGGGCAAGGCCCGGAAAAAGCATTCACCGACGAGCAACTCGTACTCGGCATTGGCACTTGGGGCAAAGGACCATCAACTAAGACTCTGAAGTCGATCATCGAAGCCGATCCTAATTTACCTTACGATGCCACAACATGGTCTGACGGAACAAATACCTGGACGATTGAGAGTCGTCAGCAAGTGAGAGAAAAGGTACAACTTGCACTCGATCGCAGCATGGCTGGAGTCATGAACTGGACTCTGCACTACGACTCCCCTACGGATCTTGGACTGCATCGGGTTGCCCATCAATACATCGTCTACCAACGCGATGTGCCCGATCTCAATCTGGATGGCAAGGTCAACGCCGCCGACGCCCTGACACTCTCGGACAACATGGGATCCGTTCCTGGTTGGACAGGCACGAATACAGCGGCCCGATTCGATGAGTTCTATCGGCAAGGCAATTGGGAGCAGGGAGACCACAACGGCAACGGCTTTGTGAATCAGGCAGATGCCGATTGGCTGGCGAGTCGATTTGCTGCATTGGGAGTGAACATTCCCGACCGCTTGGCCTACTCGGGCACCTTTGAAAACTTTCAGGATAGTGCGGGACTGGCAGATCGTTGGCAAGTGCTGCGAGATCTCGGCGGAGACCTTCCCGAAACGGGCAACTTCAAGCAGCACGGTTCCGGACATTTGACGTTCACAGGTAGCGGCGTCGGATTCGATAAGCACAGCGATTCGTCGCTAACTATTCGCAATCAGAACTCCGCTGAAGCTTTTGACTCCTTGAATACCGACCCGCGAGTCCTGGAAGCCAGTCTCATTACGCCGGTCGACATGGGACAAAACGTGCAACAGTACTTTACATTCCTGGTGAAACAAAACACTGGATCACTGTTGCCGTCTCAAGCGTCTTCAGGTGATCGCGATCTCTTTCTCCAGTTCCAGGATCCGACGGGTACGAATCAATTTGATGTCTCGCTGACTGGTTTGACAGGAGAAGTGGGGATCAATAGCCGAGCAGATGAAAGTGGTGAGAATGATTCAACAAGTGGATTCTCACCAGACACCACATACCTCATCATCGGGAAGCTCTCTGGCAACGCGGCTGATGCCAACACGATGCAGCTTGCATTTTTCCCTGAGGGTTCGGCAGTATCCGACTTTACCGACGCAAGCTTTCCCTGGATGCTCACCGCAGAAAGTAGCCTCGGTTTTGATCCAGTCATCTCCAAGTTGCAATTCGCTAGTCTTTATGAAGCGAACTACACCGTGAGCAACATTCAGATTGGCCCCGCAACTCTCTTTTTCGAAAACCCGTTGCTGGGAGACTTTGATCTCGATGGAGACGTCGATGGAGCTGATTTTCTCATGTGGCAGCGAGGCTTGTCGCCTAGCTCTCTTAGCCAAGCTGAATTATCCGACTGGCAACTAAACTACGGCGCGACTTACGAATCCCTTCTTGCCACAGCCCCTGTGCCGGAACCAGGAACATTCTTCAGTCTCTTCTTGGGAATGACCTTTTTGCTTTGGCTTCGATAGCAAAAGTAAATCGTAAAAACCAATTATCATTTCGCGCACCTGCGCACTGCGGCAAGTGCAAGTATCACACTTGTTTTGAAGTGAACTGCATCGAGCAACTGTCGCATTGAGTGACGACGGATGGATCTCTGCGAATATGGGGAATCACTTTCGGTGCTATGACCTTCCCCCCCCGTTTCGTGCTCTGTGCGAAGTGTGAGATATTTGGGGGTGTCCGGGAATTGCATCCGCTTCATTCAAAGGCAAAGTGAATTGTCATCCCGAGGTACTCCGAGGGTCTCCACGGGTGACTCGCCGTGGCGAGATCTAGCCCGATTCCTCGGAGTACTTCGAAATGACAGAAAACGTATTCCCGGACACCCTCAGATATTATAGTATTTGAAACTCTCTCATTCAGAGGGTTTTCTTGGCCAAAAGGCGTCTTCCTGCTGAGGTCAAAATCACCTCCGCCTGATCAACACCGAGTTGACAAACCAGATCGTCACTGTTTCTGCCGATGTTACGATCGATGATCTGACGATCGACGGTGTTACGAACTCGATGCTGCTGGGCGTTGAAAGAGGACAAACCGCTAACATCGGTGACCTTTGGATCGGCACTTTAGGGGGTATCGAGGTTGAGTTGGGAAAGAGCTCCGTCGGTCAGGTTCTCGCTTCCGGATCGGCAAGCCTCGCCGGCACCCTCAGGCTTAGCACCCAAGGCCCCAAACCCTCACTTTCTGATACCTATGAGATCATGTCGTTTTCCTCCAGGAGTGACGCGTGCGACGAGGTTATTGTTGAAGAGATCCAACCGGGACTGAGTTTCAGCGTCCACTACGACAACACCAGGGTGCTTGCCATTTGTAGGTGAGTGGGAAGCTGCAGGGGAGGAACTAACAGGGAACTTTGATGTACCTGCTAACCTGCTGGTCAGCGACGCCTGGAATTAGAATGGCACTTTGGTCAAAAGGGGTTACGACGAACTTTCGCTCGATCTGGACGGTGGATTCTCTGCCGGAAGCAGTGCAGCGTTGGCAATCGTGGAGGGCAAAGTGCGACTTCAAGGCACCGCGCAAACACTGTCGCTCGACGCCCTAAACTTCGGCGAACTCGGCGAGCTTTCTGGCAATCGTTCCTTAGCTGGCCTATATGGCTGGTTTGGATACGTCGCAGTACCTGAACCGAATGGACTTTTGCTCGCAACTGTCGGATTGCTTGGATTGGGCTGTTGGCGTACTCGAAATCGGCTGCGTCAATAGCGGAGAGTTTTTAGACCTATTAGCCTACTAGATCTCCTTGCCTCGATCGCTTCGTCTCAAGTTATTCGCTTGAGTGATTTCACAGTGATTAGCCAAACGTAATTCCCATCTCTCGCAGGACGGCGCAAAGGCACTGAATGCGATTAGTTACTTGAGTACATGTCTAGCACATCCCATAATAGAAACAGTAAGAACGTGTCCTGATAGGGTTTTTCATGATTTTTCTATTCGCTTCGACTTCAAGTTAATCATGGCGATGTAGGTAATTGCTTCTGCCAACTCTGTAGTTTTTTCATAGTCTTTGCTGTGCCTGCGATATCTCGCAAGCAAGGCGAAGGTTCGATCGACGATCCATCGTTTGGGTAGCACAACGAATCCTTTAGTGTGAATGGGTCGCAGCACGGTTTGTAGGACCCAGCCAAAAGTTTCACGCACTCAATCGGGAAGCCTCGACCTTCCGTAAGCCGAATCGCCAAACACAACTCTCAGCCGACGGAATTGTTCCCCAAGTTTGTTCATCACCCACTGCGCTTTATATTGATCTAGGCAACTCACGCTATGGACGACCACCGTCAGCCCATTCCCAACGTATCCACTGCCAAGTGTCGTTTGGGGCCAGTGATTTTTTTGCCCGGAGCATAGCTCCGTTCTTCTCCTCCCTCGGCCGAGCGAATCGACTGGCTATTGATGATGGCTGCTGTGGGATTTGGTTTCTTGCCTTCCGACTTCCGCACCTTTTCGCGAAGTGTGTTGTGAATCCGCTGCCAAGTTCCAACGTTCCGCCATGTCCAAAAATTGTTGTACAACGTTTTCCAATTCGGAAAGTCATGCGGTAATTGTCGCCACTGGCAGCCGGTGCGTGACACGTACAGGATGGCGTCAATCACCTATCGACGACAGATCGGTTCTCGGCCAAATCCACTCCATCGTGGTAGCAGGCGTCGGATAACTTGCCATTGCCTGTAAGTCAAATCACTGGGATACTGTCTCTCAGTCTTCATGCTGCGGCTTCTCCATCCTTGGATCGCAAAAACCAAAGGAGAAGCCGGAGCACTTTTATCTTTTCACGCTATCGGGACATGTTCTCAGACACTTTTCTTCACGCAACCTTTCAGAGTAAGTCACGACTGACTACTGGCAGTACGCTCAGTCACTGCGCATTGATCGCGGCCCCAACGTATTCGGAGCGAATCGTTCTAAGTGCCGTCGCGCTTAACATCGCTCCCGATATCGAGCAGAAACGCGACATCTGTCAGAACGCCATCGGATTTGTCCGAGCTATGAGTATCGCGGAGCCTAAGATAGCAGTTCTCTCAGTTGTGGAGATGGTGATAACGAAAATGGCGTCGACACTTGACGCCGCCGTGCTCGCCAAGATGGCAGACCGTGGTCAAATTACCGGAGCATCGGTCGACGAGCCGCTTGACCCTGATGCGGCAGTTGATGCCGAGGCGGCTCAGATCAATAACATCGACTCGCCAGTCGCAGATCGTGCTAATCTACTCATCGCACCCAACATCGAAGCTGGCAACATGGTCTACAAGGAGCTCGCTTTTATGGCATACGCTCAAACTGCCAGCCTAGTGGTTGGCGCGCGCGTGCCATTGATCCTGACCAGCCTTGCCGACCGTGAGGAGGCTCGTCGGTTCTCAGCAGCGGTTGCGGTTCTTTATGCCGCGGCGTTGAAGCGGGACTTCGCCACGATCTGTCCGAACATTGAGGAATGACGTCATGGCTGATGGAATCTTGGTCATCAATTCCGGTTCCACGAGCGTGAAGTTCGCCATCTACAACTTTGCGAAGGACGCACCTCTGACCATGGAGTATCGGGGACAGGTCAAGAACTTGCAGTCCAAAACACAATTTGAGGCGTTCGGACCAGACCATCAGCCCCTGGATACACACACATGGCCTGAGAACCAGCCCATCGACCATACCAAGGCGCTGTTATTTATTGTCCGCTGGCTGGCTCACAAGGCCGACGGTGTGAGTATCGCCGCAGTCGGTCATCGCATCGTGTTGGGAGGCGATCGTTATTCAGGTCCTGTCTTCATTGAGGGTGACGTACTTGACTACCTCGATGGACTGAGTGTCATGGAGCCCTCGCATCAGCCCGCGAATGTTACCGGCGCCCGGGCACTCGAAAAGGCCTTCGAAGATTTGCCGCAGGTAGCGTGCTTCGACAATTCTTTCCATCGGAGCATGCCAGAGGTCGCCCAGGTTTATGCTGTATCGTCAGACCTGCGGCAACTTGGTGTCCGGCATTGGGGGTATCACGGCCTGTCTTTCGAATATATCGGCAGCCAAATTAAACATCTAATTCCTACAGCTCGGCGCGTAATTATCGCGCACCTCGGTGGCGGTTGCAGTCTGTGCGCCATGCTAGATGGCAACAGCATTGACACGACGATGGGCTTCTCTGGACTGTCTGGTCTTCCCATGTCGACAAGGTCGGGAGATTTGCCGCCGGAGGTTCTGTTTTACTTGTTACGCAGAGGCTACGACGCGAAGTCGCTGGAGAAGACCCTATACAATGAATCGGGGCTTAGGGGGTTGTCCAGACTCAGTGGCGACATGCTTGAATTACTAGGCAGCTCCGCACCGGAGGCAACCCTGGCAGTCAACCACTTCATCTATCAAGTCGCGAAATACACAGGTGCCTACATTGCCGTCTTGGGTGGGCTTGACGCATTCGTATTCACGGGGGGTATTGGCGAGAATTCCACGGCAATTCGTTCGGCCATATGCCGCCGGCTTACTCCACTGGGCATCGAGTTGGAAGAAACTGCAAACCAACAAAATCAATCAACGATCTCCAGCGCGAACAGCAAGATATCTGTATGGGTCGTCCCAACCAATGAAGAATTGATGATCGCCCAGCACACGCTCGCCGTCATACAGTCCAGAGGCCTTTTGAGTCTGAGCTTAAGGTCAAAAGACGATTCCTCGGAAGATGGAAATAACTTGAGTAAATCAAATGGGTGATGTCAAGAATCAAATGCAACACAAGTGTTTTTCGAGGACTTCTGCCGGTGTTCGATAGCCGAGTCGTCGGCGTGGACGTTCGTTGATTAATTGTTCCACGTGGGCCACCTCGTGGTGACTGACCTGCGTGAAATCGGTGCCTTTGGGAAAGAACTGCCTGAGCAATCCGTTCGTGTTTTCGTTGGTGCCCTTTTGCCAGGACGCATAAGGATCGGTGAAGTAGACCTCCATTCCCGTGCTGCGAGTTAACCTCTGATGTTCTGCAAACTCTTTTCCGTTGTCGAAAGTCATACTGCGCCGAAGGCCTTTGGGGAGATCTTTCATCCGCCGATTCGCCACACGCATGGTGCTGGCCGACTTCATGCTGTCAACGCGTCCCGTTCGCAGGTAACCACTTTCTCGCTCCACCATCGTCACCAGCGCACTACGGCGACCGTAGCCAACGACCGTGTCGCCTTCCCAATCACCGTAGCGTCGTCTCTTGTTAATCACTTCAGGCCTACCGTCGATACGCACACAATCCGTCAGTTTCCCACGTCTTTCTATCGGCCGTCCACTTCGTCGCAACCAGGCTTGCCATTCGGGCCGATAGTCATTGATCCAATCGTAAATTGTTTGCCGCGACAACCAGCGCCAACTAGTGCGTGGAAAGTCGCATCGCGCGCGGCCAGCGATTTGGTCGGGCGACCAGTATTTTTCCAGTTTGTCTTGCACGTACTGATGCACTTCGGGGTTTTTCATTTTGTGCGGTCGGCGGCTGGCCAAACGACGCTCGTCCGCCAGGCGTTGAGCTTGCTGGGGTCGATAACCGCGTTGGCCTGTGTTGCGGGTCAGTTTACGGCCAATGGTACTGCGGTGACGTCCCATCAACTCTGCAATTTCCGAATTCGATTTCCCTTTCTGCTGCAAACGATATAGGATTTTCCGATCCTCAAAAGTAAGATGTTTAGCCATCGCTGGGCCTCCGTGCGAACGTCGTAGCTTGTTACAACCACGACATTCAAACGACCCAGCGATCCTTTCAACAATATCAGTTTTCGACACGGTTGCATTTGAAGTCTGACATCACCGGGTTCTGAAGAGAGCGTAGTTGCGGACATCGCTCGCGATTTGACGCAGTATAAAGCTGAGTCGGGTGCAGTGCCTTTGTGGAAATTAGGTATTGTCTTTCACCGCCGTTACGTTTTCACTTCTTCGATTTACTGTGGACAGCAATTCGAGCGGAGTTGGCTAATTACCTGGGGAGGGGCTTGCGAACGGTGCTGGGTGACAGGAATTCTGGTCAAGTGACGTGTTCCTGGCGATGTCTGGAACTCCACTCTTGCACTTCCAAATATCACTGACTACCTGACTACCGTGATTGCAGTTCTGAAGGAAGACGATTGCACAGATTCTACGCGATTGTTCTACGCAGGAAACTAGTTGCAGCCAAGAGTACCCGGTGATTTGCATTGCACTCCATGAAGGGATCAGGATTCCTCATTGACCCTCAACGCAGTCATTCTGTCGTGTATTCCTTCAATTTGAAGAAACTATCTACCTGGTTGCTTGCAGATCATTCTTCCATTGGTATGCTAAACCAAAACCAACTGTAGTTCTCTAAGTTTTTAAGTTGATGTCCTATTTCTATCCTATCTAATCTGCTAATCAAGGAATTCTGTGTATTGGATACTTGCTTCCGACGTCGATGGCACGCTCACGGGAGATCGGGAAGCGCTCGATCATCTCGCGGCTCGGCTCCAGAGACTGCGGGATGACGGCAATCTGTTTCTTATTTTCTCAACGGGCAGGAATTTG
Source organism: Bythopirellula goksoeyrii (assembly GCF_008065115.1). Taxonomy (NCBI): domain Bacteria; kingdom Pseudomonadati; phylum Planctomycetota; class Planctomycetia; order Pirellulales; family Lacipirellulaceae; genus Bythopirellula; species Bythopirellula goksoeyrii. The sequence continues at coordinate 3,361,730 of NZ_CP042913.1, read as the reverse complement.
TCTCAGGTGATCTCAGGTGTCGCCCACGAGGGTCTGCCCGAACCGGACGCAGTGATTTGTCAGGTTGGCACGGAGATCTACTTGCCACCCTACCAAGAGGAAAGTCACCCTCTCGAAGAGTGGCGTCGGCGTTTGATAGCCCAGTACAGGCGGGAAGAGGCCCTCTCCTTTCTGGAGGGGATCGAAGGTCTGCTGTTGCAGCCACCAGAATACAACACTGAGCTCAAGACCAGTTGTTACCTGGACAGGTGCAATGAACCGGAGCGAGCCGCTGCAGAGATTATCCGCAGAGTCGAGCCCCTGTCGGATCGCTATCAAGTCGTGTGGTCGAGCGGTCGGGACCTAGACATCCTGCCGGCGTCTTCCGGAAAAGGAAAGGCCATCGAGTTCTTGATCGAGTTTCGTGATATGCGTGCTGATCAGGTTATCGTGGCCGGCGACAGTGGTAACGATGCCACCATGTTCCAACACTTCCGCCGCGGGGTCGTCGTCTCTAACGCCCAACCCGAGTTGTTGCAGATAGCCAAAGAAATGGACAAGGAGACTGTCTATCTGGCAAGCACGCCACACGCCTGCGGCGTAGAAGAGGGACTGGAGAACTACGGCGTCTTCGCTTTGTAGTGTAGGTGCTGACAGAAGTCGTGTTCTCGCCCACAGTAAGCCGGTCTTAGTTAAAGAACAAGGACACTCTCTGCTGTTCGTCAGCGGCAGGAGACTCTCCTATCTCGAAATAAATGCCATGTTTGAATATACGAATGACCCCACTCATCATGCTTTCACGAACCAAGATAGCCCTCACGCACTGATGATCACCAATCACGGCATTCACCAGTGGGACGTGGTTCCGGGGCTTCCCGATACGGGTGGGCAGAACATGTTCATCAACATTTTCACCCAAACGCTGGCCGAGCTCGGTTTCCGCATCACGATCGCCAATCGGGGTGGTTATCGTCATCCCACGACTAACGAGTTGCAGGTTGGGCTGCGCTACAGGGATGCCCGGCAGCGGATTGTTTACCTTGAGGACGATCGCAAGGAGCTTATCCGCAAGGAGGACATGGACGAGCAGACACCTAAGAACGTGTTTTGAAGTTCATTTTTAGCTATTCGCTAGCCGCTTTGACATGAGGCTAATCATGGCGATGTAGGTGATCGGCTCACTGGAAGCAGTGGTTTTTTCGTAGTCTTTGCTGTGGCGTCGGTGTCTTGCCAGCCATGCGAATGTGCGTTCGACAATCCACCGCTTGGGCAAAATGACGAATCCTTTCACATTTGCCGGTCGCAGGACCGTTTGAAGGACCCAACCAAAAGTTCCCTTCACCCAATCCGGCAATCCCGAGCGACCGTAGGCCGAATCGCCGAAGACAACTTTTAGCCGACGGAAATGTTCTCCCAGTTGATCCATGACCCATTCGGCACCATATTAGTCCTGGCATTCGGCACTATGTACCACCACTGCCAACAACATTCCCAAAGTGTCAACGGCGATGTGTCGTTTGCGACCAGTAATTTTCTTGCCTGCATCATAGCCTCTCTCTTCTCCCCCCTCGGCGGTGCGGATTGACTGACTATCGACAATGGCCGCCGTGGGAGTGGATTTCTTACCGGCTGCCTTACGCACTTTTTCTCGCAACCTATCGTGAATCCGTTGCCATACGCCGTCGTTTCTCCAATTCCAGAAGATTCCGTAAACCGTACTCCAATTCGGCAAGTTCTTCGGCAGCATCCGCCACTGGCAACCGGTTCGCACAACATACAAAATAGCATTAATGATTTTTCGTCGATCGATTGGCCGACGCCCCAGTCGCGAACGTTGTGGAAGCAACTGACGAATCAATTGCCATTGCCGATCGGTCAAATCACTGGAATACTGCGTCCTACGTTTCATGCTGCGGCTCCTTCCCAATGGCTGCTACCAAAAGAGGGAGCCGTAGCTGATTTTCGCTAACTTGGCAATTTCAAAACACGCTCTAAGCGACGAAGAGCAAGAACGACGGTTTCAAAAACGCATGGACGATCCGACTCGGAGTTGGAAATTGAGCCCTATGGACGTTCAATCTCGCTCTCGTTGGATCGAATATTCTAAGGCGAAAGATACAATGTTCGCACGCACCGACATCAAGCAAGCGCGTTGGTATGTGGTGAAAGCGGACGTCAAGAAATGCGCTCGCCTGAACTGCATCACACACCTACTGAACTTGATTCCGTACCAGGACTTGACGCCGACGCCTCCGAAATTGCCACCGCGGCCGAATGACGGCGCCTACCTTCGCCCGCCTCTAGAAAATCAAACGTTCATCCTCGAGGTCTGGTGATTGTAGTCATCGATTGCGCGTTCACGAATCGGAACGTGAGAGTGGCACTTCTAGGGTACTTGGCCTGATTCCCTTGCCCACGGGGGTAAATCTGACCGACCTCAATTCTCTATCAATGCAAGCCGCAGCAGATGCATCACTCTCTGCCGTGAAGGATTTCTGCAAACTGCTGGCGGTGTCCTCGCCGAGACCACTCCAGTGCGGGTCAGACTGAGAGCGAACTTGCTGGAATTGGTCCAGTCGCTGCCAGTTTGTTTTGGCTTTAACTGAGGGTGGTCGATGTGACCGCAGCACTTGCGTCGGAATGCATATAGCCGCCCCTAAATAGAAGTCACACCCAGATATCAGACGTCGAGTCGCCGCCTGGGAAGCGGATTTCGTGGGCGCGGACTGGGCCCCAGGGCTCTTTGCCGAAGTTGACGAAGAATTCTCGGTTCAGCTTGAGCCCGCCGCTCCCCGTATCGCAATCGAGTCGCATCATCCACGAGCCCTCTTCAGCAATTTTAGGATAAAACTGGTTGTCCCACACGCTGTAGAGCGAGCTGGTAACGTACAACCGTTTACCGTCGAGACTTAGTTGCAGCATCTGCGGACCACCAGTCAGATTGCGATCCGTATTTGAGGGGTGTCCAATGACGCCCCCCAACCACACCTGCCCAGTGAGTTTGGGATTAGCAGGGTCACTGACGTCGTATTGACGGATATCACCATGGAGCCAGTTGGAGAGATACAGAAATCGATCGTCCATGGAGAGCACCAAGTCGGTGATTAGCCCAGGAACCGGGAATGGCCATCCTTCTGTCTCGACTGGATCGACCTGTACCACTTTGTCTGCCTGCCACCGATCGCCGTTCTTGTGCCAATGAAAGATGGCGCTACTGAGCGCCGCACCGACGAACCCGTGAGTGCTGTCGGGATTGTGATAAAAGCGAACCTCCAGCGGAATTAGTCCACCGGAGCCGAGGTCAACCGTTTGCTCGATCTTGCGCTCCTTCCAGTTCCAGAACTGCAGGTGTTGGCCGTACTTGCCTGCTTTGACATCTTCGAGCGAGAATCCCTGGCTGACGGTATTCGGTGCAGCCCACTCGCTACTGACCATCACGTTGTGGCGCGGCTGATACCAGTAATCGTAGTTGAAGTTCATCCCCTCCAGCGATTTTTGCCATGGGCCAACGATATTCAATTCCGCGTCGAGTTCCAAGAACCCTCCCGGCGCTTCGCCGGCACCGTTGCCCAGCATCGAGATCACCACGCTGCCGTCGGAAAGGCAGTGCACAGTATGCGGTGTCGAAAGATCGTACTCAGTTGCGATCATTTTTCCTGAAATCGTCTTTTGGAGTTTCAGTTCCGCAGGATTGATCGCGTCGACTACGTGAATGTTGCCAGAGGCAAGTCCAGGCACTATGAGATAGCGCCGATGCCCCTGACCATGGCAGCTGCTGCAGGCATTCCAGCCATAATGGTGTAGTTCATCACCGGGCGTGGGCATCTGAAGCCTGCCGACGACTTTGCTGTAAGTCGGTGACTTGGGATCGAGGTCGACGGTGGCCATATAGTCGGGCTTATCGGACAATGTGCCGGTAAAGATGGCGGACACGAACGCAAATCGCTCTGGGGGCGAAGCAATAGCGTCGGCCACCGTCGCGTACGTAGGATGACAGTATGCCGCGCCTCCTTCTAAGTGCTGATGTGTTTCTTGACTGACTAAGCGACTCATGGATGTGCTGGCAACCAGCCCTGTGGCGGCCAAAGTTTCCAGAAATTCCCGGCGTTTCATAAATCACCCCTTTCATCGAGAAATGCATGTTTTCAGCGATAAGAAACTGTTGCACACCTCTCACCCGTGGCAGAGCGCAAGTTTAAGGAGTCTGCAGAATCACAAGCGAGACAGTGCATCCATGGAAGTAGAGAATGCCCAAGAACTTGAATTAATTCAGGGATTCCGACGCAGATTACCCCTTTCGAAAAGACCTTCCAGAATTAGATCACGCTTACTGCAGCCCTTCAAGTGGGCAAGTTCACCGCTCTAAATTAGCTGAGGGTGTCCGGAAATAGAATTCATGAAAACCAACTTCGAAGCACATTGTCATCCCGAGGTACTCCGAGGGATCTGGCCAGATTTCTCGGAGTATCTCGAAATAGCAGAAACGTGAATTACCCCCCCAATCTCAATTAGCTTGGTAGGAATGCGAAACAGCTTCAACTAGAGGCGGCAAACCTGAACTTCGATAGATTCAGATTTTGGCTTACTCCCAGGTCGACACACTGAACCGAGTAAGCGAACGTCAAATCCTACGAGAACTAGATGCGTCTGCAGGAAGTCAGCAGGCCACCAAACGGCTGGAACGAATTGAAAAAATACACTACCCCAAAAGGTCACTCGCCGCACAAGTTATTCGAGGATTTTGAACGTACGAGACCATAGAGGGTGAGCACTAGTGCCAGCATGATGGTAACTCCGCACAACTGCAGCGAACCCGAGACTAGTGGATGATCCGTGCCGTGGGGTGGTGGAAATTTCTCATTGATGGTCGGCATCAGCTGCGACGAGGCGCCCGCGAACGCGGCGATCACACCTGCTGTGCCATTTGTCCATGTGCCGACTTGCAGCAACACGAACCAAGCCCATAACGCCGCCCGTCCTAGTGCCAATTCCCGCACCAGTAGCGCAAATGCCACCATCATCACACCATTGGCGGTGAACTCGATATGGGCCATGACGATGCCGCGAAACCAAGCGACGGCCGAGGGTGGTATGAATCCAATCGCGCACCCCACAGTGATTTGGAGCACGCCCAGGATCAGAGTCCAGCGACGGAGTTTAGCTTTTAAGTCGTCGAGTTCAATTGCCATTGATGATACTCCTGCACGCAATCGATAAATTCACTTGCCGACCACCCGCTGTGACGGTTCTGAGAGAAGTATAACCGTTGCTGGCGGCCGACGTGAACAGCGATGAGATATAACCAGAAGCGTTCACGATTATTGTGGGAAGAGTTAAGAGAAAAGTTCGAATCGGACGGCATAAACGACATGCGTGATGCTACTGCCGCAAACTACTTTTCGACGTTCAAGGTGCTCGAGGAAATGACCAATCCAAAGCACCTTGCGGACCTGACAACGGAACGTGTCACATTGTTCTAACGTGAGCTACGGAAGCCGTACACAATCACTCGGGGCACCGGGGACAAACAGACAAGCCGGACGGCGAAACGATCTGAGGCGACGATTGCTAGGCACCTGCGCCACCTCAAAGCGGCGGCACGATGAGCATACCGACAAGGGTGCTAATGAAGCTGCCAACGTTCGATATGCTAAAGAAAGCTTGCGGAGCAAGTCGTAAGAGGGGTCGACCGATTACCGGGGAAGAATTCGACCGCATGATTGAAGTGACCCCCAAAGTTGTAGGCAATGTGGCGGCTGAATCCTGGAGACTACTCCTGCGACGCTTGTGGACCTCGGGACTGCGAATCTCTGAAGCCATTTGATGCGATGGGATAAGCAACCGGGCGGCGTATGTGATTCTCAACAGGCAGAAATCGGTCTTGGTGTTCGATAGTGATTCTCAGAAGTCTGGCAAGGCGCAAGCTGTGCCCCTAGCGCCGGAAGCCGTCCAACTCCTGTCACCGATTCAACTCAACAGCGGCTACGTGTTCGATCCGTTGCATGAAGTTGGGAAACCGATGCGCCGGGATTCCCTGCAAGCGAGCAAGACAATCTCAAGAATCGGGAGGACGGCAAATATCCTGGTTGATGCTGCCAGCGGCAAATCTGCTAGCTCTCACGACCTGCGGCGGGCGTTTGGCAAACGATGGAGTCGGCGCGTCATGCCTAACGTGTTGCGAGAGCAAATGCGACATAGCGACTTCAATACACCCGTGACCTACTACGTGGGACAAAGTGCAGAGAGCACCGCTGTCGAGCTATGGAGTGTCCTAGGTAAAGTCGAAACTGCCGACACTCAAAAAGACCTTAAAAACAAGTACACCCGAGAGGAGTCGAACCTCTAACCTTCGGATTCGTAGTCCGATGCTCTATCCAATTGAGCTACGGGTGCGTGCTAGAAAAATTGGATTTTCTGTAAGATCGCTAGTCTACACAGTTAGATGGATTTCGTCCAGACGCTATGGTTTGGGGGTTGAGTATGGAGGGTTCGGAAGGGATACAGGGTTTGCCTTGGAAATGTTTTCGAAAGACGTTATACAAGAGCTTCCCACCTGCCCCACTTTCTACCGACTGCCCACGCGAGGACGCTAACGATGGCACTCCGCCTTAGTCTTACTTTGTTCGCTGTCTACTGCGCAATGCTTTCCGTGCAAGCCGTTGAATTGACGGAAAGGCCTTGGCCGCAATGGCAGGGGCCAAGACGGGATGCCGTTTCAACCGAGACTGAACTCTTGCAGGATTTCCCTGCGGAGGGCCCCAAGAAGCTGTGGTTGTTTGAAGAGTGCGGAATTGGCTACGCGGGCCCCGCCATCGTGGGGGACAAACTGTATATCTTGGGCGCTTTCGATGGGACCGATCACCTGCTGTGCATCGATGTGACAACTGGAGAAAAGTTGTGGTCGAGTCCTCTAGGGCCGACGTTAGAGAACGATTGGGGAGATGGTCCCCGATCAACTCCTACCGTGGACGGCGAACACATTTTTACGATGACTCCCAAGGGGACGCTATATTGCCTGCAATCGGATGACGGTAGTGTCGTGTGGTCGAAGGCGATGCAAGAGTTGGGAGGGAGTATTCCTAGCTGGGGTTACGCCGAGTCTCCCTTAGTGTTGGGAGATCGCGTGTATTGCACGCCGGGTGGAGAGGCGGGGGCGATTGCGGCCCTCGACAAACAGACAGGTGAGACCATTTGGCAAACAAAGGATTATGCAGACGCGGCTCACTACAGTTCGATTGTGCCAATGGAGCACGAGGGACGCACAATTCTTGTACAACTATTGTACAAAGAACTAGTAGGGGTCGATCCGGAAGATGGAGCTGGGTTGTGGTCCATTCCCTGGAATGGCAACGTGGCGGTAATTCCCACACCCATTGTGTCGGGAAACACGGTGTATGCGACGTCTGGGTATGGAGCGGGTTGCGCGCTTGTCGAAGTCACGGGTAACGAAGCCGAGGTGGTCTACGACAATAAGAACATGACGAACCATCATGGTGGGGTCATCCTGCTTGATGGGCACCTCTATGGCTACAGCGATGGCAAAGGGTGGGTGTGTCAGGACCAAGCGACAGGTGATATCGTCTGGCGAGAACGTGAGGCACTTGGCAAAGGAGCGATTGCCTACGCCGATGGTCGATTCTATTGCCTGAGCGAAGACGAAGGAGACCTAGTTCTCATCGCAGCGAGTGCCGATGGTTGGCAGGAGCATGGGCGATTTACGCTCGATCCGCAAACCGAGCTACGCAAGCCAAAGGGGAAAATCTGGGTTCATCCGGTGATCGCCGATGGGAGGCTTTATTTGCGGGATCAGGATTTGCTGTTTTGTTTTGATGTGCGGGAGTAGTGAGTAGGTGGCTATGGCTTGAGCTTTGGTTTGAGGACTAGGCGGACGGGCGTACCTAAGTGGGGAATCTCGTCGGTGTTGGCTTCGAAGAGCAGCCCCTCATTCCCTTGACTGCTCTCAATGGGAATATCTAGCGTTGCCGTAGAGAAATTCGAGACGCAGACGAGGTCGCCTGCTTCGGCTTGGTAGTATTCCTTGCCGGTTTCTTCATCCTTCCAGAATCCACTGCCGGCGAATACCCAGGGTTGAGTCATTGACTTGCCCGTCTTGATATCCTTGATCCACTCTTGGGCTTTGGTACTTTGCCACTTTTTTGCTTCGTCTTGCCAACGGACTTCGATGTCGATTTCCGTGCCACTAGCAGGGCGAAACTTCGGTCGAAAACTGACAGGCTGGCCTACCTTGGCTCCTACGGCCAAGAGTGCCGCATGGATCGTTTGCGCCCGACTGAAGACGGCAACTACCGACTCATGTTCCTTCGTGCCGACGGGGCAAGCAAACATTTCCAGCATTCCCTCGCGGAGTGAGACATAGCCGTCGACGTAGACTTTTCTCTCTTCAGAGTCGACCCAAACGACGTCAGGTTTGGGGAATGCCTTCGCACCTTCAGGAGCAGGAAGTTTGGGCGGAAGTGGCTCACCAGTTTCGGAGTCAAAAAACTCGCTGGTGGGAGATGTCGCAGCGTCTTGTGCAGCGGTTTCGACCTGTGCCCAGGTGTGAATATTTGCGTGAAGAATACTGATGCCAACAAACAGACACATGATGACCGATAATCTTGACACTTTACACCTCTTTTCTGGCAATTGAAGATCACTTCGGCCACGGATTTCCACAGATGAGACATGAATAAAATGCAAGTTTGAATCCAATACGTGTAAATCCGTGGCCATAATTGAGACCCTTCTTGATGAAACTGTGCATTCGACCAAAAGCTGGACGGCTAGTTTCAAAAAAGCCAATTTCATGACCCATTGAAGTGGCAGGCAAGGAACTGAAATTGTAGCGGTTTTGGAACTGTTTGTCTCGCTGCTCTTTATCTGAAGAAATCTTGTGTACCCCCCGTGATTGAGCAGGGTTTGGAGCGTAGAATAGCGACCTTCCACTGAAGGATCGTTTGCATCGTCATTTTAAAGGATCTCGGACCAGAGAAACAGCATGTCAACAACCATTGAATCTGTCAGCGACCCCCGTTCTACCAAAGCCGGAGTCTCGGAGAAACAAGCGAAGCGACTTTCCTCGCTTATTGAGCGGACCAGTTTCTGGAATGACTCTGTCGCCAAGAAAGTCATCGGAGAAAAACACTGGGAGAACTGGATTCGCTATTTAGAAAAACGGAGCAAGCCTGCACGCATTGACGCTTTATGTGGTGCAAAGGAGACCTCTCTTGCATGGGGTCTCGATGAGGACCGTCTGTCGTCGGATCTACTGCACCTTGTCATTCGGGTGAATAGCAAGGGTAAGCTTAGTCAGGTAGGGATTGAAGAAGTCCTACTGGGTTGGCGAGACGGAATCGTAACGCAGCCTCAAAGTGTCGAATTCGCGATTGATTGCCTGGCAGTGGTCCGTCTCCTACCAAGCTTGGCTATGGTCGTTGAGAAGGATCTCTGGTGGTCGATTGTCGATGCCCTTTGGGAGATAGCAAATCGCACCGATGGCTGGGAAATCGATGCAGAGATGCCTGCGGAACATTGCTTAGTGCATCAATTACTTGCAGGTGAATTGCCGCTGGCTCTGGCGTATTCGTTTCCTGAGATGCGCCCCCTGCTGAAACTGCGAAAATCTGCACTCGATTCCTTGAACGAGGGCTTGGTCGAACTCACCAATGGAGAAGGCCTGCCGCGTGCAAGCCATCTTGAACAGTTCCGCGCGTTGCTGGCATGCTGGACACGCTGCCGAGCCATGGGGGTTGAGATCAAGAAAGGCTCATGGAGTAGAAAAGCTGAGCAACAATATCGCTGGGCGGTTTCTAAGTCGGTTCTGCTATCCACAACGACCGGAGCACCTTTGCTTGTTGAAAACCAGAGTGGCAAATGGTCGCCTGATTTCCTCGAAGCCGCACTACGTTTGGGGGGAGACGCGGCTGATTGGACTGCGGCACACGATCTTTTTGAGAAGAAACTGAGCAAGCATCTCACGGGAAAGAGCGGAAAGGTGGTCTCCGAGACCTCCTACCAATGTGAATGGGCAGGCTTGGCGATCCTGCGAACCGAGTTCAGCCGCAGTGCGCCGGTTGTGGCAGTGGACTACTCGTCCCCAGAATTGAGAATTGATGTATGGAGTGGCTCGCAACGTCTACTCGCTGGGACTTGGTCTGCTGAGACCACATCAGCCGGCAGCAAGCTTGAGCCGGTCGGATCTTGGGAGCAAACCTGCTGGTTTAGCGACGAAGATGTCGATTATTTGGAGCTGGCTATTGAACTTTCCAATGGTGCCCGGCTGGAACGCCAAATCCTCCTGGCGCGCGATGACCGATTCCTGCTCTTGGCCGATAATGTGTTGGATGTGCAAGGCGATTCGATTCGCCATCAGATGAGTTTTCCTCTCGCCCCAAGTATCCATTTCTCACCTGAAGCCGATACCCGTGAAGGCATGTTGTCTGCGAGCAAACCTCTAGGGCGAGTTTTACCACTTGCACTGCCCGAATGGCGGAGTGACCCTCGCATTGGCGAACTCACGCAAGTCGGGGATCACATACAACTCACGCAAGAACGGCCAGGTAAGCGATTAGCTTGTCCGCTCGTAATCGATCTCGCCCAAGAGCGACTGGGAAAGCAATGCACTTGGAGACAATTGACTATCGCACAATCGTTGGAGATTCAGCCTCATGACGTGGCGGTAGGCTATCGTGTTCAATGTGGCAAAGCGCAATGGCTCATTTACCGTTCCCTAGATGCTCCAATGAACCGGTCGGTGCTGGGTCAGAACACTTCTGTGGAGTGTCTCGTCGGTCGGTTCTTGGCTCCAGGCGGCGAGGTAGAAGAGTTGCTGCAAGTCGACGGCTAACCAGGGCAACAGTCAGAATCGTCGATGACCTCACTACCAGGCCTTTCGGCATAGAATAGTAGTATGGCCCAAGCAATCCAACGCATTGCCGACAACCTGGCGCGAGTGCGCGAGCGAATTGCTGTTGCAGCTAATTCAGTTAACCGTGACCCCAGCGAGATTCAGCTCATAGGCGTGAGCAAATACGTAGGTGTCGAGGAGACGGCAGCCCTCTTGCAATCCGGATGCTTAGATCTAGGGGAGAGTCGTCCTCAGCAACTTTGGGAAAAAGCGGAATCTGCAGAACTCGCTTCAGCAAAGTGGCATCTTATCGGCCACTTGCAACGTAACAAAGTACGCAGAACGCTTCCGGTTGTGCACATGATTCACAGCGTCGATAGTTTGCGACTTCTAGAAGCTATAGAACAGTGTGCTTCTGAACTGCAGCGTCCGACTCAAGTACTATTGGAAGTCAATTGCTCTGGCGACAGGGCCAAGCATGGTATGACGTCCGATGCATTGCGACGGTTACTCCCGTCACTTGCTGATTTGAACCATGTCTCAGCTTGCGGTTTGATGACGATGGCATCACTCAAGGGAGGACCTGACGTGGCAGAACAGAACTTTGCAGACTTGCGGAAACTACGTGATACAGTTCAATCCGAGTGTCCCTCTGGAATTCAGTTGAGAGAGCTTTCCATGGGAATGAGCCAGGACTTTGAGGCCGCTATTCGGGCGGGTTCCACTATGGTGCGACTGGGGTCTATTCTTTTCGAGGGTGTTCAGATTTGATCTTAGGCTTCGACTTTTAGCTGTTAATCACGCTTACTAGAACGCGGTTATCTAGGATTGCCGCGATGTCCATTTCTACCTATGATAGAAGTAGTTGAAATGGAGAGACAAGACAGCACATTTCCGGCTCCGATCAATCTATCCTCCGGCCTTCACATCTCACTTTCCCGCCGCAATCCCCACCTAGACAGGAATTCTTGCTGCATCCATGAAGGCTCTCACCGAACGAATTCTCCACTACACTATTCTTATAGTCGTCACGGTTTTTTCCGCGATAGTTATGTGGAAACTCAGCGCCAAATCGCAGCAGGCCGAGTCCCACACCGAAAGTGGGATTCGCCCCCTTTCGGCGATTGCCGTACCTAAAGCCCCTGTGGCCGTCGAATCGTTAGAGGTTGAAACTTGTGAAATCTATTCCACCTATGCAGGAAAGATCCAGCCATGGGAAACCTACCAAGTAGGATTTGAAGTTCCCGGACGAGTATACCGCCTTGGTGAAAACGAAGCAGGTCAACCACTTGATGAAGGAGATCGAGTTGTCAAAGGCCAAGTGTTAGCCCTAATGGATGACCGGGTATTTGTGGCACGCAAAGATGAGGCAGCAGCACGAGTCGCCCAAGCCGAGTCGGATCTGGATCGAGCTCAGCAAGTTCGACAAACGAGCCCTTCGGCACTCTCCGCAGCCGAATTACAACGCCTCGTCACTGAGGTCGCTCTAGCGAAGTCACAACTTCAAGTTGCGGTGAAGAATTTGGAGGACGCTACGCTTCGGGCACCAGTCAACGCTACTATTTCCAAGCGGATGGTGAAATCTGGTGAATCTGTCAGCGGAAACCAAATTGTTTTCGAGCTTGTTCAAAATGATAAGGTGCTCCTGGTCGTCGATGTACCAGAAGCACAAATCCGCGAATTGGAAACTCGCCAGAGAGAGGTTGCGGAATGTCGGGGCAATGTCACCCGGCAAGAGGATGCTGAGTCATGCGTCTTTCGAGCGCATGTTCATTTGGAAGGAACCGACAGTTTCGGTAATTCCTGGCCCGAGCTTTCTGGAGAAGTCTTTCGCATCCCAGAAGTTGCGGATTCACGAACGGGACTCTTTCCCGTGGAGATCGAATTAGCAAATGATGATCGCCATCTTCGACCAGGAATGGTCGCAACAGCTGATGTGGTAACTGCCCGTCTCCCGGGCTACGCAATTCCCGAGGCGGCTGTTCTGTTTCGAGCCCATCGTGCCTACATGTTCGCTGTAGAACCTGAGCGTGCCGAAATGGAACTCTTGTACTGGAATTTAGGCTCGGCCAAGGTCTATCGCGCTCGTCAAATCGAACTTCCTCAATGGGTGGATCAAGGGCCTAAGATCGTTGTGCCAGCCGATTCGGTAGAATTGGAGAACGCAATCGTGCGAGGTCAGTTTCGTCTTTCAGATGGCCAATTGGTTCGCATCGTAGATTCTCCAACTATAACACCGACTGTAGCCGCTTCGTCTTCATCAATCAAAAGCGGATCACCCGGACGATAGCATAGCAATGAAACTCAGCGCCAAAGCTGTCGATCATCCTCGCTTTGTGCTTGTAGCGACGGTCATGGTATTGCTCCTGGCCCTGTTTGCTGCGTACCTAATACCTGTGCAGCGTACCCCGGCAATCTCCAAGGCGGTTGTACTTGTGGCGATTCCTTATCCCGATTCTCAACCTAATGAGTCGGAAAACGAAATCGCTCGTAAAGTCGAGGAGGCGCTCACCGAATTGCAGAGCGTTGACTTTATTGCTTCGACCAGCTTGCGTGGAGCTTCAATCACACAAGTAATCTTTCTCGACGGCGTCGACCCCGACGATGCCAAACGTGAAGTCAAAGACCTGATTGACCGCATTCGCAACGAACTGCCCCTCGGTCGAGAGGTGCAACCTGATGTGCGGAAGATCGACTTCGAGAGTGCGCCCCTGATGCTGGTCACTCTCGCAGGTCCCAAGGGTTTCGACGAGCGCGCTCTCAAGCAAATCGCCGAGGAAGTTGAAAAGCAGATCTCCTCCGTTGATGGCATTGCCAACACGCAACTCTTTGGCGGTAAGGAACGCGAGATTCACGTCAACGTGAATCCCGATCTGATGACACAATATGGCCTGACCTTGCGTTCTCTCCGACAGGCTCTCAGTGATTTCAATGCCAAGGTCCCCGCTGGTTCGTTTGATACGGGAAAAGTTGATCGCACAATCCGCAATGAATCCAAGTTCCGTGGAGTCGACGACATTCGTGAAGCGATCGTCTCTAGCGAAGGGGGACGAGTGATTCGAGTCAGCGATGTAGCTGAGGTGATCGACTCTCATCGCCGACTTTTGAACGTGGCACAGCTCGACGGTGAGGATTGTGCCACAATCATCGTCAACAAAGAATCGAATATCAATACGTTGGGGGCTGCCCGGGCTGTCAATGCTCTAGTAGACGACTTACGGCAGCAGTATCCGAATATCTCCTTCACAACATCTCGGGATACTTCGCAAGAGATCTGGATCATGTTCCGAGTACTTGGGTCCAGTGCGCTCTTTGGGGCAATGCTCGTCTTGGTCATCCTTGCCTGGTCGATGGGACTGCGAATCTCGATCCTCGTATTGCTCGCAATCCCGTTTAGTTCGGCTGTGGGGCTCGTGTTTCTATACTTTGCTGGAATCCCCGTCTCGAACATGGTTGTGTTCAGTTTCATACTTGCCCTAGGTATGGTTGTTGATGGGGCGATTATCGTTGCCGAAAACATCCATCGACATATTGAGCGGGGCGAAGATCCTGTGACCGCTGCTAAGACAGGCATCGAGGAAGTAGGACTTCCTGTGATCGCGGCCGATCTGACTACAATTGCCGCTTTTTTACCTATGCTGCTCGTGCCCGGCATCATGGGAGACTTTATGGGGGTGATGCCGAAGGTGGTGAGCGTGGCTTTGTTTGGCTCAATTCTGGTTGACCACTTTATTCTGCCAACGCTGGCGGCTCGCTGGTATCAGAAGCGCGAACCAGTGCATGACGAATCTGCCGTTTTCGCAGCGGTCACAAAAGGTGAATCGACGAGTCTCCACGCTGAGGCAACACGCGTACGGCCCAACTTAGGGCTCTGGACGCGGCTCTATGCAGGAGTACTGCGGACAGCTTTGGCGAATCGGTTGGCGGTCATAGTCTTGGCGGGTGTTGCATTGTTCAGCGCCACCCATCTTTTCTTCAAACTCGGCTTCGAGTTCTTCCCGGCCAGCGATCGTGGGCAATTCGGGATCAAATACGAACTCCCTTTGGGCTACAGCATCGAGGAAACTCTCGCCGCTGCTAAAGTGCTAACCGATCCACTCAAGAAATGGGAGGACCGCGGCATTTTACAGCACTACGTGACCGCGGTCGGCTCCTCGGGAGGATTGGCTACAAGAATTGAAAATGATCCAGCATCTGGGCCTGAATTCGGTGAGATCATGGTCGATCTGCTCTCGCCACTTGACCGTACCATCCACGAACAGGAGGTGATCAACGATCTTCGTCGCGAGATTCGTCCACTGCCCGGGATGAAGTATTCGATTAAGGAAATCGAAGATGGACCACCAGGAGGTTCGGATGTCGCTGTTCGACTCACAGGGGACGATCTCGAGCAGTTGGGCAGCCTCGGCAAATTACTTGCGGATCGGTTCAAGAACATGCGTGGAACCGTGGATGCTTCGACCGACTATCGTGATGATCATCCTGAGTTGATTATCGAACCCAAGCCCGAAGTCGTGGGACTCTATGGCTTGACTGAAGCGCAGATTGCTCAAGCCATACAAGTAGCGATTGCGGGCGACTCGCAGATTCAACTCACTCTCGACGATGAAGATGTAACCTTGCGTCTGCAATTGGCCCCTGAATATCAGCGCTATCCCAACAGCCTCAAGCGATTGATGATCTCTGCACCAGATGGTCGACAGGCATCGATAGCGGAACTTGCCGACATCCGCAACGACGTAAGCCTTTTCAGCATCAACCGCTACGAACGTGATCGAGCAGTGGTAGCGAAGTGCGATGTCGAGAAACCCACACTGCCAGACGACATCTTCAAGGTGCTGCGAGATGATATACTGCCAGAACTGGGTTTCCGACCTGCCAAAGGCAATTCCATGGTGTTCCTTGGCAAACCAACAACGCCAGCCGAAGGAGTCAAAGCCGAATTCACGGGTGAGAATGAGGAACGAGACAAGAATTTTGGCTATTTGGTCCGCAGCATGATTCTCGGAGTTGTGCTCATCTTCGCCATTCTCGTAACCCAATTCAACAGTTTTCGCCAGAGCTTGATTGTCATGGTCACTGTTCCATTGAGTTTCATCGGGGTAACGATTGGGATGTGGTTTCTCGGCTATCCCTTTAGCCTCGCTTCGTTCATTGGCTTGGTCGCACTCACTGGCATTGTTGTCAACGACGCCATCGTAATGGTCGACTTCACCAATCAGGCCCGCGAACGAGGCCTGCCTCTGCGCGATGCGATTGTTGAAGCAGGAATCAATCGTTTCAGGCCTGTTCTCCTGACCACGGTGACCACCATCGGTGGGTTGCTACCCTTGCTACTAAACATCTCTGGCGGAGCCGAATTTTGGCAACCCCTTACTGCTGCAATAATTTTCGGCCTGGCGTTTGCGACGGTGCTCACCTTGATCATGATTCCGGTCTGCTACAGTGTATCGTACACCCTGCCTGAGAACATTCGTTCGTTCTTCGGATTGTTTGTCCGCAACAAGCAACCTTCACGATCACAAGTAGCCACCGGTTAATTCAATAACTTCGCGAACTTCTCCCACGGTAGTGTGTTAGCCACATCTTTTGCCGTGAGGCCTCCCCGGCGGGCCTGTAGCACGCCGTAGCGCATCACATCGAGTCCCCCGGTGCTGTGGGCGTCGGTGGAGATCACGATTGGGATTCCCAACCGCCGAGCAGCCGCGCAGTGCTGATCATGCAAATCAAGCCTGGCTGGATTCGCATTGAGTTCCAACATCTTTTTGTGTTTAACAGCTGCATTGAACACCTGATCCATGTCGACGGCATACGGCTCACGGCGATTGATCAGTCGTCCCGTTGGATGGGCAATGATGTCGACGTGTGGATTCTCCAAAGCACCAAGAATTCTTTCTGTAATTTGCTCACTCGGTTGATTTTGGCCATAGTGAACGCTGGCAATCACCCAGTCTGCCTGGGCAAGCACGTCGTCAGGCAGATCCATGCCACCCTTCTCCAGGATGTCGCACTCGATTCCCTTGAGAATCCTGATGTCGTCGTGCTTCTTTTGCAGCTTGTCGATTTCCTTCCATTGGGCCAGGGCACGTTTAGCATCGAGTCCGTTTGCCATGGACACTCGCTGGGAATGATCGGTAATGGCGATGTATTCCAACCCACGCTCTTTTGCTGCCGCAATCATCTCTTCAAGCGTTGCCTTGCCGTCAGTCGCATTTGTGTGCATGTGCAAGTCGGCACGAATATCTTTCTGTTCCAACAACTTGGGAAGCTTACCTGCCTCAGCCCATTGAAACTCCTCCCGGTCTTCGCGTATCTCAGGCGGAAAACACGGCAAGTCCATAGTCTTGTAAACATCTTTTTCAGTGCGACCCGCGAGATACGTTTCGGTCCCATCGGTCTCTACCTGGAAGACGCCCCATTCGTTGATCTTCAATCCTCTTTGCTTAGCTCGGCCGCGTAGCTCCACGTTGTGCGCCTTCGAACCTGTGAAGTATTGCGAAGCTGCGCCAAATGATTCTTTGGGCACCACGCGCAGGTCCATTTGCATACCACTCGCCAGGCGAACCGACATCTTGGTGTCTCCGCGGGCGATTACTTCCACGATCCCTGGGTAATTGCCAAAGTGGTCCATCACTTTTACTGCGTCAGTCGCTTCAACCAAGAAATCCAAATCACCCACGGTTTCGCAGCCCCGTCGATAGCTGCCGGCTGGCTCGACTCGCTTAATGCTTTTCTCGCTGCGGAGATGTTCTAGCACTTCGGTCACGATTTCATCGGCTTTTGCCCACTTGGTCCGTTGATCGCCCTGTTCGGCGATAGCGAGGCCCTTGAGGATCGCCTCTTCAGTTTTCGCGCCGAATCCCTTGAGGTCACGCACCTGTTGTTGATCGCAAGCAGCGCGGAGTTGGTCGAGTGACTCGACTCCCAATTCCTTGAATAGAACGGCCGCCTTCTTGGGACCGAGTCCCGGCACGCGGAGCATGGCCAACACCGTGCCGGGGACCTGTGATTGCAGTTCTTCGAGCTGTGTAAGCCGACCCGTGGTGACCAGTTGCTCGATTTTCTCGGCCAAGTCCTTGCCGATGCCATCCAGATCGGTCAATTGACGAGACTCGTCGGCGACTATCTCAGAGACTCGCTCTCCCAGATCAACGATCTTGCGTGCCCCATTGCGATACGCCCGCACTCGGAAGGGATTAGCCCCTTGGAACTCCAGCAGGTCGGCAACCTGTTCAAACGCGGCGGCGATTTCTTGATTGGTCATTGGTAGGGGACTATTTTCAACTACCGTGACATCGCTCGCTTCACAGCGGCTCCCATGTCAGCGGGGCTTTGAGCAACTTCGATGCCAGCGCCCTCGAGAGCAGCGATTTTTTCCTCAGCGGTACCTTTGCCGCCGGAGATGATCGCGCCAGCATGGCCCATTCTCTTTCCTGGAGGAGCAGTCCGGCCAGCAATGAAAGCCGCCATGGGTTTCGTGACGTGTTCTTTTGCAAACGCGGCGGCCTCTTCTTCGGCAGTGCCGCCGATCTCGCCCATCATGATGATCGCTTCGGTTTCGTCGTCGGCTTGGTACATCTTCAAGAGATCAATGAACGAAGTGCCAACGATCGGATCGCCACCGAGGCCAACGCAAGTCGATTGGCCTAGCCCAAGTTCTGAGAGTTGCCACACGGCTTCGTAGGTGAGCGTACCACTACGGCTCATCACGCCGACAGGGCCCTTCTTGTGAATGTAACCAGGCATGATTCCAATCTTGCATTCCTCGGGCGTGATGACGCCAGGGCAGTTCGGACCAACAAGATGTACATCATCACGATCCTTGATCACGTCGTATACACGTACCATGTCGATCACGGGTACACCCTCGGTGACCGCGATCACGACTTTGATGCCTGCATCGACCGCCTCGAGAATGGCGTCGGCCGTAAAAGCTGGCGGGACGAATATCATCGTGGCATCAGCGCCTTCTTTCTCGACGGCTTCCACAACCGTGTCGAACACTGGTAGGCCAATCACTTCCTGGCCACCCTTGCCTGGTGTGACACCACCTACCATTTTCGTGCCGTATTCCAGGCAGCCCTTCGTGTGAAATTCACCAACCTTGCCGGTAATTCCTTGGCAGATGACGCGGGTGTTCTTATTTATCAATATGCTCATGATTAAGTCTTTGGCTGTTAGCTTTTAGTCTTTAGTTATCCCGCTGCAGCAACTACCTTATTCGCTGCGTCCGTCAGATCCGTCGCTGTAATAATGTCCACGTCGCTTTCCGATAGAATCTTGCGCCCCTCAGCGACCTCGGTCCCTTCCAATCGCACGACCAACGGAACGTTGAAACCGACTTGCTTGTAGGCTTCTAGGACGGCGTTTGCGATTGTTGTGCAACGCATGATACCGCCAAAGATGTTGACCAACACGGCTTTTACGTTCTTGTCGGCAAGTAAAATGCGAAATGCTTCAGTCACCTGATCGACCTGAGCACCACCGCCGACATCGAGGAAGTTGGCAGGCTCACCGCCATGCAGTTTGATCAGATCCATCGTGCTCATTGCCAAGCCGGCACCATTCACGAGGCAACCGATGTTGCCTTCAAGTTGCACGTAGCTGAGACCCGCCTGGCCAGCACGCACTTCGGCAGGGTCTTCTTCGGCAATGTCGCGTAGTTCTGCCAAATCAGGATGACGGAACATGGCGTTTTCATCGAAGGTAATCTTCGCGTCCAGAGCGATCAGCTCACCCGAGCCAGTAACCACCAGCGGATTGATCTCCACGAGGCTGCAATCGAGCTCAACGAACAGCTTGCACATCGAACGCATGAAGGATTCGGCACTGCGAACACTCTTGCCCGTGATGGCGAGCTTATGACACAGCTTGCGGACCTGATAGGGCTGCAAGCCGGTGTCGGGATCAAAGTGTTCCTTAAAGATCAATTCGGGAGTCTCGGCAGCCACGTCTTCGATATTCATGCCTCCCTCGCTAGAGACCATCAACACCGGTAGCCCAACTGCTCGGTCGATCACAATACCCAGATACAACTCCCGAGCGATATCGCAACCAGCTTCAACGAGCACTTGGTTAACAGTTTTCCCCTCGGCTCCAGTCTGAATGGTGACCAACTCGTTGCCGAGGATATTCTTGGCGACCTTCTCGGCTTCGTCGGCCGATTTGACGAGTTGCACGCCGCGCTGCTCAGAGTTGGATTTGATCGTCCCTTTGCCGCGTCCGCCGGCATGGATCTGTGCCTTAACGACGGCAATTTCACCACCTAGCTTCTTGAAGGCAGCCGCGGCTTCGGCGGCAGTGCGAGCGACAATGCTCTCCGGAACGGCAACTTTGGCACGTCGAAGAAGCTCTTTGGCTTGATATTCGTGTATTTTCATCGTGATTTACTTTCAAACAGTGACATTAAGCGAGTTTGGCGAGTATAGCGCTGCCAGTGGAGGGTGGTCAACGGGGCCGTTTTTCAAGGAATTCTGGCACATATTCGCAAGCGACGATTACCATGATGGTCAACCTGGACATTCTGGGCGCGTGTTTTCACTTTTATCTTGTTGTTGGCACAAATTTTAGGGTAGCAAGTCCCTCTTGGCATCTATTCGTTGGCCAGTCAACTCCCTGCCGATATTAGCTCCACGCCCGGTGATATGCTGGAACGACTGAGTGATCGGTTAGAACTCTGCGTATACGGATTGGGTGAGGTTTGCAAGCAGTGGACTGAACGCAAAGGTGATGACGACGCGTTGATTCTGTTGGGTTAACGTCTACCTATCTCCCCTCGATGCGGTTCCTAGGATCGCAGTTTCGTGGATGGGATAGGTTTCTACAATCAAGGTACTCCGGTCATCACAACCGGCGGTCTGTGACAAGCCCACGATTCTCTTTCGATTCTGCGCATCGAAGGAGGAATTTTGTCGTGGCCATTTTCTGGAGAACGGAAAAACAAAATACAAAACTCGGCGCCCTGATCTCGTCTTGAACTTATTTCATGGTGGTTTTCTGATAATAGCGAAATAGTTTTGAAAACAATACTCGACTCCTCACTGACAAAACTCGGACTGCTTCGAGCCAGCAAAGCCATTGGCAACGAAAGACGGATCTCTAGCGCCAACGGTGCGCGCTGACGATCCTAACAGAAAGGGTGGCACACTTTCCAGCAAAAAATGTGTGGTACCGGTTACGGGGAGAAGAGTGTTCCCAAGGGGGTAGGAGGTTCGTTCATTTCGTCCTTGGCATGGTTTGAGCTACACACGAAGTCAACTCCTCGGTCAACTTTAAATTCGGTATCGGAAAAATGGGGTAGCGAAAATTCTAGCTGTCGCTCGACTTATTCTGTACGGGCTAAGGGATGTAAACCCCCTCGGGATATGATGAAAACGCAATGAACCTAGAAGACCACGGTCAGACGTGAATTAGGAGACGAGGACAGAGCTTTCCAGGAAACTTTTCTCAGAAAACTCGCTAATTTGATTGTTCTGAGATCAATTCCGTATAGACTAAGCTTTACAGCGTTCGAACAGTAAGCGGAAGGCAAGCCAATCTAAGGAGCACCCAACTTCCCCCAATCTTTTCTGGAGAATGACTAATGCTTTGTAATCAATCTCGCGCATCCTATTTGTTCATGGCTATAGCGATGGTAGCCATTATCTTCTTCTGCGAGCCGGCAGGTGCAGCGATACTTCTTGACAAGAGCCCGGCGACGACCGGTGCTACTGTGATCACCAACGCTCTCGGCAATGCCAGCACCTCCCAGAATTTTGCCGAAGACTTTTCTTTCTCATCTGCTGCTAGCCTGACTGCAATGGATATCTACATGTCACCACTTCTGCCAGTTGTTGGCGACTCAGTGACGATTCGACTTTATGAGGATACTTCAGGCATACCGGGCACTTTACTAACTGAATTGATTGAAGAGATTGCTATCATTGATTCCGAGGGCGCAGTTACGGGAAACGTCCGCGTTCATGCCGACTTTACCACCCCAATCTCGTTAGACGCGGCTAAGACATATTGGATCGGCATGAGTGGGACATCCAAGGATCTGGATTTGACCGGACTCTCAGGAGTCGATCCAACCGGCACGATGGCACAATTCACTGGAACGACGTTTGGGTTCTTCACCGGAGAAGTGGGGGCCGACGACATGGCATTTCGTTTAGAGGGAACGCTTGTACCGGAGCCAGCGACTGGCTTGCTCCTGCTTGTCGGAATCAGCTTCGGCTTTCTCAGGATTTTCAATTAACATTCGGTTGTTTTAGATTTCGGTCGTATCAATTGATGTGGCCGGGATCTATCAGCCTCTGAATTCCAAGTCGACCGGAAGAGTCGTGAACCTTGCGACTAGAAGTCGTGTCTTTCTCGGCAAACCAACTCCTCGGAGAGCCGAATCATGGATTCAGCCGGTCTACAAGCCCTGGGATGGAAACCCTGGTTTGAGCAGCAATTGTCGCCCTACGAGTCAGCTGAGTTGCTTGCAGCGCGTGTCGCAGCGCACTTGGGGAGCTCCATCCTATGCTTAGGTGCCGGAACTGAGTTTTCGCTACCGACCGGGCTGATTCATGCCTGTGGCGAAGTCGCCGTGGGCGATTGGCTGCTGCTCGAACCGAGCACCCAGCGTGGGATTCGCAGACTGCAACGCGAATCTCTCGTCGCCAGAAAGGCTGCCGGAGAGAAGGTCCAAACGCAACTGATCGCGGCGAATCTTGATACGCTCTTCATCGTCAGTTCGTGCAATCCGGATTTCAATCCCTCGCGATTGGAGCGTTATTTGGCATTGGCTGCGGAAGCCGAGGTATTTCCTGTTGTCGTGTTGACCAAAGCAGATATGTGCGAAGATCCGAATTCATTCCTTCAGGAAACGCGGCGATTAAAGCATGGGCTCTCGGTGATTACGCTCGATGCTCGCGACCCAGAGCAAATGGATCTTCTGGCCGACTGGTGTGGAGTTGGTAAGACCGTGGCTCTGGTAGGTTCCTCGGGTGTGGGGAAATCCACTCTGGCGATGAGTCTTGGTGCGGGACATCTGGCCACACAAGCTATTCGCGAAGACGACGGCAGAGGCCGCCATACGACAACAGCCCGTTCGATCCATCGGCTCGATACTGGCGGCCTGTTGATCGATACCCCCGGCATGCGTGAGTTGCAGTTGGCAGACTGCGAAGAGGGGGTAGCTGAGGTTTTTGATGAGATCGTGGAATTGGCCGTGTCTTGTAGATTTCGCGATTGCACCCACGGAGAAGAGCCTGACTGTGCTGTGCAAGCGGCAATTGAGTCTGGCGAACTCGACGTGAGACGACTGAAGAACTACCTAAAACTCCAGGCTGAGCAAGCACGCAATGCTCAATCCCTTCATGAACGTCACCAGAAATCTCGCAAGCAGGGCCAATTCATCAAATCGGTGCTGGCCTCCAAACGGCGCCTTCGGAGAAACGAGGAGTAAATTCTTTGGGGGAGGACGAAGCTGGCGCGCTAGGCCTCGTGAGGCTCGGCTACCGCGTCGCGGCTAACATGGTGCCTGCAGTGCCTACGGGTCTATTGCAATCTTGTCGTCAAATAGCCATGTTAGAACCCCATGGATCAACTTGTTGCCGATTTTCTGACGTTTTTTACCACCATCGATCCGATAGGGACGCTAACTCTGTTCGTCGGTCTGACGGCTAGTGTTGCTCCGGAAGATCGAAGGCGTATTGCAAAGCGAGCGATTGTCTATTCTGCCGCGATTCTGCTGGTGTTCATCGCGTTGGGGCAACTATTTCTGGGGTCAATCGGCATTCAACTCGCTGCTTTCCAGCTTGCGGGAGGAATCATCTTCTTTCTATTTGGGTTGCAGATGGTGTTTGGTTCTGGCGCTGCGGCGGAAAATCCCGCAAGAGATAGAGACCACGATGTTGCTGTGTATCCTCTTGCAGTGCCGTCGATTGCCAGTCCGGGAGCAATTCTCGCCTCGGTCGTGCTTACCGACAATCGCGAGTTTACGTTCGCCGAGCAGGTGACCACGAGTTGTCTGCTTCTAGCCGTACTCGGTATCACCTTAATCATGCTTCTGCAGGCGAACCGAATCTATGCCTACCTTGGCAAAGCTGGATCGAGTCTTGTGGTTCGTGTCATGGGAATGGTATTGGCTGGGTTAGCAGTGGAGATGATTCTCGAAGCGTTAGTTGAACTTAAGCCAATGTTTGACGGAGCGTAAGCAAACCAGGGAAGTGGCCATTTCAATAGTAGGTAAACCATGACCGAGCTACTCAGCAATCGCCCCGCATTCGGTCGCCCGGGTATTCAGCCACGCTGGACGCGCAGTGACAAGCAAGGTGTAGGTACCGCCTATTCGGCATCCAGCCTGATTTGGTGGACCGTGTCTGGCGGGATTCTCAACGAAGTCTATTATCCAACGATCGACGAGCCGCAAATTCGCGACTTGCAATACATGGTCACCGACGGGGAGACTTTCTGCCATGATGAGCGCCGGCATACCAAGAATTCCATCGAACGGATGTGCGACAATTCACTCGGTTATCGAATCGTCAATGAAGATGATGCAGGGCGCTACCGGATCGAAAAACAAATAATCTCTGCCCCGCATGCCGCGTGTGTGCTAATCCATACTCGGTTTTTTCCTTCACCCAAGTGGCGAGGCAAACTCCGACTCTATGCTCTGTTGGCTCCTCATCTGGGAGGTGGAGGTTGGAATAACACAGCCCAGGTCGCATCTGTGAATGACCAGCGCATCTTGGTGGCCAACTCTGAGCGGCGCTGGCTTGCCATGGGTTGTACTCGGGCATTCACAACTGCGTCGTGTGGCTACGTGGGCATCTCCGACGGCTGGCAGGATCTGTCGAGCAACAAAAAGCTCGATTGGCAATTCAACATCGCTGCCGACGGCAATGTGGCAATGATCGCTGAAATCTCCGTGGGCGATGGCGCGGAGTTTACACTCGGATTGGGATTTGGGGATCATCTGCATGGGGCGATTACCTCCTTGTGGCAATCACTCGCGATTCCTTTTGAAGACCAGCAGGCAAGGTTTAGCGACCAGTGGTCGCGTGCATGCCGCACGGTTCTCGATCTCGACGACGTCTCCCAGGACGGTGGTCGTCTCTATCGCACGAGCCATAGTCTGCTGCTTGCCCACGAAGACAAGAGTTATCCCGGAGCCATGATTGCCTCACTGAGCATCCCTTGGGGAGAAGCCAAAGGGGACGACGATCTCGGGGGATATCATCTCGTTTGGACCCGTGACATGGTCAATAGCGCCCTGGGGCTGCTTGCCTCGGGCAATACCGAGACACCATTTCGGGCTTTGGTCTACTTGGCCAGTTCACTGTGCCCCAATGGCGGTTTTCCTCAAAACTTTTGGATCGATGGCGAACCCTACTGGTCAGGCATTCAACTCGATGAGGTTGCGTTTCCGATCTTGCTTGCCTGGAAGCTACACGAGGCGGATTGCTTAAAGGACTTTGACCCATGGCCCATGGTTCGAGCTGCCGCGGGATATTTAATTCGCCAAGGTCCCGCGACCCCTCAGGAACGTTGGGAAGAAAACAGCGGCTATTCCCCCTCAACGCTTGCCTCAAACATTGCCGCGTTGGTGTGTGCGGCCCAGTTGGCAGACAGCCGGGGAGAGTCGGAGACTGCAAACTATCTGAGCGAGTACGCCGACTTTCTGGAAAGCCATATTGAGCAATGGACGGTCACGACGGAGGGAAAACTTGTTGAAGGAATTCCTCGGCACTTCATCCGAATTCGTCCTCTCGACTTGAGTGATGCGTCTCCGAATGAGGATCCCAATTGCGGGACACTCTTAGTCAAGAACCGTGCGCCTGGTTTGAAGGCAGCATTTCCAGCCAAGGAAATCGTGGACGCCGGTTTTCTTGAGTTCGTGCGCTATGGCATTCGACCGCCGAACGACCCTGTGATTGTAGATTCCTTAAAAGTAGTCGACTCGGTTCTCAAGGTCGAAACACCTTTTGGGCCCTGTTGGCGTCGCTACAACCGCGACGGCTACGGACAGCGCGCCGACGGCGGACCATTCGTCGGTTGGGGCCAGGGCCGCGCATGGCCACTATTAACCGGTGAACGGGCGCACTACGAATTGGCTGCCGGACGCGATGTGAAACCGCTTGTTCATGCCATCGAGTCCTTCGCCAGCAGCACAGGGCTCCTCCCCGAACAGGTCTGGGACACCGCCGACGATCCTGAGTTGCGGATGTTCTTTGGTCGACCGACTGGTGCCGCAATGCCACTGATGTGGGCTCATGCAGAATACATCAAGCTTCTGCGTTCGATCAAAGATGGGGCGATCTTTGATCGAATTCCCGCCGTGGCAGACCGCTATCTCAAACCCCGCAAACGTATCGACTGGGAAGTGTGGAAATTTAACCGTCAAATCGGCAAAATGAGTCGGGGCCGAACGCTTCGTATTCAAGCACAGGCCCCATTTCGCCTGCGCTACTCTTGTGACGGATGGAAGTCCCAAGGTGACCTGGATTCATCCGATGCAGGCGTTGGAGTCTATTTCTGCGACATCATGCCAGAGAACTATGGTATTGGCCCGGTTCAGTTCACTTTCCTGTGGCTCAGTGCACGGCGGTGGGAAGGTAGGGACTTTTCGATTGAGATCGCGTAAAGGTGTCTCGGGGAACCTGATAGTTGTTATCACGATTTATTCCGAGGGATCTGGCCTGATTTCTGGGATTCCCTCGGTATGACATTAAACGCTCCCCCGACGCTCAATTATGAAAAAAATCGCACCCGGAATGCACTCTATTCTTATGTCAGTCTTGCACAAAGCCTTTGCCAGTAGTAGGTTATTGACTCGCGAGTCTATTTGTGAAAAAATTCACAATCCCTGCCGAGCGGATTCGCACATGCATAAATCCTAGCTATTTAGGACATTTTTCACCACCATGACCAGCGTCCATCAGATCGCTCGAGGTTTGAACCTGCCTATTGTGGGAGAGCCTGCGCAGGCGATTTCCGAGAGTCCGGTGATTCGGCACGTTGCCCTAGTTGCCGCGGACTACGTGGGTATGAAGCCGACCATGCTCGTGTCGGAGGGAGACCGTGTACGACTTGGTCAACCAGTTTTTACCGACAAAAAGACCTCAGGAGTTCAATTCACGGCCCCCGCTTCCGGGAAAGTCGTGGGGGTCAACCGTGGTGCCAAGCGCAAGTTTCTTTCGCTGGTGATCGAGATCGAAGGTGACGACCAAGAGACCTTTACGGCACATCGAGACCAAAATCTCACCCAACTCGACCGCCAGCATGTATGCGAACAACTGGTCGCCTCGGGAATGTGGACGGCCTTGCGAACCAGGCCCTTTAGCAAGGTCCCTGAAATTGACTCGATTCCCAATGCTCTGTTCATTACGGCAATTGACACCAATCCCCTGGCACCCAACCCAAGTATCGTCATAGCCGAACGGCCGGCTGACTTTGTAGCGGGCCTGGAAGTGCTGAGCCAACTAAGCGATGGACCAACCTACGTCTGTCGCCGAGCCGGCGCTGACATCCCTGGCGAAGGAAAAACGCCAGTCGAGTTCCATGCCTTTGATGGCCCCCATCCGGCAGGCTTAGTCGGTACACACATTCACACGCTGATGCCGGTAGATCGCCAGAGGACAGTGTGGCACATCAGCTATCAGGACGTGATCGCGGTGGGACACTTATTCCTGACCGGCAAGCTGCTGACTGAGCGGGTTGTTTCACTGGCGGGTCCTGTGGTGAACAACCCACGCTTGGTGAAGACTCAACTCGGGGCTTCGCTAGCCGAACTCACAGAGGGTCAATACACGTCGCCTTCGGAATTTGGAGCGAGGATAATCTCGGGTTCGGTTTTCTCAGGCAGGCGCAGTGTGGATCCCACAGGATACCTGGGCCGCTTCCACAACCAGGTGACCGTGCTAGCCGAAGGGGGAGAACGCGATTTTCTTGGTTGGATGAAACCCGGTGCGGACAAGTTCTCCGTGCGACGAGTCTTCTCCTCGGCGTGGAGCAGCGTCGTTGGTGATTCGTCGCGATTTAAGTTCAATACCAGCACCGAAGGAAGCCCACGGGCAATCGTGCCGATCGGCATGTACGAGCAAGTGATGCCACTGGACATTGTTGCCACGCCACTCCTGAAATCACTGACCGTGGGCGATACCGAGTTTGCCCAACAGTTAGGAGTCTTAGAACTGGACGAAGAAGATTTGGCCTTGTGTACCTATGTGGACCCCGGCAAACACGAGTTTGGCCCCATGCTACGGGATGCACTGACAAGAATTGAAGTAGAGGGATAGACAATTTTTTCGGCGAGGCGGATGCGTCAGCTTCCGGACT
Organism: Bythopirellula goksoeyrii; assembly: GCF_008065115.1. NCBI lineage: Bacteria > Pseudomonadati > Planctomycetota > Planctomycetia > Pirellulales > Lacipirellulaceae > Bythopirellula > Bythopirellula goksoeyrii. The sequence goes on along the minus strand of NZ_CP042913.1, from coordinate 3,333,592 downwards.
TAGTTTATTTAGCTAAATAATGTTATTTGGGTTTTGACTCGCTAACAGATTTTATCCAAGGACTCTTTTGTGTTGCGGAAACTTTTAGATCGACTGCATCCTGCCTTCAGCAAGGGAAGTAAGCTGGAGAAGCTTTATCCCATGTATGAAGCGATCGATACGTTTCTCTACACGCCCAGCGATACCACCCAGGGGCCGTCCCACGTTCGAGATGGGATGAATCTTAAGCGGATGATGTCGCTGGTGGTGGTCGCATTGCTGCCTTGTTTTTTCATGGCGTTTGACAACACGGGGTATCAAGCCAACCTGGCGATCGAGAACGGTCAAGGCACTCCGACCGAAGGGTGGCGTGAAAGCGTGCTAACGGCCTTGGGTTTAGGCCACGATCCGGGAAGTTTCCTGGATAACTTCGTACTGGGCGGGCTCTATTTTATCCCCGTGTATTTTGTCACAGTCGCAGTGGGTGGTGCCTGGGAGGGCTTGTTTGCCAGTGTCCGCAAGCACGAAATCAACGAAGGTTTTCTTGTTACTAGCGCCCTGTTTCCACTAACGTTGCCGCCAACGATTCCCTTGTGGCAAGTCGCCCTGGGAATATCTTTTGGCGTGGTCATCGGGAAGGAAATCTATGGCGGCATTGGAAAGAACTTCCTCAACCCTGCACTCACAGGCCGCGCGTTCCTTTATTTCGCCTACCCCACGCAACTCACAGGGATGGCCATTTGGACCGCTGCCGATGGTTTCTCAGCGGCCACACCTTTAGGGGCGATGGCCACCGCCAAGGTTTCAGACACGATACCTGCTCTCACCGGCTACAGTTGGTGGGACTGCTTTATCGGCTACATTCAAGGTTCGATGGGTGAGACTTCTACCTTGGCGTGTATTCTGGGTGCCATCTTGCTGATCGCAGTCGGAATCGGCTCCTGGCGCGTGATGGCAGGTGTCGTAGCTGGAGCCTTTGTGACTTCTGGCTTGTTTTGGATTTTCAGTGGCAACGCGACCCAAAACGCTATGATAACGCTCAATCCCTTCTGGCATTTTGTGATCGGCGGCTTTGCCTTCGGTACGGTTTTCATGGCGACCGATCCGGTCTCAGCAGCGATGACCGACGTTGGCCGTTGGTGCTATGGCATCTTGATAGGTGTGCTCACCATTCTGATTCGAGTCATCAATCCCGCCTACCCGGAAGGAATCATGCTCGCTATTCTTTTCGGCAACACCTTCGCTCCGTTGATTGATTACTTCGTGGTTCAATCAAACATCAAGAGGAGGGCAGCTCGCTATGCGGCGTGATAGCGTTCCTTACACTCTGTTGGTTGCCACGGTCCTCTGCGTGGTCTGTTCCGTGCTGGTCGCCAGTGCTGCAGTTGGCCTGCGCAGTAGACAAGAGTTCAATAAGCAGCTCGATCAAAAAAAGAATGTTCTCTTAGCTGCGGAACTCTACAAAGAAGGTGAGAATACTCCCTCTGAGATCGACGACATCTTCGCAGAAAAGATTGAGGCGGTACTGGTCGATTTGGAAACGGGCGAACCGATTAATAGCGAGAGCGACGAGATCAATGTGGCAAATTACAACCAACGTGATGCGGTCCGTGATCCTGAAATGAGTGTTCTCGTAGAACCTCCCACTGCGTTGGGAGGAATCAAACGGAGGGCCAAGTACGCGTTCGCTTATGAGGTTAAGGACGACCAAGAGAAGCTCGACCAAGTAGTGTTACCCGTCGTTGGCAAAGGATTGTGGTCAACGCTGTATGGATTTATTTCCATCGATGCCGATGGCAACACCGTGAGAGGAATTACCTTTTACGAACACGGCGAAACCCCCGGCTTGGGTGGTGAAATCGAAAACCCCCTCTGGACTGATATCTGGTCCGGCAAACACCTCTATTCCGATGGCGACGAGGAGCATGTCGAATTGCATGTCGTCAAGGGAAGTGTTCCCGCTGATGATCCGGATGCTGAGTACAAAGTAGACGGACTTTCCGGCGCTACGCTAACAAGTAACGGGGTTACGGAGTTGGTACAATACTGGCTAGGGCCTGAAGGCTTTGGCCCATTCTTGGACAATCTAACCGCACAGACAGGAGAATAAGACTCGTGGCTGACGCAAAATACAAAGAAGCGATCCTGAGTTCTCTGGTTGATAAGAATCAGATCACGGTGGGAGTCCTGGGGATTTGCTCTGCACTGGCGGTGACAAGTAAATTACAAACGGCGGCCGTGATGGCCTTGGCAGTCGTCCTGGTGACGGGATGCTCTAACGCAGCAGTCAGTTTGATTCGCAAGTACATCCCCAGCAGCATCCGTATCATCGTGCAAATGACGATCATCGCTTCGTTGGTGATTATCGTCGACCAATTCTTGAAGGCGTATTTTTACGACATCAGCAAACAGCTTTCCGTTTTTGTTGGACTGATCATCACCAACTGCATCGTCATGGGCCGTGCCGAGGCGTTTGCGATGAAGAGCCCTCCCCTGCTGAGTGCTGCCGATGGAATTGGGGCTGGCTTGGGATACAGCTTGGTATTATTGATCGTCGGTTTCTGTCGCGAATTGATTGGGGCTGGCAAACTTTGGGGCTACCCGGTGTTTCCCGCGGTCAACGACGGCGGCTGGTATGTCCCCAACGGCTTGCTGCTGCTCCCACCCAGTGCTTTTTTCCTCATTGGCTTGCTAATCTGGGCGCAACGGACCTGGAAACCGGAACAAGTGGAACACGGAGCCTAACGCCATGGAACATTATCTCTCAATTCTCTTGAAGTCGGTGTTCGTCGAGAACATGGCCCTCGCGTTTTTTCTGGGCATGTGTACCTTCATCGCTGTGTCTAAATCCGTGAAGACTGCGCTTGGCTTGGGAGTCGCGGTCATCGTGATCCTCACCATCACCGTGCCGGCTAACAATCTGCTCCTGAATTATCTGCTTAAGCCGGGTGCATTGAGTTGGATTAGCACCGAGTGGAGCGATATGGACCTCACATTCCTCTCGCTGATCACCTATATCGGCACGATCGCGGCAATGGTGCAGATCCTGGAGATGACACTGGATCGCTACTTCCCTCCCCTCTACAACGCTCTCGGAATCTTTCTGCCTCTGATCACCGTGAACTGTGCAATTCTCGCCGGGTCGTTGTTCATGCAGGAGCGAGACTACAATTTCCCTGAAAGCTGCGTATTCGGATTTGGCGCTGGACTGGGCTGGGCACTGGCCATCGCAGCCTTGGCCGGCATTCGCGAAAAGATGAAATACAGCGACGTCCCCGACGGGCTAAAAGGCCTAGGCATTACTTTCATGACGGCAGGCTTAATGGCCCTGGCATTTATGTCGTTCGGTGGAATGTGATATTGGTCAGTAGTCAGTGGTCAATTGCAAAATGCCATAACTTGGACCTCTCACAACGGACTACTGACAACGGACAAAGGACAACCCCATGTTTGAAGTCTTAATAGGCATGTTGATGTTTACCGTGGTCGTATTGGCCTTGGTGCTGATGATTCTTGCAGCAAAAGCCAAGCTGGTTGCCACGGGGAATGTGAACATCCGCATCAACGAGCAGAAGGAAGTGCAGGTTCCCGCAGGAGGTAAACTCTTGGGGGCGCTAGCGGATGCAGGGGTGTTTGTCTCGTCTGCGTGTGGTGGAGGTGGTACTTGCGCCCAATGCAAAGTGCACATTCACTCCGGTGGGGGAGAGATTCTACCGACCGAGAAGGCCCATATCAGCAAGCTCGAAGCCCGAGAAGGGATGCGACTCTCTTGTCAGGTCGCAGTCAAGCAAGACATGGATGTCGAAGTCCCGCCCGAAGCCTTCGACACGAAGAAGTGGCGTTGCAAGGTGCGATCGAATCGAAACGTGGCCACGTTCATCAAGGAGTTTTTGCTCGAATTGCCTGAGGGCGAAGAAGTCGATTTCAAGGCGGGTGGGTACATCCAGATCGAATGTCCTCCTCATGAGGTGGCCTACAAGGATTTCGACATCGAAGAAAAATTCCGCGGCGATTGGGACAAGTACAACGTTTGGCGGTACGTGTCGAAGGTAGACGAGACAGTGACACGCGCCTACTCGATGGCCAACTATCCCGGCGAGAAGGGGATCATCATGCTCAACGTCCGTGTTGCGAGTCCTCCGCCGCGTGCCCCAGACGGCACGCCCCCTGGAAAAATGTCGTCCTATATTTTCAGCCGTAAGCCTGGTGACGAAGTCACAATCTCTGGTCCCTATGGTGAGTTTTTTATCAAGGACACGGACGCCGAGATGGTCTACATCGGTGGTGGTGCTGGTATGGCACCCTTGCGGAGTCATATCTTCGAACTTTTCAAACGCCGCAAGACCAACCGTAAGGTCTCCTACTGGTACGGTGGCCGTAGTTTGCGCGAACTTTTCTATGTCGATCACTTCCGCGACATTGAAAAGGAGTTTCCTAACTTCAAATTCAATATCGCCCTCTCTGAACCGCAACCCGAAGACAATTGGGACGGCTACACAGGCTTCATCCATCAGGTGCTGTTAGAAAACTATCTGAAGGACCATCCCGCGCCGGAGGATATCGAGTACTACATCTGCGGCCCTCCAATGATGAACGCGGCCGTATTTAAGATGCTCGACGATCTGGGTGTCGAGAAAGAAAACATCGCGTATGACGACTTCGGGGGATAGATTCTATGTACATGAACAAGACAAAGGGTGCTTATACATTGTCTTGTTTCTACTTATTGTTCCTCCTATCGCCGCGATGTGGAAGGTAGGCTCTGGTGCGAAGCTTGAGTCATTTTCTGGACCAACGATGGGAACTCGCTATTCAGTTAGCATTGTGTTCCCAGATCTGGAAGTTAAGGCAGACAAACTTCAAAAGGCCGTCGATGATCTACTCACTGAGATTAATCGGCAGATGTCCACCTACGATCCTGATTCGGAACTCTCTCGGTTCAATCAATACGAGGGAGTTGATTGGTTCGATGTCTCCCCCGAAACTGCCAAGGTTGTACGCTACGCTCTGCAGGTAGCAGAGGATTCTGGTGGTGCATTCGATCCGACAGTTGGCCCGGCAGTGAATCTCTGGGGCTTCGGACCCGATGGACGGCGCAGAAAGCCGCCGAATGACGAAGCAATCGAAGCGGCCCTTGCTCGTATCGGCTACCACCATGTCGAGGCACGCCTGGATCCCCCTGCCCTTCGCAAGAGCAACCCCAATGTCTATCTCGATCTATCGGCAGTGGCCAAGGGGTACGCCGTCGATGCCGTGACGGAGTTGCTCGCCGAGCAGGGCATCGAATCCTCGATGGTGGAAATCGGAGGGGAAGTTCGTACCCAGGGAGAAAAACCGGGAGACATCCCCTGGAAGATTGGCATCGAACAGCCCGATGAATCTGGCCGTGCAATTCGCGAGGTGTTGGAATTGGAAGATGCAGCACTGGCTACGTCGGGAGATTACCGCAACTACTTCGAGCAGGACGGTGTCCGCTATTCCCACACGATTGACCCAACGACTGGCCGTCCCGTTCAGCACCAGGTAGCCACAGTTTCGGTCGTTGCCGACACCTGTATGGAGGCCGATGCGCTGGCAACCGCCTTATTGGTCATGGGAGAGGAAAAGGGATATGATTGGTGTGTGGAGCATGATGTAGCCGCCATGTTTCTAATACGCAAAGCAAATGACCAGATCGGACAGCAAGCCACTTCTGCTTTCGTAGAACGAGTAGGGTTAAACGCAAAGGCCGCAGAGGTGCAGAGTAATACGGGGAAATGAACTTCTCATATTCTCTGCGCCTCTGTGCACTCTGCGTTTCAAATTTTCTGTATGCAAATTAAAAGGTAGAGAAGTGACAGGCACAACCATTTTGGTAACGATCCTCGTGTTTGCTATCGCCCTGGCTGGGATGGCCATAGGCGTGATCGTCTCCAATCGCCGCATCAAGGGAAGTTGTGGCGGATTGGCCAACATGCGCGACTCCCAGGGGAACACCATGTGCGAAGCATGTACGCATCCCTCTCCAGAATGCCAGGGCGAACCACTTGAAGAGTCCCATGTCTCAGCAGGGAATTAGTCTCTCTTCACAACACAAACTCGTCATATAAAAGGCTGTTACAATATAAGGTCTTCACTCAGATGCACTAAGCTAAGAGAATCGAGTATGGAACCTTGCAGCTTTCTACCGAGCAACACTACCCTGTCTTTGGGAGCTTGTGTACTCAATATTCCCGAAAACTGTGTCCTGGCAATGAATGATCAGCTGAGACTATGGATGGGAGAGCAATGCGATTCAACTTCGCTTGGTCAGATTAGTGATTTGTTTCCCGATCTGGATTTCACGGAGATCACTTCATCTATCGTTGCACCTCAGAGCTTTACTAGGAAAAGTATTCTGCAAAGATGTGGTGAACCACCTATCCCGGCTACGATCCTTCTCAGCCCGCTAGCTAGCGGCCAGCAGACGTGGCATCTGCTGCTGGTGCAACCATGCGAGCAGTCCAGCCAAGTTGCTAGCTATACCGATGTGGTGACCGGACTGCCTGATCGCAGGGCGTTGGAGGATTGGCGCCAGCAGTGGCGAGTCAAGAACCCTGGAGCCCCGTGTCCCCATGCATTGTTGTTTCTGGACTTAGACGATTTCAAGCAGATCAACGACAAGCATGGCCATGCCTGCGGAGACCGCATCCTGGCGATTCTGGCCAAACGTTGGCAGAATTCCCTTCGCAGTGAGGATCTCGTGGTTCGCTATGGCGGAGATGAGTTTGTCATTCTCCTGCCTGGACTTCGAACTGCCGAAGAAGCGGTGCCCGTGATCCAGCGGCTAAAGGCTCGCACAGCAGCTCCACTAGAGGTTGAACAAAATTCGTTCTCGGTATCGGTAAGCATAGGCCTGGCACTGGCCGCTGATATTGAAGTTGCCTTGGAAGATCTGCTCGCAACCGCTGATCACGACATGTATGTTCAAAAGCAGGCGGATAACTGACCGAGTTCTTAAGTGAAATGGCAGCTTTTGTGAGGCTGCCTCTCGGGCCTGGATCGCGAAGAGTTCTTCCTGCGATTGCCTCATTGCGGAATAAAAGTTAGCTTCTAGTTCTGAGAAGGAATTCCTAGAAAGATGACGGAGATTCTGAATTGAAGGTATTAGTAACTGGCGGAGCGGGTTTCATCGGATCGCATATCGCCACGGCACTCGTTGAACGAGGTGACGAAGTTCGCATTCTCGACAATCTATGTGCGGGAAAACGTGAAAACCTGGCACACTTAGAAGGCAACATTGATTTTATTGAAGGCGATGTTGCTGATTCCCAGGCAGCAGCGACTGCAGTCGAGGGTATCGAGTTAGTTTTCCATCAAGCGGCTCTTGCCTCGGTTCCGCGAAGCGTAGCCGCTCCGCTGGATACCAATGCGGCCTGTGTGACAGGGACCTTGACGCTTCTCGATGCGGCACGCAAGAGTGGCGTTCGACGCGTGGTGTATGCGGGGTCGAGCAGCGCCTACGGAAACACACCTCAACCAGCCAAGAGTGAGCAGGATCTACCAGCGCCCTTGTCTCCGTACGCAGCAGCCAAGCTGGCAGCGGAGTATTATTGCCAAGCATTTACCGAGACATACGGATTGGAAACGGTTACGATCCGCTACTTCAACGTGTTCGGCCCGCGACAGGATCCGACGAGCGAGTATTCGGCAGTGATCCCTATCTTTGTCTCTCTGATGCTTCAAGGAAAACGGCCCACGATGTACGGCGATGGCCTTCAATCCCGAGACTTCACTTTCGTCGAGGATATCGTACGAGGTAATTTGCTTGCGGCTGAATCTCCTGAGGCCGTGGGGAAATCAATTAACGTGGCAACCGGCAAACAATTCACGCTGCTGGATTTGGTGGCCTCAATCAATCGCGTTCTGGGCACAACGATTGAAGCCGTGTTTGCTGATCCGCGACCCGGGGATGTCCGCGAGAGTCTCGCCGATATTTCTCTAGCCCAGGAATTGCTGGGGTACAAACCGCAGATCTCCTTCGACGAGGGGCTGGAGCGCTCGATTGACTACTATCGCAGCCTCTTCGCGAATAATTAACCTACCAAAGTAGCAGGCTCATTTCGTGTGCCGTCAGGAAATATGCTACGTCACGCGGAGTTTACCTGTTATTATTGAGTGACTTGAATTCTCAAGTCCCTTGACGTAACGTATTGACTGATAAAAAGTCGTCTCCAGCTGCCGATTCAAAGGGTTTCCTATGGGTTCATCGCGTCGCTCGTTCTTGGTCCAATCCTCAGCTTTTGCCGCTGGCTTTTTTGCCTTGCGTCAAACGTTCCAAGAAACCGTCTGGGGGAAAGAGCCGTCCGCTTTTTCCCCCTATGGTCCTTTGGTAAACGATCCCAACGGAATCCTTGATCTGCCAGCAGGTTTCAAGTATCGAGTGATTTCCACCAGTGGTCAGCCGATGAGTGATGGATTTATCACTCCAGGAAAACCCGATGGCATGGCCACCTTCGAGGGACCTGATGGTTTGACCATTATTGTCCGCAATCATGAGTTGATGCCTTATGAGGGACCAGGCGCATTTGGTAAACTAAACGAACTCTTCGAAAAGGTAGATGCTGAGCGTCTCTACGATCGAGGTGGTGATAAGATGCCGCACCGGGGCGGTACAACGACTCTCGTTTATGACACCCAGAAGCAGAATGTGGTCCGCGAGTTTCTCTCCTTAGCTGGTACGACGCGCAATTGTGCGGGGGGACCGACACCTTGGAACAGCTGGATCACTTGCGAAGAAACAGTGATCCGCCCCGGTGAGAAAACCGATGGCGAGAGCCTGATCGAGAAGGATCATGGCTACTGTTTTGAGGTACCCGCTACTGCCGAAGCTTCACTCGCTCCTGCTGTCCCTTTGGTTGATATGGGACGATTCAATCATGAGGCGATCGCGGTCGATCCGGAAACAGGAATTGTCTATCTGACCGAAGACCGAGAGGATGGCCTCCTGTACCGATTCTTGCCCAAGACTCCCGGCAAGTTGGTCGACGGAGGCCAGTTGCAAGCCCTACGCTTCAGAGAGGTCTCTTCGATCGATACTCGCAACTGGGATCAGCAGATTGTGGAAATTGGCAAACAGAATTCCGTCGACTGGATCGATATGACTGACGTCACTGCACCTGAAGATGATCTACGCTACCGGGGTTTTGCTAATGGCGCAGCCCGCTTCGCACGGGGGGAAGGGATGTGGTACAGCGAGGGACAGATCTTCTTTGCATGTACCAGCGGTGGCGAAAATAAGACGGGCCAAATCTGGCGTCTGATTCCCGGCGAAGAAGGCGATTCGCTCGAATTGTTCATCGAGCCCAACGATTCGGCGCTGCTAGAAGCAGCTGACAACCTAACCGTCGCGCCGTGGGGAGATCTAATCGTATGTGAGGACCACCCCGGGATGGAAATTCGCATTGTTGGCATTACGCCCGAGGGCAAGCCCTACCTGTTTGCCAGCAATCATTTGCAGACGGAATTTGCAGGAAGCACTTTCTCACCCGATGGGAGTACCTTGTTTGTCAATTTACAGCATAGTGGAATGACCATGGCCATCACGGGACCATGGTTGTCATGAAGCCGTCAAGAACTCTTCTCTCCAGTTCAATCATCGCTGCCCTGGGAGGACTGTTATTCGGATTCGATACGGTAGTGATTTCTGGCGCTGAGCAGTCCATCCAGAAACTCTGGCAACTGAGCAACACACAGCATGGTTTGGCCATCAGCGCTGCACTTTGGGGAACTGTGCTGGGATCGCTCGTCGGCTATTGGCCCGCGGATCGCTATGGCCGCAAGCAGACGTTAATCTGGATTGGCATTTTGTTTCTAGTCTCGGCCATCTGGTCTGGCTTGGCGAAAAACGTGACGGCCTTCATGATCGCCCGCTTCATTGGGGGTTTAGGCATTGGCATCTCAACCGTGGCCTCCCCGTTGTACATTTCGGAAATCTCACCGGCACATCTTCGTGGACGTTTGGCGGGGATGTTTCAATTCAATATCGTGTTCGGTATCTTGCTGGCGTTCTTGTCGAATTTCCTTCTCAAGGGAATCGGTGAACATGCCTGGCGTTGGATGTTAGCAGTGGAGGCGATTCCCGCCCTGTTCTATACGCTGGCTTGCCTGACAATCCCTGAGAGTCCCCGGTGGTTAATTGGCGTCCGAGGCAACACCGAAGAAGCACTGAAAGTCTTGCAGCAGGTGAATGCGGACTATTCAGAAGCGAAAGTGGCTGCGATAGCGGAAGAGATTTCCCAAGCGGCACGTGAGGACACCGTTGCGAGTGGGTTCTGGACGATGCGGCATCGCGTCCCCATTCTCCTGGCGTTCTTAATTGCGTTTTTCAATCAGCTCTCTGGCATCAACGCAATACTGTATTTCGCACCACGCATTTTTGAGTTGACTGGATTGGGAGCACAGGCAGCACTGCTCCAATCGGTAGGCATTGGGATCACAAATCTTATTTTCACGTTCGTCGGACTGTACCTCATTGACCGACTGGGAAGGAAAACCCTACTCATCATCGGTTCACTGGGATATATCGCGTCACTCGGATTGTGCTCCTGGGCATTTTACTCGGAGACGTTTTCGATTGTGCCGGCCTGCATCTTCGCATTTATCGCTGCGCACGCCGTGGGACAAGGAGCGGTAATCTGGGTGTTCATTTCCGAGATCTTCCCCAATCAGTATCGAGCTACCGGCCAATCTCTGGGAAGTTTCACTCACTGGATCTTTGCCGCCCTGTTGACCTTATTTTTCCCACGGATGGTAACTGCCTTCCCGGCAGGGACCGTGTTTGCCTTCTTCTGCGGCATGATGATCCTGCAACTAATCTGGGTTCTGACAATGGTCCCCGAAACCAAGGGAGTTCCGCTGGAGCAAATGCAGGAGCGCCTAGGCATAGAGTGAGCTGACGAGGCATCACATGAAGTTGGAACTCAAGATAATCCCTAAGTCATCCGTCATTTTTGGCGTTCCTCCTGAAACGTTTGATGTGCAATATTTGCTACAATTCAAGCGGCCATCTATATTAGGGAATAGCTATACTTAAGTGGTGAAGGCTCCACATTTTTTAGAGCGTGTTTTGAAATTGCCAAGTTAGCGAAAATCAGCTACGGCTCCCTCTTTTGGTAGCAGCCATTGGGAAGGAGCCGCAGCATGAAACGTAGGACGCAGTATTCCAGTGATTTGACCGATCGGCAATGGCAATTGATTCGTCAGTTGCTTCCACAACGTTCGCGACTGGGGCGTCGGCCAATCGATCGACGAAAAATCATTAATGCTATTTTGTATGTTGTGCGAACCGGTTGCCAGTGGCGGATGCTGCCGAAGAACTTGCCGAATTGGAGTACGGTTTACGGAATCTTCTGGAATTGGAGAAACGACGGCGTATGGCAACGGATTCACGATAGGTTGCGAGAAAAAGTGCGTAAGGCAGCCGGTAAGAAATCCACTCCCACGGCGGCCATTGTCGATAGTCAGTCAATCCGCACCGCCGAGGGGGGAGAAGAGAGAGGCTATGATGCAGGCAAGAAAATTACTGGTCGCAAACGACACATCGCCGTTGACACTTTGGGAATGTTGTTGGCAGTGGTGGTACATAGTGCCGAATGCCAGGACTAATATGGTGCCGAATGGGTCATGGATCAACTGGGAGAACATTTCCGTCGGCTAAAAGTTGTCTTCGGCGATTCGGCCTACGGTCGCTCGGGATTGCCGGATTGGGTGAAGGGAACTTTTGGTTGGGTCCTTCAAACGGTCCTGCGACCGGCAAATGTGAAAGGATTCGTCATTTTGCCCAAGCGGTGGATTGTCGAACGCACATTCGCATGGCTGGCAAGACACCGACGCCACAGCAAAGACTACGAAAAAACCACTGCTTCCAGTGAGCCGATCACCTACATCGCCATGATTAGCCTCATGTCAAAGCGGCTAGCGAATAGCTAAAAATGAA